>JANORD010000001.1:0-16325 GCA_031415095.1 Lysobacteraceae bacterium
CGACCTGATCGAGGATATCGACGAAAACAGTCTGCGCGGGCAGGACATCGAGTACCCCCGCAAGCTCCAACTCAAGTACCTGAACCCCGGCCAGAACTACGCCGCCCCGGCGGCTGTTTTCGCCCGCACCACGCCCGATATCCGGGTGCGCGGCGAGGCGAACATGGACCTTCCCATCTGCATGGATGAAACGCAGGCGCTCCAGACGGCCGAGCGCATCCTGAAAGTGATGTGGGAGGACTTGAACGGCGAGGTCACGTTCTCGCTGCCCGCTGGCCCGTATGCGTGGCTGTCCCCGACCGACTGCGTGGGCCTGTCCATCCGAGGGGCGCTGTACCGCATCCGCGTGGAAAAGGTGGAGGACGTGGAGGGTGTGCTCAAGGTCACGGCCCGCCGCGACCGCCAGAGCGCCTACACCAGCGTGCTCACCGCGCTGCCGCTGCCGCCGCCGGCTGGCCCGCCGCCTTCCTTGGCCGGCATCACCCAGTTCGTGGTGCTGAACATCCCCGGCGTGGTGGATGGCGACGACCAGCTGGGCGTGCGCATCGGCGTGTGTGGGCTTCCCGGCACGGCATGGTCGGGCGCCACGGTGCGCTACAGCATCGACGCCGGGGCCAGCTGGACGAATGCCGCCACGCTGACCACCGCCGCGCGCCTGGGCACGCTCACCACCGGCCTGCCGTCCAACCTGCCGGGCTACACCGACGCCACCAACCCGCTGAACGTGACCATGCTGGACGACCGGCAGCTCGAAGCGGTCACCCAGCTACAGCTGCTGCAGGAAGGCAACGGGGCCGCCATCGCCTACACGGACGGCACGGCCGAGCTGATCCAGTTCCGGGACGTGACCGACAACGGCATGCGGGCGTGGACGCTGCGCACGCTGCTGCGCGGTGGGTTGGCAACTGAGGCCGACGCCCACCTTGTTGGCGCCAAGTTCGTGATGCTCGACGGCACCACCTTCGTGCCGCTGCCCACTTCGCTGATCGGCGCCACGGTTCGCTTCCAGTTCGTGAGCAGCGGCACCAGCCCCGAGACCGCGCCCACGTTTGACCTGGTGTGGAATCCGGCCGTGAGTCAGACCGAGTTCCCGCCGGCATCGCTGGCGTTGACCCGCGGCGCTGGCCTGATCGGCGCGACATGGGCACCACGCGAACGATTCGGCACGGATATCAACCCGGTGCCATCGATCAACACCGCCGGCCTTGGCTGGCGCGTGACGCTGACCGATGGAACCGTGACGCAGGTGCATGACGTACTCGCCCCTGTGCTGTCCACGTCAGACACCGCCTTCACTGGCCCGATCACCGCATCGGTGAGCCAGCTCAACCGCATCACGGGCGCAGGCCCGGCGACCTCTGGAGTTATCTGATGGCTGCGACCGCACGCCCGCTGCTTCCCTTCGACCCGGCGCTGGCCGGCTCCAGCCAACTGTCCATTCCGCTCAACGACAACGCGCTGCGGGCCGAGGCGCAGGGCAGGGCGGCGCTGGGCTTCCAAGCCAGCCAGCCTAGCCTTGCCAGCCCGGCCGACGACGGCAAGCTCTACATCCTGAGCGCGGCCTGGGGCGATGAAGTGATCGACACCATCGCCCTGTTCCGCGCCGGCAGCTGGAGCTACTGGACGCCCTACGACGGCCTCATCAAGCGCGTGGGCGCGACCGAGTTCCGGCAATACCGCACGGCCTCGGGAGATTGGGAGGTCTACGCGCCCGGCGGCGGTAGCACGCAGGGCCGCCATGCCATCTACATCAGCGCGGCGGGCATGCGCCCGAGCGTGACGGGCGGCTGCGCGGCCCTGGCTGCCATCGCATCGGCCGGCAGCCAGCCCGATATTGTGTCGCTGGACTTCGACACCACCACGCAGGAATACGCGCAGTTTTCCCTGGTCATGCCCAAGAAGTGGAACGAGGGCACGGTCACGTTCGTGCCGCATTGGAGCCATGCGGCCACCACGGTGAACTTCGGCGTGGTATGGGATGTCCAGGCCGTAGCGGTGAGCAACGACGACCCCATCGCCGTCGCGTTCGGCACCGCGCAGCTCAGCACCGACACTGGCGGCACCACGAACGACCTGTACACCGGCCCCGAGTCGGCGGCGATCACCGTGGGCGGCACGCCGCAGCCCGAGGATATGGTTTTCTTCCGCGTTAGCCGCGTGACGGCCAACGGCTCGGACACCATGGCCATCGACGCGCGCCTGCACGGCATCACGCTCTACGTGACCACCAACGCGGACACCGACGCATGATCCCCTTCCCCTACCAAGCGGGCGAGGCGGGGCGCATCGCCCAGCCGGCGGCAGGCGGCGGTGGCGGCGGCGTGACCTGGAACCCGGCCGATAAGGCCTCGGACATTACACTGAGCGCCGGTGATCTGACAGTCGGAACCTCCGCGACATCTGTGCATCGCGCAGTTCGGGCAACTGCGTCAAAAAGTTCTGGCAAATGGTACTTCGAGGCAGCCACGCGCCCGACCGGCGCGGGTGATCGCATCATCGGCGTGGCAAATTCTAGCCTGGTTCTGACCAACTATCCCGGCTCCAGCGCGGGCAGCTGGGGATACCTGCAAGTCAACGGACAAAAGGCGAACAATGGTTCGCTGACTGCTTTCGGCAATTCGTTTGCGACCCCGATAGTTATAGGTGTCGCCGTGGACTTGACCGCAGGAAAAATATGGTTCGCCCGCGCAAACGTCTGGCAGGCATCGGGCAATCCCGCCGCGGGAACCAACGAGGCGTTTAGTGGGCTGACCGGCTCACTTTTCCCGTGCGTTTCTGTTTACCGCACGGCCGAGATTTGGGACGGCGCATTCACCGCCGGGGCTTTTACCTATTCCCCGCCTTCCGGCTTCACCGGATGGGGCGACTGATGTCAAATTCCAAACCCTATCAGCCCGGCAAAGGCACCCCCAAGCACTTCCCGCACCTCGGCGGCACGCTGCTACTCGCCACCGCTGGCGTGGTCGGATACCTCGGCTTCTGGGAATCCGGCGGGGCCGAACCCGTGCTCACCGTCTACGCCGACAAGCTGGCCGGCGGCCTGCCCACCGTGTGCGATGGCATCACCCGCCACGTCACCACCACGCCCATCATCGTGGGGCAGGTGTGGACGGTGGAAAAGTGTCGGGCTGAATCCGACCGGGCGTTGATGGCGGTGCAGACGCGCCTCGCCATGTGCTTCAAGCGCCTGCCGCACCAAGTCGTGTTCGACATGGCGACCAGCCACGCATGGAACAACGGCGCCGGCGCCACCTGCGGCAGCGCGGCCATGCGGGCATGGAACGCAGGCGATTGGGCGCTAGGCTGCAAGCGCATGGCCTACAGCGACAGCGGGCGCAGGGTGTGGAGCTACGTGAAGGCCGGGAAGAACGCAGACGGCACCCCTCGCTATCAGTTCGTTCAGGGACTGGCGAACCGGCGCGCCGACGAATACCGCAACTGCCTGGAGGCCGTGAATGAAGCGCAAAATTGAACCCGTGCCCGACTGGCGCAAGGGCCTGCGCTGGGTATCCGTGCAGGCCAACATCGCCAGCCAGTCCATCCTGATGGCGTGGATATTCCTGCGCGACCAACCCATGCCAACCTGGGCGCAGGGCCTGCTGTGGGCCGTGCTGGCCGTGGGGCTGGTGGGGCGGTTCTTTACGAGGGCCAAGCCGTGACGCCGGGCCAGATCGTCGCGCTGGTGAAGGCGCTGCTGGTGCTCACCGTCCTTGGCGGCCTGCTGGCGCTGGGCTGGCACTACCGCAGCGCCGTGGCCCGCGCTGAGGCGGCCGAGGCGGCGTTGTCCGAGGCCACCGCTACCGCTGCCGCCACCGAGGCCACCACGGGCGCCCTGGGCGCCGTACAGGCCGACACCCAGCGGGTTGAGGTCGTGGTCACCCAGTCCCGCGCTGCCAGCGCCCAAGCCATCCAGGAGCTCTCCCATGCTGACCCGACTATCGCTGACCTTCGCGCTACTGCTATCCCTGACAGCCTGCGCGACATCGCCCGCCAACGACGCGAGGCCCGCGACCGACCTGCAGGTGCTGCGCCTGGGGGTTGACGCCCTGACCCAGCCGCGCCTGCCGGCCGGCGACATTCAGCGACTGGAGGATGCCGCCACGGTGGGGCAGGCGTGGGACTACGCCGCCGACCTGGAGGATGCGCTCTGGCTGAGCAACCGGGACAAGGCCAACCTGCGCACCTTCGTGGAAAAGGCCAGCGCGGCCATCGAGGAATCCCGCCTGCCGGCCTGCCGGTGGTGGCAGCGGAGTGGGTGCCGGCGGTAGGGGTGTGCTAACTGTGCTACCCCGGGGGCCAGAACAGGCCCTTCCAGTACACCCTGCGGCAGCTGACCCCCAGTAAATACGGGCCTCTCAGCGGGGCCGGTTTTTTAGGAGGGGGACGCTCTATCCAGCTGAGCTACGGGGCCAAGCCCGCGAATTATCGCAGAAACGCCCGCCGCTTGGCCCTACCACGCCCGCAACTGTGCCGCGAAGTCCGGGTCCTGCGCCGCCAGCGGCTCGGCGCGGCTGGGCTGGGCCAGCATGTGGGCCAGGGCGGGCGGAAGCGCCACGGCGTGGCCAATGCAGGGCTCCACTACTTCAGGAAACTTGGCCGGGTGCGCGGTGGCCACCACGCACAGGTCACCCGTCACACCGCGGGCCCGCAGCCGCCGCAGCAGGCAGCCCGCCGTGGCGGTGTGTGGGCACAGGGTTTCGCCCAGTTCCGCCTGCGCCCGGGCCACCGTATCGCGAATGTCCCGGTCGGACACCGACTCGGCGCGCAGGGCCTGGCGCAGCGCCTGCTCATCGCCGTAGAGCCAGTCGAGACGCTCGAAATTGCTGGGCGCGCCCACGTCCATCGCGTTGGCCAGGGTCGGGATGCTGGGGCGCGGCCGGTACTCTTCACCGGCGAAGAATTCCGGCAGCGCCTGGTTGGCATTGGTGGCCAGGTGGATATCGCCGACGGGCAGGCCCACGTGCCGCGCCAGCAGCGCCGCCAGCGCGTTGCCCAGGTTGCCGGTGGGCACCACGAAACCCAGCGGCCGCCGGTGTGCGCGCCAATGCCGCAGGCTGGCCTGCGCGTAGTACGCCATCTGCGGCAGCAGCCGCCCCAGGCTGATGCTGTTGGCCGAACTCAGCGGTACCTCGGCGCGCAGCGCGGCGTCGCCCAGCGCGGCCTTGGCCATGCGCTGGCAATCATCGAAGCTGCCGGCGACGGCAAACGCGCGGACGTTGTCGCCAAAGCAGCCCAACTGGTGCGCCTGGCGCGGCGACACGCGGCCGTCTGGGTAAAGAATGGCCACGCGAAACCCCGGGCGCCCGTGGAAAGCCGCGCCCACGGCCGCGCCGGTGTCGCCGGAGGTCGCCACCACGATGGTCAAGGGCGCGGCTTGCGCGGGCCGCGCGGCCAGGCAGGCCGCCAGGAAACCGGCGCCGTAGTCCTTGAAGGCTGCCGTAGCGCCATGGAACAGCTCAAGTACGTAGTCGCCTTCGCTGCCGAAAGCACGCAGCGGCGGCTCCACCGCGAACGCCTGCGCGCATACCGCCGGCAGCTCCGCGGCCAGCGCATCGCCTTCGAAAAAAGGCTGCAGCAGGCGCTCGGCCACCGCGGCCAGCGACTCGCGCCCGGCAAAATCCTCCGGGCGCAGTCGTGGCATTTGTGCCGGCATGTACAGCCCACCGTCTGGCGCCAAGCCTGCCGCCAGCGCCGGGCCCACGGTGACCGGCGGCGCCAGCCCTCGGGTGCTGATGAAGTTCATGCGCACAGCTCCGCGGCTGGGCCAGCCACCGGGCTCACGTGGACATCGCTGGCCAGGCCCGCTTCGGCGAAACCTGCGGCCATTGCGGCGCCGGCCACTTCGGCCTGGGCGCGGGTTTCAAACCACGCGAACACGCTGGGTCCAGCGCCGGAAATACTGGCGCCCATCGCGCCGGCGTCCAGCGCGGCCTGCTTCACCGCCGCGAAGCCCGGCACCAGCGCCGCGCGCCGCGGCTCCACCAGCACATCGCGCAAGCCCGCACGCACCAGCGCCGCATCGCCACGCTCGCAGCCCAGCAGCACCTGCGCCAGCAGCGCGCTTTGCGCCACGAACTCGGCCAATGCGTAGTGGCCGGCCAGCGCCGCGCGCGCCGCGCGCGTTTCCAGCACGAAGTGCGGATGCACCACCGCGCAGTGCCAGGCCGCCGGTACCGCGATGGGTACCAGGCGCTCGGCAGTGGCGAGCACCAGGCCGCCCAGCAGCATCGGCCCGACGTTGTCGCCGTGGCGCCCGCCGCTGGCCACCGCTTCACCGATCAGGGCGAACGGATACAGCTGATCGCGCGTGAGCGGCTCGGGCAACAGCGCATTCGCCGCCACCAGCGCCGCCACGCAGGACGCCGCCGAGCCGCCCAACCCCGAACCCAGCGGCAGGCCTTTGTCCAACTCCAGCGCGAAGCCGAAGGGCAGGGCCAGCGACTCACGCAGCGCGATGAGCGCGGCGCCGGCGGTGTTGCGCGCCGCTTCCATCGGCAGCGTGGTGACGCTGCCGCGGATGGCGGTGATGCGAACTTCCGGCGCGTTGAGGCGCCGCACCGTGGCGGTGTCGCCGGGCCCGGCGATCGTGTGGCCCAGGATGTCGAAACCCACCGCGGCATTGCCCACCGAAGCCGGCGCGAACGCCCGCGCGACATCAAGGCTCACAGGCGCGCCCCCAGCGCTGCGCCCAGCCGCAACAGGTCGGAGAACACGCCCGCCGCCGTCACGTCGGGGCCGGCACCAGGACCCTGCACGATCAGCGGGTTGTCGCGATAGCGCCGCGTGGTGAACTGCACGATGTTGTCGGTGAGGCGCAGGTGCGCGAAGGCGTGGCTGCGCGGCAGTTCCACCAGCGCCACGCTGGCCTGGCCATCGTCGCCAAGGCGGGCAACGTAGCGCAGCACCGCGTCGCGTCCGCTCGCGGCCTGCAGGCGCGCCAGCAGCGGCGCGTCCAGCGCTTCCAGTGACGCCATGAATGCCTCGCGTCCCAACTCGCGCAGCTCGGGCGGCACCAGTCCTTCCACCTGCACGTCCTCCAGCGACAGCGCGATGCCGGCTTCTCGGCCCAGGATCACCAGCTTGCGCGCCACGTCCACGCCCGACAAATCATCGCGCGGATCGGGCTCGGTGTAGCCCAGCGCATGCGCCTCGCGCACCAGCGCCGAGAACGGCTGGCTGCCGTCATAGCGATTAAACAGCCACGCCAGCGTGCCGGAAAGAATGCCCTCCACCGCGATCAGCTCATCGCCGGTGTCCAGCAGGTCGCGCAAGGTTTGAATCACCGGCAAGCCGGCACCCACGGTGGCTTCGTAGCGCAGCCGCGCGCCGCTGGCCAGTCGCGCGGCTTCGATGGCCTGGCGTCGCGCCCACGGGCCGGCCACCGCCTGCTTGTTGGGCGTGATCACATGGATGCCCGCCGCCAGCCAGCCGGCGTAGCGCTCAGCCACGGCGCTGCTGGCGCTGCAGTCCACGATCACCGCGTGCGGGTAGTGCGCGCCCAGCAGGTGCGCGGGCAGGGCGTCCAGGTCCTGTTCCGTGGCCTGGGCAAGCCGTTCGCGCCAGTCGCCCGGACCGCCGTGTTCGCCCAACCACAGCCGGCGGCTGTCGGCCAGCGCGCGCAGGCGCAGGTCCAGTCCCGCATCGCGCTGCAGGCGCGGCAAGGCGGCCTGCAGTTGGTCCAGCAGCGCCGCGCCCACCTTGCCGGGCCCGATCACCGCCAGCGCCACCGTTTGCGGCGACAGCCAGAAGCTGGCGTGCGCCGCACGCAGCGCGCGGGTGGCGTCGGCCGCCGCCACGGCGACTGAGATGTTCCGCTCGGACGCGCCCTGGGCGATGGCGCGGATGTTCACCCGCGCCCGCGCGAGTGCGCCGAACAGCTGCGCCGCCACGCCCGGCGTGCCGGCCATGCCGTCGCCCACCGCCGCCAGTACGCACACGTCGGGCGTGAGCTGCACGCCCTGCACCTGGCCGGCCGCCACTTCGCGCTCGAACGCCGCTTCCAGCGCCCGCCGCGCCGCCTGCGCTTCGGGCTCGCGCACCACGCAGCAGATGGAATGCTCGGACGAGCCCTGCGAAATCATCACCACGGAAATCCGGTGCGCATGCAGCGCCGCGAACACGCGCTCTGCGGTGCCGGGAACGCCGATCAACCCCGCACCCTCCAGGCTTACCAAGGCCAGGTCGGTGCTGAGGGTCAGGCCTTTCACCGGTCCGCCGGCGCCGCCCTGCGCGTCAATGCGGGTGCCGGGCAGTTCGGGGCGGAAGGTGTTGCGGATCAGCACCGGCATGCCGCGCGCCATCGCCGGCGTCAGCGTTTGCGGGTGGATCACCTTGGCGCCGAAATACGCCAGTTCGCAGGCCTCGCGATAGCTCAGGGCAGGCAGCGGCACGGCTTCCGGCACCAGCCGCGGATCGGCGGACAGTACGCCGTCCACGTCGGTCCAGATATGCAGTTCGTCGGCTTCGAACAGCGCCGCGAAGATGGCGCCCGAGTAGTCGCTGCCGTTGCGGCCCAGCACCGTGGGCAGTCCGTCCGGCCCGCAGGCGACGAAGCCGGTGGCAATGCTGCGCGCCTGCGGATGCGCGCCGCGCCAGTGCGCCAGCGCCGCTTGGCTGCGCGGCCAGTCCACCGCCACGCCCAGTTCGCCCGGCAGCACGTGCAGCAGTTCGCGGGCATCCAGCAGCGCATAGTTGGCGCCGCGTTCGGCCAGGTGCGCGCGCAGCAGCCGCGCGCACCACACTTCGCCCAGCCCCTGGATGCGCTCCAGCGTGGGCCGTCCGGGCGAGCCCAGCACCGCCACGGCCTGCAGCAGGCCGGCCAATTGTTCGAACTCCTGCGCCAGCCAGGCCTGCAGGCTCTCGGCATCCTCGGGCACCAGCTCGCTGGCGGCGAGCGCGTGGCGCTGCTTCAGCGCCAGCCAGTCCGGGCTCCAGTCGCGGCCGGCGCAGGCGGCGTCGACCAGCGCGATGAGCGCATTGGTGACGCCCTGCATGGCCGATACCACGGCCACCTGGCCGGGTTCGTCGCCGGCCAGCAGCAGGGTGGCCACATGCTTGATGCGGCTGGCGTCGGCCAGCGAACTGCCGCCGAATTTGTGGGCGCGAGTACGGAGGACGGCGGCGGGTTTTGGGTCAAGCAGGGACGCGTTCATGAAGGCTCCGTTGGGAGGCCTCGCGCATCGTCAGGAGGGGCAACACACGGCCCGCCTCTGTCGAGGTGCGGGGCCAAGGTGGATTACTTATCCAGGCAAGACCATCCGCACCACCGCAAGGGTAGTGGAGGTGGTAATCGTAGTGGTGTAACGCTGCCGGGACATGTCTGCACTCTGGCTTGGCGCTGCGGGGGCTGTCAAGCGCGAGGCCGCGCTGGCGGCTGTAACGCGACTCAGGCCCAGTTGGCGAGGATCAGCGGCGCCTGGATGCGCGCGTAGTGGCGGCTGTTGTTGGTCACCAGCACGGCGCCGGAAGCAAGCGCCTGCGCGGCGATCATCATGTCCATCTCGCCGATCGGCTGCCCGCTGCTCACCAGTTGATGCCGGATGTCGGCATACCAGCCGGCCGCATCGCTGTCCCAGGGCAAGGTGCGGACCAGCTTCAGGAATTGATGCACCGTCCGCTGCAGGCCGTGCCCGGGCGGTAGCCGTTTCAGGCCGTAGAGTAGCTCTGCACGCGTCATCACCGAAATCGCGACCATCGAGGGCAGCAGCGCCAGCAGCTTGGCCTCGATCGCCGGCGCCTTGCCCCGGATGAGGTAACTGGCGGTATCGGTGTCGAGCAAATGGAGCACGTTCAGCGCGCCTTTTTCTTGGGCGGCGGCAGGGCTTCGTCAAACACGCCCTGCTCGCGGGGCAGCCCGTTCAAGGGACGATCCATGAGGAAATCAGCGGGCGCGTCTACGGAACGGATCAGCTGGAACAGCTCGCTCCAGGCTTTCACGCCCGGACGATTGGACAGCACCACATCGCCGGTAACGTCGTCGCGGGTCACGTACACCTCGTCTCCCTGGAAGCGGAATTCCGCCGGCAGCCTCACGGCCTGGCTGGCGCCGTTCTTGAACAGTTTGGCGATTCGGGTCTCGGCCATGGGGCGGCTCCAGCGGGCTGTGCGGCGAGTATATACGCCGATATATACCCCGCGCCAACGCAGCAAAAAGGCCGGGCCCAGCGGGTTGCGCTGGTGGTCCGGCCTGCTTGGGCGTTACCCGAAGAATTTGGTGGAGAGGATGGGGATCGAACCCACGACCTCATCGATGCGAACGATGCGCTCTCCCAGCTGAGCTACCCCCCCACAGAAGGTCCGTGAATTATACGGAGGCGCCGCCGCGATGGCTAGCCGCGCGGCAGCAGCGGGGCCAGGGCAGGTTCCAGCAGCTCACGGCGCCAGCCGATGAGGGCGTCGGGCCAGCCGCGGCCCTCCAGCAGGGTCTCCAGGTGCCGGCGGGCGCACAGCAGGCCATCGGGCAGGCCGTTGGCGAGCGCGACGGCGGCCACGGCTTCCTGCATTGCCTTCACTTTTTGCTTGTCCAGGCTGTCGCCGCTCAGCAGCGGCAGCTGGCGCTCCTGCGCGTCCACCGGTGCACTGGTCAGCGCCCAGAGCTCGCCGCGCGATTTGCGCGGAGCCTTGGGGTGGCGGTCCAGCGTGGCGTTGAAATCGGCTTCCGTGGCCGGCGGGCGGCGGGCCAGCCCCACGGCCAGCTCGTTGTCGATGATCCAGCTCTTGGGCTTGTCGCTGCGGCGCGCTTCGATATCGCGCCAGCGCAGGAGGCGGCACAGCCTGGCCTGGCCGTCGGCGTCCAGGCTCTGCGCGCTGCGCACCGCCAAGTGCGGCCAGGGCTCCTCGCCCTCCTGCGCGGCTTGGCGCAACGAGCGCTCGGCGTCGGACTGCAGCCAGGCGTGGCGGGCTTTTTCGGCCAGCAGGCGGTCCAGCTGCGCGTGCACTTCATGCAGGTAGCGCACGTCGTCGGCGGCGTATTCCAGCTGCGCGGCGCTCAGCGGCCGGCGCAGCCAATCCGAGCGGGTCTCGCCCTTGGCCAGGGTGATGCCGGTGACCTGTTCCACCAGTTTCTGGTAGCCCAGGCCGGCGCCCAGGCCCACCAGTGCTGCTGCCACCTGGGTGTCGAACAGCGGGGCGGGCAGGGCGGCGCAGCCGCGCATCAGCGCCTGCAGGTCCTCGCTGGCGCTGTGCATCAGTTTGGTGACGGCGGGATCTACCAGCAGCGGCCGCAGCGCCGCGTCCATGCCGGGCACCAGCGGGTCCACCAGCAGGATGTCGCCGGGGATGGCCAACTGCACCAGCGCCAGCTGCGGGTAATAGGTGCGTTCGCGGATGAATTCGGTGTCCAGGGCCACCAGGGGCTGGCCGGCCCAGTGGGCGAGGCGTTCGGACAGGGCTTGCGGGGTGTTTATCCAGAGGCTCAAGGGCTGCACTGCGGTTGCCAGAAGCGGGCACCTTAGCCTAAGTTCGGGACGCCCATGTCGCTGCGATACTTCGGGCGCAAACTCACGCGGATGAATCCTTTGCATCGAAGCCTGCTGCCGACCGCGTTGCTCGCCGCCTGCCTGCTGGCCGGCTGCGGCGCGGAGCCAGCGCCCGGTGCCGCATCGGCGCCGGACGCGCCTGCACCCGTGGATCCGGTGGATTTGGAGGCGGAGGTGGACGAGGCGCCGGCCGAGCTGGCGCCCGAGGTGCCCGACTGGGCGCCCGCGATCGAAGCCATTCCCAAGGCCCGCCAGCGCGCCGCGCTGCGCGCGGCGGCCGAGGCGCTGGAGGCCGGCCGCTGGCTCAGCGTGGGCGAGGATTTCGCCAGTGCGCCCGCGGAGTCAGCGCTCGAGGCCGAGCCACCGGAGCCGGGGGCGCTGGAGCTGTACCTGGGCGTTCTGGCCACCGACCCCACGCAGGCCGATGCCTTGGCCGGCGTGGATACGGTGGCCTTGGCCCTGCTCGCGAGCGGCCGTCAAGGCTTGTCGGAAGGCCGCGTGCCGGACGCGCAGCGCATCGAACGCATCGTCACCCGCGCCCAGCCCCAACATCCGGAACTGGCGTCCTATCGCCAGGCCATCGCCGCCGCGCAGCGTGCGCAGCAGTTGACCGGGCGCGGCGATGCGCGCGCCCAGGCTGGCCGCATCTTCAAGCCCGAAGCCAAAAGCGCAGTGGCGGCGTATCGCGAGGCGCTGCAGGCCTATCCCGAATTCCTGCCAGCCCGCGACGGCCTGGTGCGGCTGCAGGACGACCATCTCAACCGCGCCTTGGCAGCGGCGCAGGCCGGCCACTACGCCGACTCCGAAGCGCTGATGGCGGACGCTGCCCGCATCCTCGCCAATTCCCCGGCGCACCAAGACCGCAGTGCGCGTATCAGCGAACTGCGCCAGGTGCGCACCGATCAGCTGCTGGGGCAGGGCCACGCCGCCGTGGATGCGCTGGATCTGGAGCTGGCCGCGCGGCGGCTGCAGCAGGCTGAGGGGGTGTCGCTGCAGTCGGTGGGCATGGACGCCTTGGCCGAACGCATCGAACTGGCGCGGCACTACGGCCGATTTCGCCCCGGCCAAGTGTTCCGCGATCCACTCGCCGCCGGCGGCGAAGGCCCCGAGATGGTGGTGCTGCCGCATGGCCGCTTCACCATGGGTTCGCCCGAGGACGAGGCCCAGCGGCAGGAGAGCGAAGGTCCGGCGCATGACGTGGAGTTCAAGCGTGGATTCGCCATTGCCCGCAATGAAACCACCGTGGGCGACTTCAAGCGCTTCGTCGAGGCGACGCTTTATCGGAGCCTGGCCACCCGGCGCGGCCGCTCCACGGTCTACGACGAGCGCGGTGGCGTGATGAGCGAGCACAGCCGCGTGGACTGGCGCCGCGACCACGCTGGCAAGCCCGCCGCGGCGGAGCTGCCGGTGGTGCACATCGCCTTCGAGGACGCCCAGGCCTACGCCGCGTGGCTGTCGGCGCAAACCGGGCAGAGCTATCGCCTGCCCAGCGAAGCCGAGTTTGAATTCGCGCTGCGCGGCGGACGCGCCGAAGCCTACGCCTGGGGCGCGCAGGCTCCGGCTCGCGTGGTCGGCAATCTCACCGGCGACCAGGATGTGTCCGAACTCCGGCGCCAGTGGTCCAACGCGATTGCTGGCTATTCCGACGGCCACTGGGGTCCGGCGCCGGTGCGCAGTTTCCCGGCCGAGGCGCTGGGCACCTTCGACTTGATCGGCAACGTGTCGGAATGGGTGCAGGACTGCTGGCACGACAGCTACCGCCGCGCGCCTGGCGACGGCAGCGCCTGGGTGAATCCGGGCTGCGAGGAGCGTGTTGTCCGCGGCGCGTCGTGGGCCAGCACCTTGGACCGTGCGCGTTCGGCCTATCGGCAGGCATCGCCCGCCGACACCACGCACGCCCGCCTGGGCCTGCGCGTGGTGCGCGAGCTCTAGCGCCGCGGGTCAGCGCAGGCTGGCCTTGCTGCGCGGCTTGCTGCGCGTCTTGGGGGCGGCGGGCGCCGAGCTGCCGCCGAGGCCCTGCTGAAAGGTGCGCCACAGCTCCATGTTGCGTTCGGCCAGCTGGTTGAGCAGGGCCCACGGCGCCTGCCCCACCAAGCTGCCGATCTGGCTGCGCACGGTCTGCTGCTGGTCCAGGAAAAACTGCAGGCTGCGTTCCAGGAAGCTACCCAGCGCGCCCTGCAGCGAATCGCCGCGGAAGCGGATGACCTGGGTGAGCAGTTCGCTGGTGAAAATCGGCTGGCCGTGCTCTTCATGCTCGGCGATTATTTGCATCAGCACGCCGCGCGTGAGGTCGTTGCCGCTGCGCGCATCGCGGATGGTGAAGGCTTCGCGATCCAGGATCAGTTGGCGCACGTCCTCAAGCGTGATGTAGCTGGATATCTCGGTGTCGTAGAGCCGGCGGTTCGGATATTTCTTGATGATGCGGACTTGCGGCATGGCGGGCACCGGGAAGTTTGCGCCGCGGTGGCGCTTCGTTAGGGACGCAGCATCTCCCAGCGTCGGGTCGCGTGCAAGCGGGCGCGGCCGTGCTTTCCGGCGGCTTACGTGTCGGTGCGCGCGGTGTGCGGGCTGGGCGCCTGCGGGCGCGGAATCCGGGCGGGGTCGAAGTGCGGCAGCGCCTGCCTGAGTGCTGATTGAGGCAGGCCGGCGGGCACCAGCGCTTCGGCACGCTGGCCCAGCGCGGCCCATGCTGCCTGCAGCGGCGGCCAGGGCGTGTGCGCTGTCACCGGCACGGCGCCGTCGGACTTGGACAGCTTGCTGCCGTCCGCCGCCAGCACCAGCGGCAGGTGCGCGTAACTCGGCGTTGGCAAGCCCAGTTGGCGCTGCAGGAAAACCTGGCGCGGCGTGGAATCAAGCAAGTCGGCGCCGCGCACCACGTGGGTGATTCCTTGCGCGGCATCGTCCACCACTACGGCCAGTTGGTAAGCCCATAGCCCATCCGCGCGCCGCAGCACGAAATCGCCGACGTCCTGCGCCAAATCCTGGGCGAAGTCGCCGAAGAGTTCGTCGGCAACTACGACGCGACCCTCCGGGGCACGCAGGCGAACCGCCGCAGGCCGTTGCGACGGCCCGGCGACGCACTGGCGATGCACCCCGCCCGAGGCCGCGACGTCGGCGCGGCTGCAGCGGCATTCGAAGGCCAGGCGGGCGTCCAACAGCTGCTCCAGCGCACGCTGGTAGAGATCGCCGCGCTGGCTTTGCGCCACCACCGGGCCGTCCGGCACCAGGCCCAGTGCCACCAGGGTGCGCTGCTGCTGCGCGCTGGCACCGGCCACTTCCCGCGGTGGGTCCAGGTCCTCGATGCGCAGCAGCCAGTCGCCGCCGGTACGGCGGGCGTACATCCAGCTGCCCAGCGCCGCCACCAGCGAGCCCAAGTGCAGCGGGCCGGTCGGGGAGGGCGCGAAGCGGCCGCGAGGGCAGGCAGGTGCGGTCATGGCGACTTGAAATTCACGTGCAGAGGGTACATTTATGGCCCGAGCGGCGGTACCACGCCAAAAACCCACGAGGACCCACCCCATGTTCAAGCGTATCGGTCTGTTCCTGGCTACCAACCTGGCCGTCATGGTCCTGCTCGGCATCGTGTTGAGCGTGCTGCAGAACGTCTTCGGCGTCACGCTGGGCAACAACGGCGTGCTGCTGGTGTTCGCGGCCATCTTCGGCTTCGGTGGCTCGCTGATCTCGCTGCTCATCTCCAAATGGTCGGCCAAGCGCGCCACCGGCATGCATTTGATCGAGCAGCCGCGCAACGAGGCCGAGACCTGGCTGTACAGCACCGTGCGCCGCCAGGCCGAGGCGGCCGGCATCAAGATGCCGGAAGTGGGCATCTACGACGCGCCTGAAATCAACGCGTTCGCCACCGGCCCCAGCCGCAACAACTCGCTGGTGGCGGTGTCAACCGGCCTGCTGCGGGCGATGGACCGCGACGAGGCCGAAGCGGTGCTGGCGCATGAAGTCAGCCACGTGGCCAACGGCGACATGGTGACCATGGCGCTGATCCAGGGCGTGCTGAACACGTTCGTGATCTTCCTGGCGCGCATCGTCGGCCGCATCATCGACTCGGCGCTCACCGGCAATCGGGAAGGCGGCGGACTCGCTTACTTCGCCATCGTGTTCGTGCTCGACATCGTGTTTGGCCTGTTCGCGTCCATCATCGCGATGTGGTTCAGCCGCTGGCGTGAGTTCCGCGCCGATGCGGGCGGCGCCAGCCTGGCCGGCCGCGAAAAGATGATCGCCGCGCTGCAGAAGCTGGCCAACACCTACGGCCAGAGCACCCTGCCCAGCCAAGTGAAAGCCTTCGGCATCTCCGGCAGCGTGGGCGGCGGCTTCAAGCGCCTGTTCATGAGCCACCCGCCGCTGGCCGAGCGCATCCAAGCCCTGCGCGACGCGCCCGCCACGGACCGCAAAGTAACCGTGTAAGTAACCGTGTCAGAGTGAGTTCGCGGAACTCATTCTGACACCGTTCTTGGGCTTAGCCGAAGTCGTAGTTCATGTGGGGGCCGGCGGCGGCGAGGAAGTTGCCTTCCACGAAGTCCATGCCCATGCCGAACAGCACGCTCATGGTGGTGGCGTCGGAAACGAATTCGGCCACGGTGAGTTTGCCGGCGGCGTGGGCTTTGTCCACGATCTCGCGAACCTGCTTTTGCAGGTCGGCGTTCTTGCCCAAGTCGGTGATGAAACCGCGGTCTATCTTCAGGATAGCCGGCGAGAAGTGGCTGAGCATCTGGAAGGAGTTCAGGCCCGTGCCAAACTGCTCCAGCGCCACGCGGCAGCCCAGCGCCGACACCGCCTGCTGGAACGCTTGCACTGCCTTGAGGTGGGTGAACACCTTGGATTCGGGGATCTGCAGCA
>JANORD010000002.1:0-5091 GCA_031415095.1 Lysobacteraceae bacterium
AATTTCCACCACATCATCCCGGTGCCGGGGCATCGCATCGGCGCCACGCGCTACGCGATCCCGCCGATCGATCGCTTCGGTTTCGCCCGGTCGCCCAACTACAACCCGTCCTATTACGATCCCAACACGGTCTACGGCACCTGGATCGACGAGAACGGCGTTGCATTCGCCCCGGCCTCGACCACGGCCACGCGCACGCGCCCCAGGTCGGCTACGCCGACCATCAACGTGGGCGCCCTGCATTTTGACCGCACCGACGACAGCGCCACCGACGACGCTGGGTTCACCGAGCAGGCGGACGCCACCTACAACACCGGCACCCTGTTCCCCGCGGGCGTGGCGGTCAGGCGGACCACGGCCTGCGGCGGCCTGCCCGGTGGTGGCGCCTGGGTCACCTTGGGAGCTAATGTCACCCTCACGGCGAACTGCACCAACGTGGCCGTGCGGCGCTTCCATGCTGGCCGTCCTGCCGACGATGAGATCTTCCGTGTGCCACAAGGCACCGTGCTGCCGGCTGGCACGAGCTACTTCCGGGTTGCGGACACCGCCTGCGGCGGTTTGGCTGCTGCGCTGCCGTCGCAGCGCGCGTGGGTGCCGCTGACCAGTAACTTCACGGTCACGGCTAATTGCGACGTCGGCATCCAGTACTACCCGGCCACGTTCTTCCTGCCCACCAGCGAGCCTGCGCCGGTTGGGTTCCTGGCCGCCAACCGCACCACGGCCGTGGATGCGGGCGGTACTGGCGTGAACCTGTACAAATACGAAATCAAGCTGGCCAACTACGCCTCGACCGCGGCGTACAACACCGCGATCCAGAATTTCGCCAACTGGTTCAGCTTCTACGGCAACCGCAACCGCGCCATGGTCGCCGGCTTGACCAATTCGCTGGTAGACGTGAACAACATGCGGATCGCCTACTTCCGCATCAATGGCTACACGGGCAGCTATGTGTACCCGGATATCACCATGCGGGACATGTCCGCCGCGGCGCAGAAGCGCCTGCTCTACCTCGACCTGCTGGCCTTGCCTGCGGCTGGATCCACGCCCAATCGCCACGCGGTGGCCCAGATCGGCCGGCAGTTCCGCCGCACCGACGCTGCGGCCCCGGTGCAGCTCGCCTGCCAGCGCAACGCCGGCATGCTGTTCACCGACGGCTACAGCAACCAGGGCACCCCGGGCGCGACGCCGCCCAATGCCGATGGCGGCATGGGCGTGCCGTTCGCCGATGCCCACAGCGACACTCTGGCCGATATCGCCGCACAGAACTACTTGGACAACCTGCGGCCTGACCTCGAACCGGGTCGTGTGCCCGTGCCGATCAACTGCCCGTCCAGCGACCCGCGCGACGATTGCAATATCAATCCGCACATGAACTTCTACGGCATCACCTTGGGTTCCAAAGGCGATATCTTTGGCGTCGATCTGGCGGCCACGACGGACCCGTTCGGCAACCCGCCGGCTTGGGAGGCATGGCAGGACAACAACCCCAGCGCCGTGGACGAAATCTGGCACGGCACGCTGTCCAGCCGCGGCCGCTTCATCAACGCGAAGTCGCCCAGCGCCATCACCACCGCCATGCGCGAAGTGCTGGCGGCGGTGAACGAGGGCGTGGGTCCGTCCGGCAGCATCGCGCTCACCGGCGCCCGGGTCGACACTACGTCCTTCAGCGTAGTCCCGGAGTATGGCTCCGTGAATCGCGGCACTGACTGGTACGGCAAGCTGCGCGCCGAGGGCGTCACCGTGACATCGGCCGGCGCGGTGGAGTACGACTCGCTGTGGGAAGCCAGCACGGTTCTGCCTGCGTCGGGCTCGCGCAAGATTCTGTTCGCTCGGCCCGCCACCACAGTCAACCCCACGGTGGCGGCGTTCAACCAAGCCAACCTGGGTTCGCTCACGGCGATCTGCAGCGGCCCCCTGTCGCGCTGCACCGCTGCCGAGATCACCGCGCTGACCGTGACCAATGCGCAGGCGGTTTCCTTCCTGCAGGGCGACCAGTCGCTTGAAGGAACCAAGCTGCGTGAGCGCACCACGGTCCTGGGCGACATCATCAACTCCAGTCCGGTGATTTCGGCGCCGACCGACAACTACGGCTACCGCAACCTGGTCGGCCCGGTCGCTGGCGTCCCCGATCCCTACGGTTACGGCGCGTACCTGGCCACCAAGGCCTCGCGCGACAAGATCGTGTATGCGGGCGCCAACGACGGCATGCTGCATGCCTTCAACGGCGAAACCGGCGTCGAGACCTTCGCCTACATCCCGAGCACGGCGCTTGGGCACATGGGCAACCTGCTGTTCCCCTACAACGCCGCCCTCGGCAACGACCAGAAGTTCCAGCATCGTTACTTCGTTGACGGTCCGGTGACAGTCTCCGACGTCCTCATTGGCGGTGCATGGAGTACGGCCCTGGTTGGCACCGCAGGCGCCGGCGGCCGCGGTGTCTTCGCGCTGAATGTCTCCAACCCGGGTTCCTTCGGGCCCGCAAACGTGCGCTGGGAAGTCACGGATTCGGTGAGCGGAACCGCCGGCGACCGCATCGGTCACGTGCTCGGCAAGCCGGTTGTCGTGCCCACCAAGATAGGAACCGCCACGCCGGTCTGGAAGGCGGTGTTCGGCAATGGCTTCAAGAGCGACACCGGGCAGGCCAGCCTGTTCGTTGTCGACGTTGCCACGGGTAGCGTTGTGTCCATCGAGACTGCCGAAGTGGGCGGCCCAGCAACGCCCAATGGCCTGGGCAGCGTGGTGCTGATCGACAAATGGCTCAGCAACACCACCACGGCCGGCTCCGACGGCTACGCGGATACCGCGTATGGCGGCGACCTGCACGGCAACATCTGGAAGTTCGACCTGCGTAACAACACGGTCGCGAACGGCGGTCTGCCGGTATTCACGGCGGAACAGGCGGGCGAGCGCCAGCCCATCACCGGCGGCATCGAGGTTGGCGCGGGCCC
The DNA here is from genome assembly GCA_031415095.1 of Lysobacteraceae bacterium. Lineage (GTDB taxonomy): Bacteria > Pseudomonadota > Gammaproteobacteria > Xanthomonadales > Xanthomonadaceae > Arenimonas. Next base: position 2,949 of record JANORD010000002.1, read on the forward strand.
GGGCGGCGGTGTGCTGCTGTTCTTCGGCACCGGCAGCTACGCCTTCGAGAACGACGCCACCGACCAGAGCATCCAGTCGCTGTATGCGGTGCTGGACAAGTCCCCGGCGACCCCTGCCACGGCGAGCCGATCCGATCTGGCCGAGCAGGTGCTTTCAGTCACCGTGTCCGGTCTGCGGGCGCTTAGCACCAATGCGGTGGACTACGTCACCCAGAACGGCTGGCACATGGACCTGGTGACCACCGATGGCACCGACACGTTCCAGGACGGCGAGCGATTCGTGGGTACGCCGCGGCTGCAGAGCGGGCTCATCCTGTTCCCGGCGTTCCAGCCAGGCGGCGCCGGTGGCGATCCCTGTGCAGCGGGCGGCACCAACTGGCTGTATGCCATGAACGCCGTCAGCGGCTCCGCCGGCCTGAGCGGCTTGCGGGCCGGGTCGCCCACCGGAACGGCCGCGCCCCAGGGTACGGTAGGCACACGCCTCGAAACCGCAGGCTCCACGCCTGTGCGTGACGTCGCCGTGCTGCTGCTGCCGCCCCCGGGTTCCGTGGCTGCGGGTGCCACCGCCGCCGAGATCGCCGAGGCCCTGGGACGCACTTGCGACCTGGTCATCAGCGTCGCGGGCGCACCGCCTTATTACCTGCCGCGCGCCTGCGGTCGCCAGTCCTGGCGACAAGTACGTTGACCGCGGCCTGATGCACGGAGATGAGACAGATGAATAGCTTGGTTCGCCGGAAAGGCTTCACCCTGGTCGAAGTGATGATCGTGCTGATCGTGATTGCCGTGCTGGCGGCCATCTCGTTCCCGAGCTACAACGAGAGCGTGCGCAAATCCCGCCGCGGCCAGGCGCAGGCGGATATGGCGGAGTTGGCCCAGAACCTCGAGCGGTGGCACACGGTGAACACCACCTACGCCACCTACGTGGTTCCGGCCCGGCTGCAGCGCTCTCCGCAGCAGGGCCCCATCTACTACACGATAGGGGTGGTGCCGACCGCCAACACCTTCGCGATCACCGCGACGCCGGCCAACGCGCATGCCGGCGACAAGTGCGGCAACCTGTCGCTCAACCAGGCGGGCACCAAGGGCGTGACCAGCGAGTCGGTGGGCGCCTGCTGGTAGCCCGCAAACGAAAAGACCTGCCGTCGGCAGGTCTTTTCGTCACGATTTGGCGCCCGAAGTTGGACTCGAACCAACGACCCCCTGATTAACAGTCAAGTGCTCTAACCAGCTGAGCTATTCGGGCAGTGAGTCGCGTATTTTAGCGGCTGCGGCACGTGCGTCAAGCGCCGCGGCACGCGGGATGGTCCGGAACCAGCCGCTCAGTCCGGACCCGGCCGCCATTGCTCACCACCACGCGTGTGCCGTCCACCCGCCGGTGCCCGCTGCACACGATCAGGCTGAGGTTGTTCCCGGCAGTGCGCCCCAAGGGCAGGAATCGCACGTGCGACCGGCTGGGCGAGCTCCGCACCCGCAGTCCTGGAGCTGGCTTGCCGGTCCGCAGGATGTGTCCGGGCGCGCGCGGCGCGCGCTTTCTGTCCGGATCGTAATAGACGATCCATCCCTCGTCCCACACCCCGTCGCTGCGGCACTGGCCCATGGCATCCACCGGGCAGACGCTCACCGGATGGCGGCGGGCGACGGCCGCGAGCCTTGCCCCCGCCAGGCTCGCGCTGAGCATATGGCTGGTGCTGCGGGCCTGGGTATGTGCCCGCAGCTGCTGCAGCGATGGCAGGGCCAGTGCCAGCAGCACGGCCAGGATGGCCAGTGTTGCGGCGAGCTCGACAAGCGTGAAGGCTCTGGGTTTCGAAGGCATGGCGCGCTCCCGTGGTCAGGCGACCACTGTCACCGGCACGCCCGGGCGTCAAAATCAGCCATCGCCCTCGCAACTTGTAGGAGCGCGCTTCCTTGCCTGCCGAAAGCTTCACCTGCGCTGGCTATACTGCAAGATTGCCCGCGATTGGACCTGCACCGTGTCCGAACCCTTCCAACTCATCGCCCCCTACCAGCCCGCCGGCGAGCAGCCGCAGGCCATCGCGCGGCTGATTGACGGCTTCCAGGCGGGCCTGGCGCAGCAGACCCTGCTGGGCGTCACCGGCTCGGGCAAGACCTACACCATCGCCAACGTCATCGAGGCGGTGCAGAA
>JANORD010000003.1:0-3940 GCA_031415095.1 Lysobacteraceae bacterium
CCCGGTCGTCATCGAACTCAAGGATGGGTCGGTCTTCTTCCCGGATTTTCCAATCACGCTGCCGCCCTTACCCATACCCACCGCCATCATTGAACTCGAGCGCGATCATTATCAAAGCGCGCTCGCCACGGCCAAGCAGCCGCTGTATGCCGGCGGCCGCATCCAGGCCAGCGTGAAGGCGGCCGATGCCGCCACCGGCGCCGCCGAGCAGTCACAGCGCTCAGACCGAGGCCGCTTGGCCCTCGAATTGGTGCGGCGCTACTTCGGCCAGCAGTTGGCCGAACAATCCGTGCAGGTGCGGGCGGCCACGCTGGAAAGCCTGGCCGAACACGTGGAGGACGCCAGGAAGCTCGAGCAGGAGGGCCAGATAGCCCGCGCCGAGCGCCTGCGCGCCGAAGTCGCCCTGGCAGAGGCACATCGTGACTTGGGCGATGCCCAGCGCAAAGCCGCATTGGCGCGTTCGGCGCTGGCCGCGATCCTAAACAGCGAGGTCGAACTGCAGCCGTCGACGCCCATTCCCGAGACCGCCGCGCCCGAAGCCCTGGAGACCCTGCAGCAGCGCGCGCTGGCCGCCAATCCGCAGTTGCGCCAGGCCGGTTTCCAGCGCGTCAGGGCCGAACAGGGCGTGCGTGCCGTGAGGGGTGAATATGCCCCTGCGGTCGGCCTGTTCGCGCTGGCAAACGTCTACGACGAAGATTCGGTGGTCAAGAAGCCCGAATGGGCCTTGGGCGTCAGCGTCACCGTGCCGCTGTTCGATGGCTTCCAGCGCCGGCACAAGCTGCAGGCGGCGCAGGCCCAAGTGGATCAGGTGGATGCCCTGCAGGAGGCCGGCGAAAGGGATATCGCGCTGCTCGTGGAGCAGCGATACCAGCAGCTGGCCAACGCCAGGGACCAGCTGCAGTCGTATGAGACCACTCGTTTGCTGGCGCAGGAAAGCCTGCGCGCCCAGCAGCTGGCTTTTTCCGAGGGCTTGGCCAATTCGCTCGACGTCGTTGACGCGGAACTGTCACTGTCGAGGCTGCGCTTGGGCATCCATTCGGCGCGTTTCGATGCCTTGGTAGCCCATGCCGGGCTGCTCGAGGCCTGCGGTGAATTTGAACGGATCCGGGACCTCGCCGCACTGGCGCCCGCGGGCCAAGGAGACAAATGATGGTGGCTCAACAAACGAGTAAACGCGGCCGCGGACTCGCGGTCGTGGTGGCAGGCATCGCGGCCATCGGTCTGGTGGGGTGGTGGCTGCGGCCGGGCGAGGCGCTGCTGCAGGGCCAGGTTGAGGCCACAGAAGTAAACGTCGGCGCGAAAGTGCCGGGCCGTTTGGCCGAGGTGCTGGTGCAGCAGGGCGATACCGTGCAGGCCGGGCAAGTGCTGGCACGGCTTGCAGCGCCGGAAATCCAGGCTCGCGCTACCCAGGCCGATGCCGTGATTGCGGCTGCTCAGGCCAACAGCGATAAGGCGAGGGAGGGCGCCCAGTCCCAGGACATCGAGGCGGCGCAGATGCAGTGGCAAGCCGCCGAGCGTGCCGCCGAACTGGCCGAGGTAACGTTCGGCCGCGTGCAGCGGCTCAACGCACAGGGTGTCGTTCCCAGCCAAAAACGCGATGAAGCCTTCGCGCAGTCCAAGGCCACCCGCGCCCAGGCCAACGCCGCCAATGCGCTTTATCGCAAGGCGCTGGAAGGTGCGCGGCCCGAGGACCGCCGCGCTGCCGACGCCCAGCTGGCTCAGGCCCAGGGCGGGCGCGACGAGGTGCAGGCGGCGCTGGATGAACGCGAGATCCGTGCGCCGCTGAGCGGAGAGGTGAGCACGCGCGTGCTGGATCCTGGCGAAATTGCCGCCGCTGGCGCGCCCGTGGTGGTGATCGTGGACTTGTCCGATCCGTGGATCGTGCTCAACCTGCGCGAGGACGGCCTGGCCGGTGCGCGCATGGGCCGGGAGTTCGATGCAATCATTCCGGCGCTTCGCAACCGGAAAGTTCGCCTGCGCATCGTCGCCATCGCTCCGGTTGGCAACTTCGCCACATGGCGGTCCGCGCGTGACCTAGGCGGCTTCGACCTGCGCACGTTCGAAATCCGCGCGCGCCCGGTGGAGGCCGTGGAAGGCCTACGACCGGGTATGACCGTCGTCGTGGCGCAGTCGGCGCTGGCGGACGAGGCGTGAGATGAGTTCCGGCGAAAGCCGCAACTCCTCGGCCAGACCTGGCGTTGCCAAGGTGTGGCGGCGCGAATGGCAGCGAGTGCTGGCGGATCGTCGCAGCCATTGGCTGATGCTCTACCTGCCGCTCGCCAGCGCCGGGCTGATGCTGGCGCTGTTCTCCACGCGGACGCCGCGCGAGCTGCCCATCACCGTGCACGACGCCGACGGCAGTGCGCTGTCACGCCAGCTCATTCGCAACCTTGATGCCACGCCGGCGCTTCGCGTTGCCCATCAGGCGCGGGACCTGACCGATGGCCGCGAGAGCGTCCTGCGCGGCGATAGCTATGCCTTGCTGGCCATCCCGGCCGACTACCAGCGCGACGTGCTGCGTGGCGCGCCCCGACCCAGCCAGTTCTTCTACAACACCCAGCTGCTCACTGCGGGAAACCTGGCCGCACGTGACGCCCGCATGGCCGCCGGTACGCTATCCCTGACGCAGGCTGTCGGACGTCGCGTGCTGGCAGGGCAGGGCGCGCCGACAGCGATTGCAGCAGCCAGCCCCATCGCCACCCAGCTGCATGCACTGTTCAACCCCAGCCTGGACTACGCGCGTTTCCTGGGTCTGTCGGTTATTGCTGCGCTGCTGCACATCTTTGCGGTAGTGGTGGGGATCGATGCCACCGCGGGCGAACTGCGGCGCAGTACGGCAGGAAACTGGTTCGAGGCCGCCGGCGCTAGCCCGTGGAAAGCACTGCTGGGCAAACTTGCGCTGCATTGGCTTTGGTTTAGCTGGCTTGGCGCCGTCATTATCTTTGTCAGCCTGCGGGCGCTGGGCGTGCAAATCGCGGGCAATGCTGGGTTTCTGCTGGCAGGATGGAGCCTTTTCGTCGCAGCCGGCTTGGCGCTGGGTGCCTTTCTGAGCGGAATCACTGCCAACCTGCGCGTGGCCACCAGCGTTTCCAGCCTGCTTGTCAGCCCCGCGCTGGCTTTTTCGGGACTGACCTTTCCCAGCGTCGCCTTTCCCACTTGGGTAACGGGTTGGTCGGCGCTGCTGCCGCTCACTCACTATCTGCAGCTGCAGCTGCAGCAGGTGTCCATGGCCACACCGGCGCCCGCGGCGCTGGGCCCGCTGCTGGCGCTGCTGCCCTTCGCCGCGCTGCCCTTCCTGCTGCACGCGCGCTGGGCGCGACTGCTATCGCAGCCCGAGTACTGGAGCCGGACATGAGTACCGTGCTTGGCGCCATGGCCGACGAGTGGCGGCGGCTGTCCAGCAACTCCGGCGCGGTGCTGGTGATGCTGGGCGGCGTGTTCTTCTATGCGCTGTTCTACCCAGCGCCCTACCAGGGCCAGGTAGTTCGCGAACTGCGGCTGGTGGTGGTGGATGCCGACCACAGCGCCCTGTCCCGGCAGCTGGTGCGCATGGCCGATGCAACCGACCAACTGCAGCTCGCGGCGATTCTTCCCAACCGAAGCGAGGCCGAGCGCTGGCTGCGTGACGGCCGCGCCCACGCCTTCATCGAAATCACTTCTGGCTTTCAACGCCGCGCCCTGCGCGGTGAATTCCAAGCGGTGGGTGCCTACGCGAACGCTGCCTACTTCCTGGTGTATTCGCAGGCTGCCGAGGGCCTCAATCAGGCCATCGCAAGCCTCAACGCGGGCGTGGTGATGGGCAAACTGACCCTGCAGGGCGCGCCCGAGTCGTCCGTTATGGCGCAGCGCGATCCTGCGCCGCTGGTGGCGCGGCCGCTGTTCAACCCCGGTGGTGGATACGCCAACTATGTGGTGCCGGCGGTGCTGATGCTGATCCTGC
>JANORD010000004.1:0-1917 GCA_031415095.1 Lysobacteraceae bacterium
CTGCGGCATCGGGCCGTCCATCGCGTCCACCAGGATCAGCACCGAATCCACCATGGACAGCACGCGCTCCACTTCGCCGCCGAAGTCGGCGTGGCCCGGGGTGTCGACGATGTTGATGCGGTATTCCTCGCCCTCGGGCGACTTCCAGCGGATGGCGGTGTTCTTGGAAAGGATCGTGATGCCACGCTCCTTCTCGATGTCGTTGCTGTCCATCATCCGCTCGGTGGTGACCGTGCGCTCGGCGAAGGTGCCCGACTGCTTGAGCAGGCAATCCACCAGAGTGGTCTTGCCGTGGTCAACGTGGGCGACGATGGCGATGTTGCGGAGCTTTTCGATGGACATGCGGATGGGCGCCGGCGGGCGCACTGTCTCTGGGTAAGTAAGCCGAGCATTATAGCCTGATTCCATGAACGGACGCCGTTCAGGGTCGGGCGGCCGGGCGTGGGGCTGTGGCATCCTAGGCGCCCCGCTGGCGCTCGCCGGCCCGGTCCCACGGAGTCCTCATGTCCTTGATCGCCACTTTCACTACTTCCCGCGGCGCCATCCGCGTCCGCCTGCACGACGACAAGGCGCCGCTCACGGTCGCCAATTTCGTCAACCTGGTCCAGCGCGGGTTCTACGATGGCCTCAGCTTTCACCGGGTGATTCCGGACTTCATGATCCAGGGCGGCTGCCCCAAGGGCACCGGCACGGGTGGCCCGGGCTACCGCTTCGAGGACGAGTGCCGCAGCGACCTGCGCCATGACAAGCCGGGCGTGCTGTCGATGGCGAATGCCGGCCCGGGCACCAACGGCAGCCAGTTCTTCATCACCCACGTGCCCACCTCGTGGCTGGACGGCAAGCACACGGTGTTTGGCGAAGTAATCGGCGCCGGCGACCAGCAGGTGGTGGACGCGGTGCGCGGCGGTGACAAGCTGGAAAGCATCACCATCGAAGGCGACGCCACGGCGCTGCTGGCTGGCCAGTCCGGCCGTATTGCCGATTGGAACAAGGCCCTGGACGCCGCCGTCTGAAGCGCCGGGCCCAGCTCGGGGCGCACGTGCCCCGGCGGGCCTTATTTCACGAAGCGCACGCTGTCGTACATCTGCGTGACCGCGGCGATGTCCCGGCCGTAGTAGTGCTCGGCCGGGGCAATCCAAATCAGCAGGGTCAGGCGGCCGTCGCTTTCGGCGGCGGTCACCAGGCCGCGGTAGATCAGGCCGCTGGGATTGTCCAGGTCCAGGTCGAAGCGCAGTGCCGGCACGTCGCCAAACTTCGCCGGCCGCAGTTCGCTGGCGCGGACATTCGCCCAGCCGCCGCCGCGCAGGCCGTCGAGGATGATGTCGCGCACTTCATCGGGACGCATGCCCGGACGGAACCAGGGTCCGTCGGGCCGGCTCTTGCGCTCGCGGGTGTTGAGGAAGACGTGCTCGCCCGCCTTCACCTTGGAAATGATGACCAACTGGTTCAGGGGTGCGCCGTCTATGGTCCACTGTTCTTCGCGTGGAGCACGCTCGCGCGCCCAGTCCAGGCTGGTGTCGAGCGTGATGTTGAGCACCTGCGCGTCGCCTGCGGGCTGAAGGCGCCCGCCGCTGCTGGAACAGGCCGCCAACAGCACGGCGACCAGCGACAAGACAAAGGCGCGCAACGCAATTCTATTCACGGCGAGGCCTCCATTTCGGCCAGGTATTGGCGCACGAACGCCGCATCTTCGGCCTCCGGTGAGCGGGTGAGGTATTCGGACAGGGCCGCAGCGGATTCGGCCCGCAGGCCCTGGGCGCGCAGGGCCATGCCGTGCTCCCGGAACGCGGCGGCCGGCGGATCCGGCAGGGCGATGGCTTCTTCATAAAGCGCCTCGGCGCGCGCGGAATCGCCGGGCTTGCCTCGGCGACGGAAGGCTTCGCCCAGGAAAAAAACGTAGTTGGCCTCCAGCTCCGG
>JANORD010000005.1:0-4827 GCA_031415095.1 Lysobacteraceae bacterium
TACTTCATCTACCCCAACACCATGCTCAACCTGCTGCCGGGCCGGCTGCAGTCCAACCGCGTGCTGCCGCTGGGTGCCAACCGCTGCATCGTCGAGTTCGACTACTACTACGCGCCGGGCACTGACGACGACGCCGCCGCAGCGCGCCGGCAAGCCGACCACGACTTCTCGGACGAGGTGCAGCTGGAAGACGTCGCGATCTGCGAACACGTCCAGCGCGGCCTCGCCTCAGGCTCCTACGTCCCCGGCCGCCTGAACCCCCTGCGCGAAAACGCCGTCCTGCACTTCCACGAACTCCTCCGCCACGCCTACCGCACGGCGTGACTATTGGAGGTCGGGGTGGCGGACGAGGTGGGAAACGTACCAGCGCCAAAGCACGAACGCGGCGGCGGTGAAGGCAGCTGAGGCGAGCGCCAGGTGCAGGCCACTGCCGCTGACCATGGGCGAGAGCAGGCCGGCGATGGCGGCGTTGGACATCAGGCCGACGAAAGCCTGCATCGACGAGGCCGTGCCGCGCGCGTGCGGGTAGCGGTCCAGGATGGCCAGGGTGACTATCGGGAACACCAGCGCGATGCCGAACGCGCCCAGCGCCGTCGGCAGCACCGCCCAGGGCAAGGTGGGCGCCTGCACCAGCGCGTTGTAGCCGATGTTGTACACAGCCGCGACGCCACAGCAGGCGAAGCCCCATTCCACCAGGCGCTGGCCGCTGATGCGCCCCGCCGCACGGCCGCTGACCCAAGCCCCCAGCATCATGCCGCCAATGGTGGGGGCAAAAAACCACACGAAGTCCTGCTCACCCAGGCCCAGCAGATCCATCACGAAGGCCGGCGCCGAGGCGATGTACAGGAACAGCGCGCCGAAGTTCAGCGTCCCCACCAAGGCCAGCAGCCGGAACTTGCGGCTGGCGAGCATGCCGCCATACGCACGCGCCAGCGGCAGCGGGCGCAACGCGACCCGGTTCTCGACCGGATGGCTCTCGGGCAGGCCCCACGCGGTCAGGACGAACAGCACCGCACCGAACAGCGCCAAAAACCAGAAAATGCCGTGCCAGTTGCTCCAACCCAGCACCCAGCCACCAATGACCGGAGCGATGGCCGGAGCAATACCAAAAATCATCGAAACCTGGCTCATCAGGCGCTGCGCGTCGTCGCCATGCAGGCAGTCGCGCACCACCGCGCGCCCAACGATCAATCCCACGCCGGCCGACAGCCCCTGCAGCGCGCGGTAGAACAGCATAACGGTCATGTCCGTGGCCAGCGCCGCGCCCACCGACGCCAGCGTGAACACCACGATGCCCGACAGCAGCACCTTCTTGCGGCCAATGGCGTCGGAAATGGGCCCATGGAACAGCGACATCGCCGCATAGCCGATCAGGTACACGCTGATGGTCTGCTGCATCGCCACCTTGCCCACGCCCAGGTCGCGCGCCATCACCGGGAACGCCGGGAACACCGTGTCGATGGAAAACGGCCCGAACATGGCCAGGCCGCCCAGGATGAAGGCCAAGCGGGCGCGGGAGATATTGAGGTGGGAAATCATGGGCGTCGCAGGCCGGAAACCGTGCCAGCATAGCAAGGCCGCGCTCCAGACCGGCCTTGAACCCGCCACCCCCGGCCCAATCCCTGCAAGTGATGATCGACGCCACGCCCGCCAATTCCGAAGCTCCACCGGTCGCCGAACGCAGCTTCGCGGCGATCATGTCGCAGCTGTTGCCCTTCCTGCGCCCCTACACCGGCCGCATCCTGCTGGCGCTGGCCTGCCTGGTGCTGGCGAAATTCGCCAACCTGGGCGTGCCGCTGATCCTCAAGCGCCTGGTCGACAGCCTGAACGTGGAGGCCTCGCTGCTGGTGCTGCCGGTGGGCCTGCTGCTGGCCTACGGCGCGTCACGGCTGTCGGTGACGCTGTTCACCGAGCTGCGCACGGTGGTGTTTGCGCGGGTGATGGCGCGCAGTTCGCGCGAAGTGATGCTGCGCGTGTTCCGGCACCTGCACGCGCTGTCGCTGCGCTTCCACCTCAATCGCCGCACCGGCGGCGTGGCGCGCGACGTGGAGCGCGGCGGCAGCGCCATCGCCGACCTGCTGGACTGGACCATCTACACCATCCTGCCCACCCTGCTCGAGATCACGCTGGTCACGGCGGTGCTGGTGTGGAAGTACGACTGGACCTTCGCCGCCATCACCCTGGGCACCATCGCCATCTACGTGGCATGGACCTTCCGCGTCACCGAATGGCGGACGCGCTACTACCGCGCCGCCGTGGAGGCCGACACCCGCGCCAGCGCCCGCGCGGTGGACTCGCTGCTGAACTTTGAAACCGTGAAGTACTTCAACAACGAGGACCACGAAGCCCGGCGCTACGACGAAAACCTGCGCCAGATGGAGGACGCCCAGGTGATGAGCCTGAAGTCCCTGGGCGTGCTGAACCTGGGCCAGAGCGCCATCGTCGCCATTGGCATCACCGCATTGATGTGGCGCGCGGCCGCCGGCGTGGCTGCGGGCGAGATGACCATCGGCGACCTGGTGCTGGTGAACGCGTACCTGCTGCAGCTGTCGGCGCCGCTGAACTACCTGGGCATGGTCTACCGCGAAGTGAAGCAGGCCATCACCAACATCGAGCGGCTGTTCGGCCTGCTCGACGAAACCCAGGACGTACGCGACCGCCCCGACGCGCGCACGTTGTCTACCCGCCAGCCGCGGGTAGAGTTCCGCGACGTGCGCTTCGGCTACGACAGCCGCCGCGAGATCCTGCACGGCGTGAGTTTCAGCATCCCGCCCGGCGGCAGCTTGGCCGTGGTGGGGCATTCGGGCAGCGGCAAGTCCACGCTGTCGCGCCTGCTCTACCGTTTCTATGAAATCGGCAGCGGCAGCATCGCCATTGACGGCCAGGACGTGCGCGAACTCACCCAGGATTCGGTGCGCGCCGCCATCGGCATCGTCCCTCAGGACACCGTGCTGTTCAACGACTCCATCCGCTACAACATTCGCTACGGCCGCCCCGCCGCCAGCGATGCCGAGGTGGAGGCCGCCGCGCGTTCGGCCCACATCCACGACTTCATCCTCACCCTGCCCGACGGCTACGACAGCGAAGTGGGCGAGCGCGGACTGAAGCTCAGCGGCGGCGAGAAGCAGCGCGTCGCCATCGCCCGCGCCCTGCTCAAGAATCCCGCCATCCTGATCTTCGACGAAGCCACCTCGGCGCTCGATTCCGCCAGTGAGCAGGCCATCCAGCGCGAACTGGACCGCATCGCCGTGGGCCGCACAACGCTGGTGATCGCGCACCGATTGTCCACCGTGATGGACGCCGACGAGATCCTGGTGCTGGACGGCGGCAACGTAGTGGAACGCGGCAACCACGCCAACCTGCTGGCCCGCGACGGCGCCTATGCCCGCATGTGGCGGCTGCAGCAGCAGGAAGACCAGCCCGTCCTCGCCAGCCCCTAGCGCCGGTGCCGGAGCGATAGAATGGCGCTCCCACCGGACGAACGCCGCCCCGCATGACCGAGCCTGCCCGCCCCACCTTCCACGGCTTCGAACAGATCCCGCTGCGCGAGTACGCCGAGCGCGCCTACCTGGACTATTCGATGTACGTGGTGCTCGACCGCGCCCTGCCCTTCCTGGGCGACGGGCTGAAGCCGGTGCAGCGCCGCATCATCTACGCCATGAGCGAACTGGGCCTGGGCGCGGGCGCCAAACCCAAGAAGTCCGCGCGCACGGTCGGCGACGTGATCGGCAAGTTCCATCCGCACGGCGACAGCGCCTGCTACGAAGCGCTGGTGCTGATGGCCCAGCCGTTCTCGTATCGCTACCCGCTGATCGAAGGCCAGGGCAACTTCGGCTCCAGCGACGACCCCAAGTCGTTTGCGGCGATGCGCTACACCGAATCCAAGCTCACGCCGATCGCCGAAGTTTTGCTGGGCGAACTGGGCCAGGGCACGGTGGACTGGGTGCCCAACTTCGACGGCACCCTGCAGGAACCCAGCTGGATGCCGGCACGCCTGCCGCACCTGCTGCTCAACGGCACCATGGGCATCGCCGTGGGCATGTCCACCGATATCCCGCCGCACAACCTCAACGAAGTGGTCAGCGCGGCCATCCGCCTGCTCGACGATCCCGATGCCAGCGTGCGCGACCTGTGCGAGCACGTGCGCGGACCCGACTACCCCACCGGCGCCGAAATCATCACGCCCGCCGCCGACCTGCTCAACCTGTATGAAACCGGCGGCGGCAGCGTGCGTGCGCGCGCCACCTGGACCCGTGAAAACCTCAACATCGTCATCACGAACATGCCGTACCAGGTCTCGCCTTCAAAAATCATGGAGCAGGTGGCGCAGCAGATGCGCGCCAAGAAGCTGCCGTGGCTGGAAGACCTGCGCGACGAGTCCGACCACGAAAACCCGGTGCGGCTGGTGCTGGTTCCGCGCAGCAACCGCGTGGATTTCGAAGGCCTGATGGGCCACCTGTTCGCCACCACGGACCTCGAGAAGAGCTTCCGGGTGAACTTCAACATCATCGGGCTCGACGGCCGCCCGCAGGTGAAGAACCTCAAGACCTTCCTCGCCGAATGGCTGGAGTTCCGCAACACCACCGTGGCGCGCCGCCTGCGCCACCGCCTGGACCGGGTCGAGCGCCGCCTGCACATGCTCGAAGGCCTGCTGGTGGCCTTCCTCAACCTCGACGAAGTCATCCGGATCATCCGCACCGAAGACGAGCCCAAGGCCGTGCTGATGGCGCGCTTCGGGCTGGACGACGACCAGGCCGAATACATCCTGGAAACCAAGCTCAAGCAGCTGGCGCGCCTGGAGGAAATGAAGATCCGCGGCGAGCAGGA
>JANORD010000006.1:0-9252 GCA_031415095.1 Lysobacteraceae bacterium
CCGCTGCCGCCGCGCCCACGCTGCTCAGCGCGCCGCCGCCGCGCTATCCACTCACGGCACTGCGCCGCAAGTTAGAGGGCGATGTCACCGTCGCGTTCACCATCCAGTCCGACGGCAGCGTGGCGTCACCTCGGGTGGTGGCGGCGACCAAGCCTGGCCTGTTCGACCAGGCGGCGCTGGCCGCCACCACTCGCTGGCGCTTCGAGGCCGGCGCGGCGCCCACCGAGGTGACGCGCCAGCTGCGGTTCCGGCTGGATACCGCGGGCCAACAGGCCGCCACGCCGTGATCGCCCGCTGAACCACGACACCCGGTTTGGCGTCACCACCTTTTGCGGGTCAATTCTCAACGCGCCTCAACGGTCCTGGGGCCGCGGCGCTGCCAGCGGATCTTGCTGGTTGCCCAACTGCAGCGCCTCGGCCAAAGGCTGCAATCTCGCCCGATACGGCCACCACGCCGGCGCTTCCGGCGTGCGAATGCCCTCGCGCACCTGCGTCGCGCTTGCGGTGGAGACCGCACCCTTGCGATCTGCCGTCGTCAGCACCGCCGGATCGAAGGGCAAGCCGCAATGCGCCAGCACCCGACGCATCGTCGCTTCGGGCGAGGCAACAAGGTCTGCGTGGTCAACATCCAGCCAGCGATCGCCGAGCACCTGGCGCCAGTGGGCGGTGAGTGCCACGTAGCTGCGGTAGTACTCGGCCAACTCCTGCTGGTCGTAGGAATAGGCGCAGATGCGGCCATAGAGCATTCGAAGGTTGGAGAAGCACACATCCATCGCTGGCCGCCGCATGTGTACGAAGCGCGCCTGCGGCAGGGCGCGGGCGATGAAACCAGCCAGCAGCACGTTCGCCGGCAATTTTTCCGTCCAGAAGGGTCGGTCGCGCGCGCGCCAACGCTGGCTGGCCATGAAGTCCTCGCCCAGCGCCTGCCTATCCACGCGCCGCGCGGCGTCCAGGAAGCCGGGCGACAGCGGCCCCGCATGGTCGGCCGCCAGCCGCAGACGCGCGAAGAAACCGCCGCTTTCGCCGGCGTCGGCGATATCGGGATGGCCGGCGAGCAGGTGCTCCAGCAGCGTGGTGCCGGAGCGGAACATGCCGACGATGAAGAGAGGTGTCGGCGGCGGTTGCCTGCCGTCATGCCGCTCGCCCGCGACGAAGCGGGCGTCGCAGACCGCCGCGATCTCCGCCAGCAGCGCCTGATCGGCGGCGGCGTCATAGCGCAGGGTGGCGCGCTTGCCGCGGTTGCCGCGCTCCAGCGCCTCCCACGCGGCGTCGTGTTCGCCCAGATCATGCAATTCGTTGAACAGGGCGTGGCTGAAATGGATGTCCGCGTCCGAGCCCAGCGCGGCACGATCGCGCGCTTCGCGCAGCCGGAGCACGCGCGCCGCCGCGCCGTCGCGGTCCCCAGCGCGCAATTCCGTCAGCCGCCAGTGCGCATGCGCGAAGTCTGGCGCCAGTGCGATGGCGCGCTCCAGGTCGGCGCGCGCGTCCTGCATCCGGCCCAGGTACAGCTGGGAGGTGCCGCGCAGGTAGAAGGCGGGCGCATGGTCTGGCGCGCGGGCCAGCACGCGTTCAAGCCAGTCACCGGACTCCTCGTGCAAGTCCTCGCGGCTCAGCATATCCGCCAGTTCCATCATCTCCGCCACTGGGGCCTGGCCACTCCAGGCCTGCATCGAGGCGGCCAGTGCGCGCAGGGCGCGCACTTCGTGCCACTGCCGCAGCAGCCTGGCCAGCGCGATTGCGTGGGGCCACTTTGCCGGGCCCGCGGCCTGCGCCGCCATCGCTGCCGCATGGCTTGCGCGAACGTGACCGCCATTCTCGAGGGCCTTGGCCAAGGCGTAGGAGGTCGCGGCATCGTCGGGCTGCAGCTCGACCGCCTGCGCCAGCAGCTGCGCGGCTTGCTCCCAGTCGCGCACGGCGGCGCGGGCGCCAGCGGCACGGCGCAGGGCGTCGGCAGCGGGGCCGCGCGCGGCGGATGGCGCGGGGTCGGTGTCAGCCATGGCGGAGGCTCGCGGGAGAATTACGCGGCGATTGTAGCGGCCCACCCCGGACGCCATCGCCGCCGTCCCGGACGCCCCGGCGTGCATGCCGGCTTGACATACAAATGAGAATCATTATCATCAACTCGAACTCCACCAAGAGGCAGCCATGGCCCATCTACCCGTCAGCCCAAGCGCCAGCGCGCCGCCGGCCGCAGCACCAGCGGCCGGCCTCTTACCCACGGTTGCCTTTGACAGCCGCGAGCTGATGCGCGGCGGCCGCGAGGTACTCATCAACCACGCCGGCCAGGTCTACCGTCTGCGCCACACCCGCAGCGACAAACTCATCCTCGTCAAATAATCCCCTCTCCGGTCGCCCGCCCGCCGGGGGTCCCGGCCGCCAGCCCCGCCGGTCCATGCTTGGACTCGCCATGCGGACCTTTGTTGCGCAAAACCCCGGGCCGACCCCTGCGGCCGACATCCTGTGTTGCCCGCCGCAGGCACTGGGCGCACTGGGCCCGCTGCTGTGCCTGCACGACGCGGCCGACCCGCACCTGATGACTGGCTGGCGCCGGGCGCAGCACTTGCTGGCCGAAGTACACCTCGACAGCGATGGCCCCTGCGAAGCCCTGCGTTTCTACGACGCGGCGGGCCAGTGCTGCTGGCGGCTGTACTTGCTGCCCGACAGTGACTTCCACGCATGGGAGCGGCTGCTGGCGGCGCTGCCGGTGTTGTCCGAAGGGTGGCGCGCCGCGCCGCGCGTCTGGGCCGGCCGGCACGGCGGGAGCGCCTGCTGGCAGGCCAGTCCACTGCGCCTGCACGCGATCGCGGGTTCCAGCGCTACCCAGGGCGTGCAACTGGCGGCTGCGGACGTGGAGCTGTCCCCGCTAGGTGCGGCGTGTGCCCGCCGCATCGCGCACCATTCGGGCGCATTTGCCGGGGTTGGGCGAAACGGCCCTCATCGGCGCGACGCTCATTGAGCGGGACCGGCTCGGCATAATGGAGGCCCACCGCCTACCAAGTATTTGCCATGACTCTGCTCGAGACCGTAGAACGCGAAACCGGCCCCGCGCCGCAGTGGACCATCCTGTGGCTGCATGGCCTGGGCGCGGACGGCAACGACTTCGCGCCGATCGTCCCTGAGCTGCTGCGCCCGGGCTGGCCGGCGCTGCGCTTCGTGTTCCCGCATGCGCCGGTGCGCGCGGTCACCATCAACAACGGCGCGCGCATGCGGGCCTGGTACGACATCCGCAACTTCGAGATTGACCAGCGCGCCGACGAGCAGGGCGTGCGCGAATCCATCGCCCAGGTGGATGCGCTGATCGCCCGCGAGAACGAACGCGGCGTGCCCAGTGCGCGCATCCTGCTGGCTGGGTTTTCGCAGGGCGGCGCCATCGCGCTTGCTGCCGGCGTGCGCCGCGAGGCGGCGTTGAGCGGGCTGATCGCGCTGTCCACCTATCTGCCCATGGCCTCCACCACCGCCGCCGAGGCCACGCGGGCTGGGCTGGCGACGCCGGTGTTCATGGCCCACGGCGCCCAGGACCCGGTGGTGCCCGAATCGCTGGGGCTGCGCAGCCGCGATGCGCTGCAGGCGCTGGGCATGGCCATTGATTGGCGCAGCTATCCGATGCCGCACAGCGTGTGCGCCGAGGAGATCCGCGACCTGGGCGACTGGCTGCAGCAGCGTTTCCAGACCGGCTGAACCCGGCCGCTGCTGAGGCATACTCCTGCCATGAAACTGCTGCTGGTAGACGACGAACCGCTGGCGCGCCAGCGCCTGGCGGGGCTGCTGCAGGAACTCGGCGGCCACGAGGTGGCTGGCGAGGCCAGCAACGGCCGCGAGGCGGTGGAACTGGCCGAGTCGCTGGGCGTCGAAGGCGTGTTGCTGGATATCGCCATGCCGGTGATGGACGGGCTGGAAGCGGCGCGGCACCTGGCTGGTTTGGCGTCACCGCCGGCCATCATCTTTTGCACCGCGTTCGACCAGCACGCCTTGGCGGCCTTCGAGGCTGCGGCGGTGGACTATTTGGTAAAGCCCGTGCGCCCCGAACGCTTGGCCGAAGCGCTGGAGCGCGCCCGACGGCAGCGCGCATCGCAGCAGGCGCCGGTGCTGCCGCCCGCCAGCACCGAGCGCCGACGCACCCACCTGGGCGCGCGACTGCGCGGCAGCCTGCGGCTGATCCCGGTGGAAGACATCCACTACCTGCAGGCCGACGAAAAATACGTGGTGGTGCACCACGGCCGCGGCGAGGACTTGATCGAAGAGTCGCTCAAATCGCTGGAGCTGGAATTCGCCGATCGCTTCATCCGCATCCACCGCAACTGCCTGGTGGCCTGCGACGAATTCGCCGAACTGCGCCGCGCCGTGGACGGCCAGTCGCACGCCATCCTTCGCCACGGCAAGACGCCGCTCGAAGTGAGCCGACGCTGCCTGCCGCTGCTGCGCGAACGGCTCAAGCATCTCTAGGGGATCCCCATGCAAACACTGCGTTTGGCCACTCGCGAAAGTGCGCTCGCCCTCTGGCAGTCCGAACACGTAGCCGCGCGGCTGCGCGAAGCCCATCCTGGCCTCGAGGTGGTGCTGGTGCCGATGACCACCCGCGGCGACCAGGCCATCGACCAGCCGCTGGTGGAAATCGGTGGCAAGGGCCTGTTCCTCAAGGAGCTTGAGATCGCGATGCTGGAAGGTCGCGCCGATGCCGCCGTGCATTCGCTCAAGGATGTACCGATGGAGCTCGATGGCCCGTTCGAACTTGCCGCCGTGCTCGAACGTGCCGATCCGTTCGACGCGTTCGTGTCGGTGAATTTCGAGGCCTTGGAGGAGTTGCCCTATGGCGCGCGCGTCGGCACGTCGTCACTGCGCCGCCAGGCGCTGCTGAAGGCACATCGGCCCGACCTGCTGCTGGTCGACCTGCGCGGCAACGTCAACACCCGCTTGGCCAAGCTCGACGCCGGCGACTACGACGCCATCGTACTGGCTTGCGCTGGCCTGGACCGTTTGGGAATGAGCGCGCGCATTCGCGAGCGACTCACCGCGCCGCGCTTCATTCCTGCCGCCGCGCAGGGTGCGGTGACGGTGGAATGCAGGCAGGGCGATCAGGCCGTGATTGACCTGATGGCAGTGCTCGAGCACGCACCCACGCGCAGCTGCGTCAGCGCCGAGCGGGCGATGACCCGCACGCTCGGCGGCAGCTGCCACGTGCCGATCGCGGCCTACGCCACCATCAACAAGGACCGCCTGTCGCTGGAAGGCCTGGTCGGCCGGGCCAGCGATGGCCAGACCGTCCGCGGCTACGCCAGCGGCCCGGTTTCGGAACCGGAAAAACTCGGCCAGCAAGTGGCCGACATGCTGGTGAGCCGCGGCGCCGACGCCCTGCTATAGCCCCTCACCCTAGCCCTCTCCCGTGAACGGGAGAGGGAACCCACCGCTGAGGCGAGAACTGACTAGTAGTAGAGCATGACCAGGTGCTTGGCTTCGGCGAAGAACAGCCAGCGTTCCACCATCGCGCCCAGCAGGGCGCAGGCCGCGGCGGCGGTGAATAGCCCGGCAGCCAGCGGCGGATACGCCAGCACCAGCGCGCAGGCCAGCGCGGGCGCAGCGCCGAACAGGAGCAGCGCCAGCCGCCGAAGCTTGAGCGAGTGCTTGCGGGCCAGCACGTAGCCCATCTCTTTAGTCAGGTAATTGGCTTCGGTGTGCGGCCTTTCGAACACGGTGGCTGCGCGATCCGCCGGCAAACCCAGCGCAGAGGCGCGCGTGGCCGGCATCACGCCGTGGTCAATGTCGCGCCAGTAGCGGCGCTTGAGCACGACCATCGCGATGGCCAGCATCAGCAGCCCCAGCACAGCGAACTCGTGCGGTGCCTCGTCAGTGGCCAATATCGCCAGCGCGCCCAGGCCGCCGGTGAGCAATGCGAAGCCAAGGTAGGCCGGAAGCACCAGCCGATGCCGCCACGCCGGGATCGGCGTCAGCGAGGCATAGATCATCGCCGTGCAGGCAACCGTGGCCAGCGAGCCTGCGGCAAGCAGCAACAGCAGCGCGGGCGCGAGCGGCTTCAACCACGCGCTGCCCGAGGCCAGCAGCAGGGCGAGCACCAACAGCGGAACGTACGTGGCCACCGCCAACACGCCTTCGCGCGACAGCCAGCTGGTGCGCCACTGGCTGAAGGCGCGCCACGCGCGCAGCGGTTTGCCCAGGTGCAGGGTGGAGCTGAGCAGTCCCAGGCTCACCAGCACGAAGCCTGCGGCCAAGCCCAGCAAGTGGGCCGCATACGCCGAATGCCCGCCGGGCGTTTGCAGGAAGGACAGCGCAAGCCAGAACCACAGCCCGTAGCCGAGCCCCGAGGCCGTAGTGAAAAAAATGACGGAGAGCGCCGGATGCACGTCAGCGGCTCAGGGCGCGGTCAAGCCAGCGCAGCAGCGGGCTGAGCTGCGCCGTGTCCAACGCCTCGGGCGGCGCGCTGGCTTCGTCGGCCGGCCCGGCGCGACGCTCGCGCTGCGGCAGGTAGCGGTTCACCGGCGCGTAGCCCAGCTCGGGCATCAGCGCCACGCCGCCGCGCTCCAGCACCAGCTGCGACACCGCCGACTCCGGATCGCCCAGATCGCCGAAATGTCGCGCCTTGGTCGGGCAGGCCTGCACGCACGCCGGCTCGCGCGATTGCTCGGGGATGGTTTCGTTGTAGATGCGGTCCACGCACAGCGTGCATTTCTTCATCACCCCTTCCACCGCGCTGTACTCGCGCGCGCCGTAAGGGCAGGCCCAGCTGCACAGCTTGCAGCCGATGCACTTGTCTTCGTCCACCAGCACGATGCCGTCTTCGGCGCGCTTGGAGCTGGCGCCGGTGGGGCAGACGGTGACGCAGGCCGGGGTTTCGCAGTGCAGGCTGCTGCGCGGGAAGTGCAGGGTGGTGGCGGGCTGCTGCGGCGTGGCGGCCACTTCGTAGCTGTGCACGCGGTTGAGCCACACGCCGATGGGGTCTTTGCCGTAGGGCTGCTCGTCAGTGAGCGGCCCGGCGATGCCGCCGGCGTTCCATTCCTTGCAGGCCACGGCGCAGGCGTGGCAGCCCACGCACGTGTCCAGGTCGATGACCAAGCCTAGTTTCTTGGCCGAGGGTGGCGGCAGCATCGTCATGGCGTCTTGCCACCTTTCCGGAAGCCGGCGCCGTAGCGCAGCGGTGCGTTGTCCGCCGGGTCGTGCGCCACCGCGGAAAACTGCGGCAGGCTGTCGTCGCCGGCGTCGGCGCGGGTGATGGCCACGCGCAGGTCGAACCACGCGGCCTGCCCGGTCACCGGGTCGGCGTTGGCGTGGTTGCTGTTGGGTAGTTGGTCGGAAATGAGGTGGTTGAGCAGGAAGCCCTTCGTGCTTTCGGGCGCATCGGCCGCCAGCTTCCACGCGCCGCGCCGTTTGCCGATGGCGTTCCAGGTCCATACCGTATCCGGCTGCACGTTGGCCGCCAGCCGGCAGGGCACGGTGATGCGGCCCAGATGCGAATCCACGTGCACAAAATCATCGTCGGCCAGGCCGTGTCGGGCTGCCGTGTCGGGATGCATATAAAGGAAATTGCGCGCGGTGATCTGCCGCAGCCAGGCATTCTGCGAGCCCCAGGCGTGGTACATGAAGGGCGGCCGCTGGCTGATCGCGCTGAGCGGGAAGCGATGCGGCGGCAGCTGTGCGCCTTCGAAGGGCTCGTACCAGATCGGCAGTGGGTCGAAGTAGCGCGCCACCCGTTCCCGCTCGGCTTCGGGCGGCTGCACCGGGCCGTGGCCCTGCGCGGCAAGCCGGAACTTCTGCAGCGTTTCGGAATAAATCTGCAGCACCACCGGCTCGGCCTTGGCGATGAAGCCCATGCCCTGCGACCACTGCAGGTAGTCGCGGTTGGCCATCTTGAAGTAGCGCGCACTGGCCGGAATTTCCGCCTGCCAGAATCCGCCGTTTTCACGGTAGCGATCCAGCTGTTCGGGATTGGGCCGGCCCTTGCCGTGCTGGCTGCCGTCGCCGCGCCAGCCGGCCAGCAGGCCCACGCCGGGCGCGCGTTCGTGGTTGACGATGTAGTCGGCGTAGTCGGCGTAACGTGCGCTGCCGTCGTCGTTCACCAGCGCCGGCAGGCCGATGCGCGCGCCCAAGTCCAGCAGCACGCTCTGGAAGCCGCGCACGTCGCGGCCTTCGCGCTGGGTGGCGGCGTCGAGCACCGGATGGCGGATGGCGTCGGCGGCGCGGTCGGCGTCGGAGATGGGGCGGTCGAGCAGGGAGATGGCGTCGAAGCGCTCCAGGTAGGTGGTGTCGGGCAGCACCAGGTCGGCGTAGGCGACCATTTCGCTGGAATAGGCGTCGGAATAAATGATGCGCGGGATGCGGTATTCGCCATCTTCGCGCTTGTCGGTGAGCCAGTGCATCGTCTGGGTGGTGTTCATGGCCGAGTTCCAGCTCATGTTGCTCATGAACAGGAACAGCACGTCAATTTGCTGCGGGTCGCCGGCCCAGGCGTTGCGGATGACGGTGTGCAGCATGCCGTTCACCGCCAGCGGATAGCGCCACGAATAGGCGTGGTCGATGCGGCGCGGGCCGCCGTTCGCATCCACCAGCAGGTCTTCGGGACCATGGATGAAGCCCAGCGGCGGCGCATCCAGCGCGCCGTTTTCAAGCCGCACGCGGCCCGGGCGGTTGGCCGGCGGCACCGGGCGCGGGAACGGCGGCTGGTAGCGGAAGCTGCCCGGCGTATCCACCGCGCCCAGCAGCAGCTGCAGCAGGTGCAGCGCGCGGCAGGTGTGGAAGCCGTTGCTGTGCGCGCTGATGCCGCGCATGGCGTGGAAGGCCACGGGCCGGCCGATCATGGTTTCGTGCACGTGGCCGTGGGTGTCGGTCCAGGGCTGGTTGAGCACCAGCGGGTTGTCGAAGGCGGCGGCGGCGAGTTCGTTGGCGATGCGGCGGATGGTGGCGGCGGGGATGCCGCAGCGTTCGGCGACGGCTTCGGGGGCGTACTGGGGGTCTAGGTAGCGCTGGGCCAGCAGCTGGAACACCGGCACCGCGCGGCGGCCATCGGGGAGGGTGAAATTGCCGACGATGGCGGGGCGCAGGCCGGTGGCTTCGGCGTGGGCTGGCTTGCCCTCACCCCGGCCCTCTCCCGTGAACGGGAGAGGGAGCACAGCGCCCTCACCCCGGCCTTCTCCCGTGAACGGGAGAGGGAGCACAGCACCCTCACCCCGGCCCTCTCCCGCAAGCGGGAGAGGGCGCACATTGTCGCGCTCTGCTCCCTCACCCGCTTGCGGGAGAGGGCCGGGG
>JANORD010000007.1:0-10232 GCA_031415095.1 Lysobacteraceae bacterium
GAAGTCCCTCCTACAGGGTGTGCAGGAGCATCGGGACTGAAGTCCCTCCTACAGGGTGTGCAGGAGCATCGGGACTGAAGTCCCTCCCACGAGGGGGTTGGTTAGAAGGACAGGCGCACGCCCATGAAGGCGCTCAGCGGCAGGCCGGGGCGGGCGCCGGCGGGGCGGCGGGCCACGACGTAGGTTTCGTCGGTGAGGTTTTCCACGCGGCCGTAGAACTCCACCTGCTCGCTCAGGCGGTAGGCGCCGGTGAGGTCCCAGACCAGCGCCGAATCGGTGCGCTCGGCGGCCGGCACGGAGCCGCTGCCGGCCACGGTGCGCATGTCGTCGAGGTAGTTCGCGGCCAGGCCCAGGCGCCACTGCTCGCCGGCAACGCCAATCTGGGCGTTCAGCAGGTGCTCGGGCAGGTAGGGTAGGCGGTCGCCGTCTTCCACCACGGCCCACTCCTCGAAGCTGGAGCTGAAGCTGTTGCGGAACTCACCGCGGGTGTAGGTGTAGGCCACCGAGGCCGGGAACGACAGCGCGCCGCCGGCGTCGAAATCGTAGGACGCGCTGGCTTCCAGGCCGGACACGCGGGCTTCGCCGCCGTTGAACTGGTCGCCCAAGTTGCAGTTGCCGCCGCTCGAGCCGGTGCAGGTGCCCACAAGGTTGGAATAGTCGTTGACGAAGCCCACCACCTCCGCCGCCAGCCGCTCGCGGCCATAGCGCGCGCCGAACTCGCCGTTCACGCTCTTCTCGGTGTTCGAGCCCGAAGCCGGGCCGGGCGGATTGAAGCCGCGGTGCACGCTGGCGAACAGCGTGAGCGCGTCGTCAAGCAGGTAGGTGGCGCCGAAGCCGGGGATCAGTTCGTCCACCTCGGTCTCCACCTTCGACAGCACCACGTCGCGGCGGCCGGTGACGGTGGAATAGCGGGTGCTGGTTAGGTCGATGGTTTCGTAGCGCAGGCCGGGCGTCAGGATCCACTGCCCGAAGCTGATGCTGTCCTGCACGTAGACCGAGATCGCCTCGGCGTCGCCCACGCGGTTGTCCTGGGTGCCGGGCGCGCCGTCGCGGGTGAGCACCAGCCGGCCGTCCTGCATGCGGAAGCGGTCGTCGACCTGGTAGCGGTCTTCCTGGTCGCGGTGCACGCGCACGCCGATCTCGATGTCGTGCGCGGCGCTGCCGGTCTGCGCCTGCAGGCCCAGCACGCTCTGCACGCCCTGGGCGTAGTACTCGCGGTTGTTGTTGCGCAGGCGCAGCGCGTTGTCGGGGCTGTTGCCGCCCGTGAGCCAGCCCAGCTGGGTGGCATACGTGGCCGGATTGGCGAGCACGCTGTTGATACTGATGTAGGCGCCATTGCCCGGGTTGAGCACGTCGTTGAGCTTGAACCAGTTGCGCGAGAATTCGGTGCGGTAGGCCACCGTGGTCAGGTCGGCTTTGTCGCCCAGCTCGATCAAATGACGCAGCTCAAGCAGCTGCTGCTCGGTCTGGATGTTGTCGAGCTGCGAGCCGGCGTAGCGGCGGTTGGGCGTGCGGGCGAAATCGGCGTCGGTGAGGCCCAGGTAGGTTTCGTCGCTGTCCTGGGAGCTGCGGCCGTATTTGAGGTCGAACTGCTGGTAGTAGGCCGCGTCCGGCGCGCTGACGAAGCGCAGCTTGCCGACGAAGTCATTGAGGCTGTAGCCGCTGTCGAAGCCGCCGTCCACGTCCTTGAAGCCGTCGGTCTGCTGGCGCACGCCCTCCACCATCGCGCCCACGCGCTCGCCCATGCCGCCGGCCCAGCCGCGGGCCAGCAGGGTGGCGTCGGTGCCCACGGAGAAGTCCGCCAGCGCCGACGGCTCGCCCGGAAGGGGCGTGGAAATCAGGTTCATCGCGCCGCCGGTGGTGCGCGGGCCCGAGCGCACCGAGGCCGAGCCCTTCAGGATTTCCACCGCGCTGATGCGGCTCATGGTGGGGAAGTAGTAGGCGGCCGGCGCGGCGTACGGCGCCGGGGCAATCAGCACGCCATCCTCCATCACCGTGATGCGGCTGTTGCGGTCGGTGCCCGAGCCGCGGATGCCGATGTTCGGGCGCAGGCCGTAGCCTTCTTCGTCCACCAAGTACACGCCGGGCACCTGGCGCAGCACGCGGTGGATGTCGCGATAGTTGAATTTTTCCAGCGCCTCCTGGTCCAGGAAGTGGGCCGAGCCGGACGCCTTCTTGACGTCCTGGGCGGTGCCAAAGACGTTGATCCGATCCAGGCGCACCAAGGATTCGTTCGGATCCACCCCGGCGGGGTTGTCCACGGCGAGGGCGGCGGCAGGAAGTAGCGCGAGGGCGATGGCGAGGCGAAGCGTGCGTGACATAGCGGTATCCAAGGGCAGAAAAAGTGCCGCCAAGCGGCGGCCAGATCCCAAGTTATTACAATCAAGAATGATTCGCAATAGCATTGCGAACTGAATCGCATGGCCCGGCGCGCCTTGCGTTTTAGATGAGAATCATTATCATTACGAATAACCCACGCCGGAGACTTACATGACTCGCCTGCTGCTTGTCCTTCTCATAGCCGCTTTTGCTGCACCGGCCGCACTGGCGGCGGAACTCGTGGTCTACACCGAGCGCAAAGAGCCGCTGGTGAAGCCGCTATTCGAGCGCTATGAGCGCGAAACCGGCACCCGCATCCTGCTGCTGTCCGACGCCGCGCCGGTGCTGATCGAGCGGCTGGCCGCCGAGGGCGCCAACTCCCGCGCCGATATTTTCATGGCGGTGGACGCCGGCAACCTATGGCAGGCCGCCGAGCGCGGCGTGCTGGCATCCACGCGCTCGCCGGCGCTGGAAGCGGCCATCCCGTCCAATCTGCGCGACCCGCAGGGCCGCTGGTTCGCGCTGTCGCAGCGCGCCCGCACCATCGTGTATTCCACGGTGCGCGTGCCCACGTCCGAGCTGTCCACGTACGAAGCGCTGGCGGACGCCAAGTGGAAAGGCCGCCTGTGCCTGCGCTCGTCAAAGAAGGTCTACAACCAGTCGCTGGTGGCGACGATGATCGAGCGCCTCGGCGCCGAACGCACCGAGCAGGTGGTGCGCGGCTGGGTCGCCAACCTGGCCACCGAGCCCTTCGCCGACGACACCCTGCTGGCCAGCGCCATCGCGGCCGGCCAGTGCGACGTGGGCCTGATCAACACCTATTACCTGGGACGCCTGCAGCACGACACCCCGGGCTTCCCGGTGGACGTGTTCTGGGCCAACCAGGACGGCGCCGGCGTGCATGTGAACATTTCCGGCGCCGGCGTGGTGGCGGCGTCCAAGCACAAGGCCGAGGCGACCAAGTTCCTGGAGTGGCTGGCCACCGATGAGGTGCAGGCCGAATTCGCCCGCTCCAATTTCGAAACGCCCGCCAAGCCCGGCGTTGCACTGGACCCGGTGGTGGCGGCCTGGGGTCGGTTCGAGGCGGACGCCATTGATGTCGCGGTGGCCGGACAGCGCCAGGCCGAAGCCGTGCGCTTGATGGATCGCGCCGGCTGGCGCTGAGGCGATGACCCAGGGCGCGGCCGCCACAGCCTGGCCCCGGGCGATCGCCTGGGGCTTGGCGTTGCCGCTGCTGCTGCCGGTGCTGTGGCTGGCCAGTGCATTCGCGCAGCCGCAGCCGGAGGTGTGGGCGCACCTGCTGCAGTACGTGCTGCCCGCGGCGCTGCGCAATACCTTGATGCTGCTGGCGCTGCTGGCGGTTTTCACGCTGGTGCCCGGTGTCGGCTTTGCCTGGGCCAGCGCGCGCTTTGAGTGGCCGGGCCGTCGCATCTTCGATTGGGCCCTGGTGCTGCCGATGGCGCTGCCGGGCTACGTGGTGGCGTTCGTGTACGTGGGCTTGAGTGACTACGCCGGGCCGCTGCAAACGGCGTGGCGGCAGCTGGGCGGTGCGCCGGCATCGTTCCCGGAATTGCGCAGCGTGCCGGGCGCCGCGCTGGTGCTGGCCGCGGTGCTGTACCCCTACATTTTTCTCACCGCGCGCGCGGCGTTCCTGCGCCAGGGCAGCGCCGCAATGGACGCGGCGCGCTCGCTGGGGCTGGGCCCGTGGCGCGCGTTCTTCCGCGCCGCGCTGCCGATGGCGCGCCCGGCGTGGATGGCTGGCCTGAGCCTGGTTTTGCTGGAAGCGATTGCGGATTTCGGCGCCGTGAGCCTGCTGGGCGTGGATACCTTGACCACGGCGGTCTACAAGACCTGGTTCGGCCTGTACTCGCTGCCTGCCGCTGCGCAGCTGGCGTTTGGCACCGTGGCCGTGGTCGCCTGCGTGCTGGTGGTCGAGCAATGGGGTCGTGGCCGCGGCCGGCACGCGGGCCGGCAGCTGACGCCGCCGCCGCGTCACCGGCTGCATGGTTGGCGCGGCTGGACGCTGTCCGGCCTGGCGGCGACGACAGTTACGCTGGGTTTCGTGGTGCCCGTGCTGCAGCTGGTGGCGTGGTCCTGGCAATCGCGCGGAGCGCTGCCGCAGATGGGTGCAGCGGCGGCCAACACGGCGCTGCTGGCGGTACTCGCCGCCGTGACGGTACTTGTCCTGTCGCTGCTATTCGCACTGCTGCTGCGGCGCAGCGGCGGTGATCGCGGCGTGCGCGCCGCCGGTTTCGCCGCCGGCTTGGGCTATGCGGTGCCCGGCACGGTGCTGGCCGTGGGCGCGATGTGGCTGCTGCTGGCGGCCGAGCGCAGCCTGCCGTGGCTGGGCGGCTGGGCGCTCAGTTCAAGCCTGCTGGGCCTGCTGCTGGCGCTGTCGGCGCGCTTCCTGCGCATTGGCCACGAGGCCACGCAAGCCGCCTTCCAGACCCTGCGGCCGTCACTGCTGGAGTCGGCGCGGCTGCTCGGCGTGCCGTGGCACCAGCGGCTGCGCCGGATCGCGCTGCCGCTGCTGCGTCCGGGCCTGGTGGCCGCCCTGCTGCTGGTGCTGGTGGAAACCGTGAAGGAGCTTCCCGCCACCCTGATGCTGCGGCCGTTCGGCTGGGACACGCTGGCGGTGAAAATCTACGGTTACACCTCCGAGGGCCTGTGGGCGCAGGCGGCATGGCCGGCGCTGAGGCTCTGCGCGGTGGGCCTGCTGCCGGTATGGTGGCTGGTGCGGCAGCAGCGATGACTTTCCCGCATTCGCGGGAAAGTCATCCCCACGATCCGCTTCGCGGATCGCGGGCCCCGGCTCATCACTCCCGATCCCCGCGCCTGTCGGCGCGCCCCCTTACCAAGGGGGCTCTGCAATAATGAGGACTTGTCGAGAATGGCGGGGGTTTCAGTGAGCAAGCAAACGGTCTTGAACGAAACCCACCGCGCGCTGGGCGCCAAGATGGTGGACTTCGGCGGTTGGGACATGCCGATCCACTACGGCTCCCAGATTGAAGAGCACCACCAGGTGCGCCGTGACGCCGGCATGTTCGACGTCTCGCACATGACCGTGCTGGACCTGCACGGCGACCAGGTGCGGCCCTTCCTGCGCCAGCTGGTCGCCAATTCGGTGGACAAGCTCAAGCTGCCGGGCAAGGCCCTGTATGCCTGCATGCTCGACGCCCAGGGCGGCGTGATCGACGACCTGATCATCTATTTCATGGCCGAGGATTTTTTCCGGCTGGTGGTGAACGCCGCCACCCGCGACAAGGACCTGGCCTGGATCAGCGCCCAGGCCCAGCCGTTCGGGCTGCGTATTTCCGAACGCCGCGACCTGGCGATGGTGGCGGTGCAGGGCCCGAACGCGCGCGCCAAGGTGCTTGAGCTGCTGAGCCCCGGCGCCGCGCTGGCGGCGGGCAAGCTGGGCAAGTTCGCCGCCTGCGACGCCGACGGCCTGTTCGTCGCACGCACCGGCTACACCGGCGAGGACGGCTTCGAAATCATGGTGCCCGCGGCGCAGGCTGCCGACTTCTGGAACCGCTTGCTGGCGGTGGGCGTCAAACCCGCCGGCCTGGGTGCGCGCGACACGCTGCGCCTGGAAGCGGGCATGGCGCTGTATGGCCAGGACATGGATGAGTCGGCCACGCCTTTCGAGGCGGGCCTGGCCTGGACGGTGGCGCTGGATGCGGGCCGCGACTTCACCGGCCGCAGTGCGCTGGAAGCGCAGAAGTCCGCCGGCGCCGCCCGCCAGATGATCGGCCTGGTGCTGGACGAGAAGGGCGTGCTGCGCCACGGCCAGGCGGTGTTCACCGCCGCTGGCGAAGGCGAGATCCTGTCGGGCACGTTCTCGCCGACGTTGGGCAAGGCCATCGCGCTGGCGCGTATTCCGGCCGGCGAACCGGGCGCGGTGGAGGTGGACATCCGCGGCAAGCGCCTGCCGGTGCGGGTGGTGAAGTATCCGTTCGTGCGCGACGGCGCCGCCCAGCCGGGCGTGCTGCCCTGAGCGCCGTTGAACGGCAAGATGCGACAGCGCGCGCAGCCCGCTAGACTAGCCACACCCCCAGCCGCAGCACCCACCCCGAGGCCTGTCATGAGTGAGATTCCCGGCGACCTGAAGTTCCTCAAGTCCCACGAGTGGGCCCGCATCGAAGACAGCGGCCGCATCACGGTGGGCATCTCCGACCACGCCCAGGGCCTGCTTGGCGACCTGGTGTACGTGGAGCTGCCAAGCGTTGGCGACACCATCGAGCAGGGCGGCGCGGCCGCCGTGGTGGAGTCGGTTAAAGCCGCCTCGGACGTCTATTCCCCGATTGGCGGCAAGGTGGTGGAGGTGAACTCCGCGCTCACCGACAAGCCTGAAACCATCAACGAGGACGCCTACGGCGAGGGCTGGATCTTCGTGATCGAGACCACCGAGCCCGACCAGTTCAAGGAGCTGCTGTCGCCCGACGACTACTCCCAGCTGCTCGAGGACGAAGGCCACTAGGCCGGCGTCCAGACACGGCAACCTCCGCACCGGCCGCCTTGCGCGGCCGGTGCCATTTTGGCGATCCCAACGGTGCGCGCGGCGGCGCGGTTTCTTGTTCCGGCGCGCCAGGCGGCGAACCAGCGCCGGCAAAATTCAGCGCAGTTCGGGGTTTTGCGGCGCGCAAATTCGCCTTCCGGGGGCTGCCCGGAAAACTTTTTTTCGAGCCCCCGAAACCCGGTTTTGGCGCGTGCGCGGTGGCGCCACGCATGCGGCGAAAATCATGCGCGCTCACCACGATGGTGAAGCGCAGCGCATTTTTAAAGCGCTTTTTTATCACGGGTGTTTTTCCTACGCGTAGGCAACCGCAATTCGCACACGTTGTCGTGGCGTCGCCGCAAGCTCCTCCCGGCCCCGGCGCCTTGAAATTATTTCTGCAAAGTTGTTGACATCAAGATTTCCCGTGATTAGCTTTCGCCCAGCAGATGTGAACTGCGGAAAAGAGTGATCAAGAACGAATCGACAAAGCGGTCCGAAAAACAGAAGTCCACCCGGGTGTTCGACACGGTGGATCAGGGCAAACATCCCTCCGCGAAATCGAAATCCAAGCGCCTCAGAAGCGCCCCATTGCACGCCCGGACCGGTCACGGCCCGGGCGTTTTAGTTTCCGGCGCAGCCCTGCGCCGAACCCCATCCGCCCGCCGCGCCTTGTGCGCGACGGCGGTGCGTCGCGGGAATCCTCCCGCGGCGGTGCCTTTGTGACTGGGCAGTCCAAAAGCCAACTGACGAGGAGTTGACCATGGCTACTAAGAAAGCTGCGAAGAAACCGGCCAAGAAGGCCGCGAAAAAGACCGTGAAAAAGGCTGCTGCCAAGAAAACCGTTAAGAAGGCAGCCAAGAAGGTCGTGAAGAAGAAGGCTGCCAAGAAGGTCGCCAAGAAGGCGGTCAAGAAGGCTGCCAAGAAGGCTGTCAAGAAGACTGCCAAGAAGAAGGTCGCCAAGAAGGCTGCCAAGAAGGCTGTCACAAAGGTTGCCAAGAAGGCTGCCAAGAAAAAAGTCGCCAAGAAGGCTGTCAAAAAGGTAGCCAAGAAGGCCGCCAAGAAGAAAGTAGCCAAGAAGGCTGCCAAGAAAGTTGCCAAAAAGGCCGCAAAGAAGCCTGCTGCAAAGAAAAAGGCGGCCAAGAAGCCCGCCGCCAAGAAGCCGGCCTCCATGCCGGCCGCCCCGGTTGCTCCGTCGCTGTAAGACGGAACGCCACACGTTGTAATCTGGACTCTCTCCCCGTGTTGCCCAGGCGGGGAGGGAGACTTTACAAAGGCAGTAAAGAGCAACGCCGGCCTCGCGCCGGCGTTTGTGCGTCTGGGCTTGGCCGCGCCACGGCGGCGGCCGTCAGCGCCGGCGGCGTGGCGCCGGGCGTACCGGTTCGGGCGTGAGCCAATTGCGCGCCGGCAGGCCCAGGGCGCGGTCCAGCGTGGTCGGCATCAGGCCCCAGGGCATGTTGCTCTCGCTGTTCCAGAGCACCACCAGGCCGATGTCACGATCCGGCAGGAAGGCGATCTGGGCGCGATAGCCCTGGACGGCGCCGGCGTGGAAAACCAGGGTTTCGCCGGCGTAGTCGTAAATGCGCCAGCCCAAGCCGTAGTAAGCGCGGGTCATGCGCTCTCCGCGCCATCCGCCGCCTCGCACTTCACCCGGCGTGGCCACTTGGGGCGTCTGGATCTCGTTGAGGATTTCCGCCGACAGCACGTCGGGGCGGTGGCCCATCTGCGCGATGAGCCACTGGGCCATGTCGTGGATGCTGGCGTTGACGCCGGCCGCCGGCGGGATGCGGTAGTAGGTTTCCTTGGGCCGCACCGGCAGCCATTTGCCACCGCTGCGTACGTGCGGTCGCGCCCAGCTGGCGCTGGCCTCCAGGCCGTCGCGGCCGAAGGTGGCGCCATACATGCCCAGCGGGTGGAACAGCCGCTTCTCCACCTGGTGGGCGTAGAAGTCGCCGGTCACTGCGAACACCAGGTCACCGACCAGGCTGAAGGCGATGTTCTGGTAGGCATAGCAGTCGCCGGGGCTGCAGGTCAGCGGCGCTTGTGCCAGCCGCTCCGCCAGCAGCGGGTAAGGCTGGTCGGCCTCCAGGTCGCGGTCGTACGTGTTGTAGCCCAGGCCTACGCGATGACTCAGCACTTCGCGCACCGTCAGCCGCTGCGCTCCCTGCACGTCGCGCAGATTGAAAGCTGGGAGTTGGTTGGCGATGGGGCTATCCCAGGACATCGCGCCGTCGCTGACCAGCAGTGCGCTCAGCGTGCCCGCGAACGCCTTGGACAGCGACGCCACCCGGAACGCGGTATCCGTGCCCACCGGCAGCGGGTTGCGACTGTCCACCACGCCATAGCCGCGCAGCGATATCACCTTGCCGTTCTGCACGATCGCCATGGCCATGCCCGGGATGCGCGCCTGCGTCACCACGCCTTCGGCCAGCTTCTCGATTTCGCGCGCCTGCGCGGTGAAGTCCGGCAGCGGTGCGGGCGGTGCGCGCGGTGCCGGCGGCGCGGGCGGCACCGCGCCCACTGCCGCGCCGGCCATGGCTAGCGCCAGCACCAGTATCGACACGGGCAGAAGGGAGGGGAGGCGGCGGAACGGAGTGGCTTTCGTGACTGGCATGACCGACGTATGCTTGCGGGACAGGCCCATTCTAGCGTGACCTATCGCGCAAGGCCTGAACCCGGGGAGATACCAAATGATGACTTTGCTTGTGCTGGTCGTAATCGCTGCCATTGGCCTGTTCTGGGGCGTGGGCATCTACAACGGCCTGATCACCGCCCGCAACGCCTTCAAGAACGCCTTCGCCCAGATCGACGTGCAGCTGACGCGGCGCTACGACCTGATCCCCAACCTGGTGGAAGTGGCCAAGGGCTACCTCAAGCACGAGCGCGAAACCTTGGAAGCAGTAATCCAGGCGCGCGCGGCTGCGGTGAGCGGGCTGGCGGCCGCCAAGGCCAATCCGGGTGACCCGGGCGCGATGGCGGCGCTGGGCAACGCCGAGTCCGGCCTGGCCGGCGCACTTTCCAGGCTGATGGTGGTGTCGGAAGCCTATCCGGACCTGAAGGCCAACCAAAACATGATGCAGTTGACGGAGGAGCTGACTTCCACCGAAAACCGCATCGCGTTTGCGCGCCAGGCCTACAACGACAGCGTGATGGCCTATAACAACCGGCGCGAGGTATTCCCGTCGAATATCCTGGCCGGCATGTTCAACTTCGTGGCGGCGGCCCTGCTCGAGATCACCGAGCCGGCCCAGCGCGACGCCCCGAAGGTTTCGTTCTGACCCTGCGGCCCTTCCCCCGTGCGGGGAGGGGCCGCGTTCCGGAGCAAGCACGCGCATGAATTTCTTCGAGCGCCAGGACCAGGCCCGGCGCCAGTCCAAACGGCTGATCGTCCTGTTCGTACTGGCGGTGGCCGCGGTGG
>JANORD010000008.1:0-6277 GCA_031415095.1 Lysobacteraceae bacterium
GGCCTCAACGGTGCCGCGGCCCGGCTTCTCGAAGCGAATTTCCGCGGCCTGGTCCCACACCACGTATTCCGGCCCCAAACGGTTGGCAAGCAGCACCATCCAGAACGGGTCCACCATGGCGTACAGGCTGCCGCCGAAGTGGGTGTTGACGTAGTTTCGGTTGTACCAGCGCTGGCGCAACTGCACGCATACGCGGCTGAAGTCGGCAGAGAGTTCGGCGATGTGGATGCCGGCGCCCAGGAAGGGCGGCCACAGGTTCATCCAGAAGCGCAGGCGCGATGCAGTGATGGCCATGTCAGAAAAGCAGCGAGGCCATCTTGCGGCGATAGCGACCGACCAGGTCTTCGTCTTCCACCACGCGGAAGGCTTCGATCAGGGCCTTGCGCGGCAGGCCGTCCTGGAACGTGCGGTCGCGGCGCAGCAGTTCGATGAAATGCTCCAGCGCTGCCTCCCATTCGCCGGCCGCCAGCCGCTGCGCGCCCAGCAGGTGGCGCGCGCGCAGGTCGCCGGGGTCGGCCGCCAGCGCCGCTTCCAGCGCTGCCACGGGTGGCGCGTCTTTCACCAATGCCGCGAAGCCCAGGCGCGCGTGGCCGCGCAAGGCGCGGTCGTCCTGAGCCAGGTTGGCGGGCAGGGCGTCCAGCAAGGCCTGCGCTTCGCCGAAGGTGCCGGTGTTGAGCAGGGCGAGCGCGAGATTGAGCTTGGTTTCGTCTTTTTCAGGCTCGGCCAGGACCGCAGCGCGCAGGCGCATCACCTCCTGATGCGGGTCCAGCGCGGCCGGCTCGGCGGCCTCGGCAGGCTCCGCGGCCGCTTCAGGTGCGGCCAAGGGCTGCACGCCGTGATGGGTGAGGAATTCGCGCAGCTGCCCCTCAGGTAAAGCCCCCGGGAAGCCATCGACAATCTGCCCGCCTTTCACCAGCATCACGGTTGGCACCGATTTCACTTGGAAGTACCCGGCGAGCTGCTGCTCCTGGTCCACGTCCACCTTGGCCAGCAGGAAGCCGCCGTTGAACTCCGCCGCCAACTTCTCCAGCACCGGGCCCAGCGTCTTGCAGGGGCCGCACCAGGGGGCCCAGAAGTCCACCAGCACCGGCACGTCCTGGGACTTGAGCAGCACCTCGGTCTCGAACTGCTCCAGGCGGGCGTCAAACACGTGGGGATTGGGAGTGTCCATGAGGGTTCCGGCGTTAATGGGCTGAACGGAAGATGGTGCCAGTCTGGCGGGGGACAAGTTAATGTAATGTTTACTTGACATTACTTGGCCTGCATGTAATTTTAAGCGTACATTTAGTCAGTTGGAGATGACCATGCGTTGGTCAAAGTGGGGATTGGCGGCTCTGGTGGCCCTGGCGGGCATTTCGTTTTGGATTTTGCTGGCGGGCCCGGAGGAAATCCTTGGCCTCGACCTGGGCAACTTCAGCATCGGACTTTCGGCGCTGGTGGCGTGGACGGCGGTGTATGGCATTTCGGCGGCGCCCCGCAGCGAACTCGACGAAACCGTGTCGCCGGGCGAATGGCGGGCGTGGGTGGGCATGGGGTTTACGGCGATGGTGGCGGGCTACCTGCTGGCCAAGGCCGGCGTGATCGCCGGTGCGAGCGACGTGCGCGACCTTGGCAAAGTCGGCGGCAACATCGTGCTGCTGCTGATTGCCTGGGCCGTGGTGGGGCAGTTGCTGCGCTGGCGCTGGAAAGGCCAGGTGCTCAAGGACGAGCGCGACCGGGAAATTGAAACCAGCGCGGTCGGTTGGGCGCGCTTTGCGCTGGTGTTGGTGGTGATTGGCTACGCGCTCCTGCTGGGATTCACGGCGCCGCAGCGGCTGGCCTGGGCCACGCCGATCGCAGTGGCGCACCTGCTGGTTTTTGGCCTCGTGTGGCACACGCTGGTGGAGTACGCAGCCACAGCGGTGATGTATTGGCGGGATCGCCGGGCATGACCGGGACGCCGATAAGCAACCACATTCGCCGCCTCCGCTTCGAGCGCGACGAGATGACCCAAGAAGCGCTGGCACGCCAGGTTGGGGTGACGCGCCAGACCATCATTGCGCTGGAGGGCGGCAAGTACGCGCCGTCGCTGGAGCTGGCGTTTCGAATTGCCCGCGCGTTCGGCACGGGCGTGGAAGACGTATTCCGCTGGGAGTGAGCCCCGGGTTCAGGGCTCGCGGTACACCACGCCATCCTTCATCACGAAGTCGACCTTGCGCACCACGGTGATGTCGGTCAGCGGATCGCCCGGCATCGCCACCACGTCGGCGCGCAGGCCAGGCGCCAGCCGGCCCACGTCCTCCACGCCCAGCACCTGCGCGGCGTTCACCGTGGCGGAGCGCAGCGCCTCGGCGGCGGGCATCCCGGTTTCCACCATGAAGATGAACTCGTCGGCGTTGTCGCCGTGGTAGCTGACGCCGGCGTCGGTGCCGAAGCCGATCTTCACGCCGGCGCGCCAGGCCTGGCCGAAGGTCTGCTGGATCTGGGCACCGATGCGCGCAGCCTTGGGCCGGATCACCTCAGGATAGAAACCCTCTTCCTTGGCCTTTTCGGCCACGAAGCGGCCAGCGCTGATGGTGGGCACGTACCAGGTGCCGTGCTTCTTCATGAGCGCGAACAGCTCGTCATCCATATAGGTGCCGTGCTCGATGGAGGTGACGCCGCCTTCGATGGCGCGGCGCATGCCTTCCTTGCCGTGCGCATGCGCGGCCACGCGGTAGCCGTAGTCCTTGGCCGCGGCCACTACGGCCTGCACTTCTTCCAGCGTGAACTGCGGGCCATCGCCGTTCTTGGCGTAGCTGAGCACGCCGCCCGTGGCGGTGATCTTGATCAGGTCCGAACCGTCCTTGTAGCGCTGGCGCACCGCCTCGCGGGCCTGGTCGGGGCTGTTGATCACGCCTTCGGCGGGCCCTGGGGTGCCCAAGGCCTGCCCGATCTCGCGGCTCAGGCCATTGGTGCCGTCACCGTGGCCGCCGGTAGTAGCGATGATGCGGCCGGCGGCGTGGATGCGCGGGCCTTCCACCAAGCCCTGGTTGATGCCGTCACGCAGCGCGAGCGCGCTGTCGCCGCCCAGGTCGCGCACGCTGGTGAAGCCGGCATGCAGGGTTTTGCGCGCGTAGCCGGCCGACCGCAGGATGGTGAATTCGGGATTGAGGCGGAAGCCTTCGGAGTACGAATCCGGGCTGGACTGCCCGTCCAGGTGCACGTGCAGGTCGATCCAGCCCGGGCTGCAGGTGTGGCCCGCGAGGTTGACCGAGCGGGCGCCCTCCACCGCGGCCATCCCCGGCCGGATCTCGCGCACCTTGCCGTCAGCCACCACCACGGTTTGCTCGTTCACGCTGCGGCCGGCCACGCTGTCGAACAGTTGGCCGCAGTGCAGGGCCAGGGTTTCGGCCTGCACGGCGGTGGGCAGGGCGAGAGCGAGCAGCAGCAGGGTGCGGGCAGGGCGCATGAACGGGTCTCCAGAAGTTGCCCCGATGGTAACCGCAGCGGCCGCTCGAGACCGGCAAGGCCGCGATTTGCTACCCTGTGAGCCTGTTTTTTCCCGCCTCAAACCCATGTCCGACACCCCCGACCCCAGCGCCTACGACCCGAAGGCGGTGGAATCCGCCGCGCAGACCCACTGGGACGCCACCGGCGCCTTCCAGGTCAGCGAGGACGCCTCGCGACCCAAGTTCTACTGCTTGTCCATGCTGCCGTACCCCTCGGGTGCGCTGCACATGGGCCACGTGCGCAACTACACCATTGGCGACGTGATCAGCCGGCACCGGCGCATGAAGGGCTACAACGTGCTCCAGCCGATGGGCTGGGACGCGTTCGGGCTGCCGGCGGAAAACGCCGCCATCAAGAACAACACTGCGCCCGCGCAGTGGACCTACAAGAATATCGAACACATGCGCGCCCAGCTGGAGCGCCTGGGTTTTGCCTACGACTGGAGCCGCACCTTCGCCACCTGCACGCCGGAGTACTACCGGTGGGAGCAGCTGATGTTCACCCGGCTGATGAAGAAGGGCTTGGTGTACCGCAAGAACTCGGTGGTGAACTGGGACCCGGTGGACCACACCGTGCTGGCCAACGAGCAGGTGATCGACGGCCGCGGCTGGCGCAGCGGCGCGCTGGTGGAAAAGCGCGAGATCCCGCAGTGGTTCCTCAAGATCACCGACTACGCGCAGCAGTTGCTCGATGGCCTGGACACCCTGCTGGGCTGGCCGGATGCGGTCAAGACCATGCAGCGCAACTGGATCGGCCGCAGCGAGGGCCTGGAAATCCAGTTCGCGATGCAGGGCCTGGCCGAGCCGCTCACGGTGTTTACCACGCGGCCCGACACGCTGATGGGCGTTACTTACCTTGCGGTGGCCGCCGAGCATCCGGTGGCGCTGTGGGCGGCTTCGGGCAATGCCGCAGTGCGCGACTTCATCGACGAGTGCCGCCGCGGCGGCGTCACCGAGGCCGAGCTGGAGACCCAGGAAAAGAAGGGCATCTTCACCGGCCTGCAGGCAACGCACCCGGTGTCGGGCGAACCGGTGCCGGTGTGGATCGCCAACTTCGTGCTGATGGGCTACGGCACGGGCGCGGTGATGGCGGTGCCGGGGCACGATGAGCGCGATTTCGAGTTCGCGCACAAATATGCGCTGCCGATCAAGCAGGTGATCGCTGTGGAAGGCGAGAGTTACGACGCCGGCACGTGGCAGGACTGGTACGCCGACAAGACGCATTCCAAGCTGCGCACGGTGAATTCCGGCGCGCTCGATGGCCTCGGTTTCCAAGCAGCATTTGAGGCATTGGCCAAGCAGTTGGCGGACGCGGGCCAGGGCCAGCGCCGCGTCAACTACCGCCTGCGCGACTGGGGCGTCAGCCGCCAGCGCTACTGGGGCTGCCCCATCCCGGTGGTGTACTGCGAGAAATGCGGCGCGCTGCCGGTGCCCGAAGACCAACTGCCGGTGGTGCTGCCCGAGGACGTGGCGTTCACGGGCATGGCCTCGCCGATCAAGGCAGATCTACTTTGGCGGAAAACCGAGTGCCCCAATTGCGGTGGCCCGGCCGAGCGCGAAACCGACACCTTCGACACCTTCATGGAGTCGAGCTGGTACTACGCGCGCTACACCTCGCCCGGCGCCCAGGACCTGGTGGATGAGCGCGCCAACTACTGGCTGCCGGTGGACCAATACATCGGCGGCATCGAGCACGCGATCATGC
Organism: Lysobacteraceae bacterium; assembly: GCA_031415095.1. Classification (GTDB taxonomy): domain Bacteria; phylum Pseudomonadota; class Gammaproteobacteria; order Xanthomonadales; family Xanthomonadaceae; genus Arenimonas. The sequence goes on from JANORD010000008.1 coordinate 5,176, forward strand.
ACCTGATGTATTTCCGGTTCTATCACAAGCTCATGCGCGACGCAGGCATGGTGCAGACCGATGAGCCGGCAACCAACCTGCTGTGCCAAGGCATGGTGATCGCCGACACCTTCTATCGCGAAAACCCCGGCGCGCCCAACGATTGGTTCAACCCCACCGACGTCGACGTGGTGCGTGATGCCAAAGGCCACGCCACCGGCGCGGTGCTGCGCAGCGACGGCCAGCCGGTGCGCATCGGCGGCACCGAGAAGATGGCCAAGTCCAAGAACAACGGCGTGGACCCGCAGACCATGGTGGACAAGTACGGCGCTGACACCGTGCGCCTGTTCTCCATGTTCGCCGCGCCGCCCGAGCAGAGCCTGGAGTGGAACGAAGCCGGCGTGGAGGGGATGGCGCGCTTCCTGCGCCGTCTGTGGTCGCAGGTGAACCGCCACGTGGCGGAGGGCGCCGCTCCCGCGCTGGACCTGGCCACGCTGGACGCCGCCCAGAAAACCCTGCGCCGCCAGCTGCACGAAACCATCCAGAAAGTGGGCGACGACTACGGCCGCCGGCACACGTTCAACACCGCCATCGCGGCGGTGATGGAGCTGCTGAACGCGCTGTCGAAGTTCGACGACACCAGCGCCCAGGGCCGTGCGCTGCGCCAGGAAGCGTTCGAGGCGGTGGCGTTGCTGCTCAATCCCATCACCCCGCACACCTCGCATGCGCTCTGGCAGCGCCTGGGGCACGCCGAAGTGACGCTGGAGGACCTGGCGTTCCCGCAGGCCGACCCGGCGGCGCTGGTGAGGGATGCGGCCACGCTGGCGGTGCAGGTGAACGGTAAGCTGCGGGCTACGCTGGAGCTTGCCCTGAACCTGCCTAAGGAAGAAATCGAGGCGCTGGCCCTGGCCGAGCCGAACGTGCAAAAGTTCATGGAAGGCTTGACCGTGCGCAAGGTGATCATCGTGCCGGGCAAGATCGTCAACATCGTTGCGGGGTGAACCTGATGCATCGTTTGCTGCTTGTGTTGTGCCTGGGCCTGATCCTGTCGGGCTGCGGTTTCAAGCCGCGCGGCGCGCGGGCGCTCAGCGCGGAAATTGGCCCGGTGTAAGTGCAAAACGTT
>JANORD010000009.1:0-19173 GCA_031415095.1 Lysobacteraceae bacterium
GGCCGATGAAACCGGTCGCGCCGGTGACGAAATAGCTCATGACCTTTCCCCTGCCCTTTGGACCCGGCCTGGCCAAAACGGCCGACCCTACCCGCCTAACTTGCCAGACCCGCACGGCCGTGACAAACGCCGCGTTGACCGACCCCGAGGGGCGTGATATCACCCTCGCTTCAAACGGGGATTGCACGATGGCCGACCTGAAAGACCAGTTCAAGAAATCCGCCCAGGACGCGATGAGCCTGCCGGAGCGCCCTGACAACGACACCATGCTGCGGCTTTATGGCCTGTACAAGCAGGGCTCCGAGGGCGACGTGAGTGGCCCCAAGCCCGGTTTCTTCGATTTCGTGGGGACCGCCAAGTACGAGGCCTGGGAGAAAATGGCCGGCACCCAGCCCGAGGTCGCGATGAAGAAGTACATCGACCTCGTGAAGACGCTGCGGGGCTGACGCCGCCCCATGGCCCGCCAGACCCGCCAGCGCATCCTCGACACCTCCCTGAGCATGTTCAACCTGCAGGGCGAGCCGAACGTCACCACCAATCACATCGCCGACGAGCTGGAAATCAGCCCGGGCAACCTCTACTACCACTTCCGCAACAAGGACGACATCATCGAGCAGCTGTTCCAGCGCTACGAAGAGCGCATGGACACCGCCCTGGTCTCGCCCGAAGGACGGCTGCGGGACCTGGAGGACATCTGGCTGCAGCTGCACCTGGTGTTCGAATGCATCTGGGAGTACCGGTTCCTGTACCGGGACCTGTTGGACATCCTCAGCCGCAACCGCCGGCTGCGCCTGCGCTTCGCCCGCATCCTCAAGCGGGCCGCCGACGGCGCCTCCACGGGCATGCGGGGGCTGGTCCAAGCCGGCGTAATGCGTGCCTCGGCCGCCGAGGTGGAGGCCACGGCCACCAACATCCTGGTGATCGCCACGTTCTGGATGAACTACGCCAGCGTGCGCGGCGACAAGGACGAGAACGAGGCCATCCGCAGCGGCATCGTCCAGGTGATGATGCTGCTCTCGCCCCTGCTGCGCGACGCCGAGCGCGTGCACCTGAACAACCTGACCCAGCACTACCTGCGCTGACCCGGCCGCCGGCCCCAGCCGGCCCGACAAGGGCTTGTATTGCAAGCGGTTTTGGACTGGGCTATACTTCCGCTTCTTTATTGCCCCATTCCAAGGAATTGCCATGAAAGTGCTCTCGTCCCTGAAGTCGGCGAAAACCCGCCATCGCGACTGCAAGGTCGTCCGCCGCCGCGGCAAGGTGTTCGTCATTTGCAAGTCCAATCCGCGTTTCAAGGCCCGCCAGCGCTAAGCGCCGGCCGCCGCGGGTTGCAGCGAAACGCCGGCGAAAGCCGGCGTTTTCGTTTCCAGCCCCACGTGCCTGCCGGTCATGGCGCTGCCGGGCGGCATTTGCCATGATTGCGCCCCAACCCGTCATCCCGACGACTCCTGCGCAGGTGGACCATGAAGGCACTGACCCTTTCCCTCTCCCTGGCCGCCGGCCTGCTGCTGCAAGCCCCGGCACAGGCCGACACCCTGCTGGTTGATCGCGTGCAGGCCGGCCAGGTGGCCGCCCCCGCCCGCGGCCAATCCATGTCCCAAGTGGAGGCCAGTTTCGGCGCACCGCAGGAAAAGCAGGCGGCGGTTTCCGGCCCCAACAATCGCCGCGACAACCCGCCAATCACCCGCTGGGTCTACCCGACGTACACCGTGTATTTCGAAAACAGCCATGTCGTGGACACCGTTGCCACGCAATCGAGCCCGACCGAAATCGGCCCCCAGCCCGTCGAGTAAGCCATGCCGAGCCAGCTTCGCTTCCCGGCGGAATGGGAGCCCCAATCCGCCGTACTGCTCGCTTGGCCCCATGAAGGCACCGACTGGGCCCCGCGGCTGGCGGCGGTAGAACAGACTTACGTGGCCCTGGTGGCCGCCATCTGCCGCTACCAGCCGGTACTGGTCTGCGTGGCCAGCGCCGCACTGCGCGCCCGCGCCGCTGGCCTGCTGGCCCACGCCGGCGTGGACGCCGGGCAGGTGCGCTTCTTCCTGGTCGAATACGACGACACCTGGCTGCGGGACTCAGGCCCCATCACCTTGCGTGACGGCGAGGGCTTCCGCCTGCTGGATTTCCACTTCACTGCCTGGGGCGGCAAGTTCGAGGCCGGCCTGGATGACCAACTGGTGGCGCGCCTGCATGGCTCCGGCCTGTTGAACGTGGCCACCCACCAGCGCATCGACTTTGCCCTGGAGGGCGGCGGCGTGGAGACCGATGGCGCCGGCACCCTGCTCAGCACCTGGCGCTGCCTGCACGAGCGCCATCCGGCCCTGAGCCGCTCGCAGCTCACCGCCACGTTGGAGTCCGCGCTGGCGCAAACGCGCACGCTCTGGCTGGATCACGGCTATCTGGAAGGCGACGACACCGACGCCCATATCGACACGCTGGCGCGATTCGCCGGGCCCGATGCCGTGGTTTACCAGGGCTGCGACGACCGCTCGGACCCGCACTACGCCGAACTCCAGGCCATGGCGGCCCAGATCGCCACCCTGCGCACCGTGCAAGGCCAGCCCTATCGCCTGTTCCCGTTGCCCTGGGCGCAGCCCATCCGCGACGGCGGGCGGCGCCTGGCGGCTTCTTATGCCAACTTCCTGATCGTCAATGGCGCGGTGCTGATGCCCGCTTACGGCGATAGTGCCGATGAAGCCGCCGCTGCCGTGCTGGCGCAGGCCTTCCCAGACCGCCAGATAGTCCCGGTGGACTGCCGAGCGTTGATCTGGCAAAACGGCAGCCTGCACTGCGTCACCATGCAACTTCCAGAAGGCCTGCTGGCATGAACCCACGCATCCTCCCCGTGGCCCTAGTCCAGGACCGCGACCACGGCAGCACCGAAGCCAACCTGGCCAACATCGAGGCGCGCGTGGCGCAGGCCGCCGCCGCCGGAGCCAAGCTGGTGCTGCTGCAGGAACTGCATAACGGCGCCTATTTTTGCCAGCACGAGAGCACCGCTGAATTCGACCGCGCCGAACCGATCCCCGGCCCCAGCACGGAGCGCCTGGGCGCGCTGGCGAAAAAGCACGCCGTCGTCCTCGTCGGCTCGCTGTTCGAACGCCGCGCCGCCGGGCTCTACCACAACACCGCCGTGGTGTTCGAAACCGACGGCCGGCTGGTGGGGAAGTACCGGAAAATGCACATCCCCGACGACCCGGGCTTTTACGAAAAGTTCTACTTCACGCCGGGTGATCTTGGTTTCGAACCCATCAACACCAGCGTGGGCCGGCTGGGCGTGCTGGTTTGCTGGGACCAGTGGTACCCGGAGGCCGCGCGCCTGATGGCGCTGGCTGGCGCGGAACTGTTGCTCTATCCCACCGCCATTGGCTGGGATCCGGACGACGCCCAGGACGAGCAGGACCGCCAGCGCGGAGCCTGGATCCTGAGCCACCGCGGCCACGCGGTTGCCAACGGCCTGCCGGTGCTCAGCTGCAATCGCACCGGCCACGAACCCTCGCCGCTGGGCGCATCGGGCATCACCTTTTGGGGCAGCAGCCACGTGCTGGGGCCGCAGGGTGAGTTCCTGGCCGAAGCGGGTAGCGAGGCCCCCGAAATCCTGATGGCCAACGTGGACCTGGGCCGCAGCGAGCACGTGCGCCGCATCTGGCCGTTCCTGCGCGACCGCCGCATTGACGCCTACCAGGACCTTTTGAGGCGGTATCGCGATTGAATACGGCAGCCGAGGCCGTTCCAGACGGCTTGCACGACCAGCCCCACGCCATCGTCGAGCGCGACGGCGTGCGCTACACGCTGCTGGGCACCGCGCACATTTCCCAGGCCAGCGTGGATGCGGTGCATGCGGCGCTGGCCAGCGGCCGCTACGACACCATTGCGGTGGAGCTGGATGAACAGCGGCACCGGGCGCTCACCGACCCTGACGCGCTGTCCAAACTCGACCTGTTCCAGATCCTGCGCGAAGGGAAAACCGGCCTGGTCGCCGCCAACCTGGCCCTGGCCGCATACCAGCGGCGCCTGGCCGAACAGTTGGGCGTTGAGCCCGGCGCCGAACTCAAGGCGGCTGCCGAAGGCGCGCACTCGCGCGGCCTGGACCTGGCGTTGATTGATCGCGACGTGGGCATCACCCTGAAGCGCGCGTTCCGCGGGCTGGGCTTCTGGGGCCGCGCCAAACTGATGGCTGGGCTGGGCGCCAGCCTGTTCGCCGATGAAACGGTGGAGGCCAGCGAAATCGAGAAACTCAAACAGGGGGATTTCCTGGAGTCGAGTTTTGGCGAGTTCGCCGCCGGTAGCCCACCGCTGTATCTCGCCGTGATCGCCGAGCGCGACCGCTACATGGCCGCGCGCCTGCGCCAAGTGGGCGCGGGCGGTGGCCGGGAAGTGCTGGCGGTAGTGGGCGCGGGCCATCTCAAGGGCCTCGCCGAGCATCTGCGTACCGACACCGACGCCGCACAGGCAGCGCTGGACGAACTCGACGCGCTGCCGGTGACCAGCAGCGTGCCCTGGTTCACCCTGGTGCTCACGGCGTTCCTGCTGGGCGGCTTTGCCTGGGGCTATTGGCAAGGCGGCGCGGCCCTGGGCGGCGAACTGGTGCTGCAATGGGCGCTGATCACCGGCGTGGGCGGCGCGCTGGGCTGCCTGGCCGCCGGCGGACATCCGTTGAGCATCCTGGCCGCGTTCGTGTCCTCGCCGCTCACCCCACTGCATCCCGCGCTGGCCTCAGGCACGGTGAGTGCGCTGGTGGAGGCCTGGGTCCGCAAGCCCACCTACGCTGATTTCCTGCGCCTGCGCGATGACACCAGCAAGTTGCGCGGATGGTGGAAGAACCGGGTCGCCCGGGTGCTGGTGAATTTCTTCCTGACCAGCTTGGGCACGGCCGTAGGCGTTTGGATCGCCGGCCTCAACATCATCGGAAAACTGGGCTGACGACCGACTTGGCCCGGCTTTGAGCCGGGCCAAGGGTTCAGTCTGTCGGCAGCGGGTTTCCGTCCGGATCCACCTTGCCAGCCAGCGGCGCCTTGGCGCGAGCACGCCGGATCAGCGCGGCCGTGTTTTCGCGCAAGTCATCAAGCATCGCGTAAATGGTGGGCAGGAACAGCAGGCTCACCACGGTGGAGAAGGCCAGGCCACCGGCAATGGCGCGCGCCATCGGGTAGTAGGGCGGGCCGTCCCCGGCCATCTGGGTGGTGCTGATCGCGATAGGCACCATGCCCAGGATGGCGGTGCCCATGGTCATCAGGATCGGCCGCAGGCGGTCGCGGCTGCCCTGCACCAGGGCCGAAGTTCGATCCATGCCGGCTCGCCTGAGCGAATTGATGTGCTCCACCATCACGATGCCGTTATTCACCACCACGCCCATTAAAACCAGTATGCCGATGGACGCCATGATGGTGAACGTGGTGCCGGTGAGCCAGAACAGCCAGAACACCCCGAAGATGGAAAACACGATGCTGCTCATGATCGCCGCCGGGAACAGCAGCGACTCGAACACCGCCGCCATCACCACGTAAATCATGATCAGCGCAATCAGGGTATTGAAGGCCATCTGCGCGCCCGCTTCGTCGTCCTGGCGGAACGCACCGTCGAAGCTCCACTGGTAGCCGGGCGGCATGCTCATGCCCGTGAGTACCGCCTCCATCGCCAGCCGGGCATCGGGAACGGTGACTTTTTCAGCCAGGTTCGCTTCGATGTTGAGGGTGGTGCGGCGGTCCTGGCGAAACACCTGGGTGGAGGCGGCCTGCATGCCCACATTCACCACCGAAAGCAGCGGAATGCTGGTGCCGTCGGGAGCACGCAGGGTGAGGCTGGATAGTTCCGCCACGCTGAACTGCTCGGCGCCGTCGAATCGCACCCACACCGGCACTTCGGTTTCGCCGCGGCGGAACTCCCGCAGCGGGGTACCGCGCAGGGCAATGCCCACGTACTGCGCCACCTGTTCGGCGCTGAAGCCGTAAGCCAAGGCCCGCTCACGATCGACGCTGATCGCCAGCTCCTGGTTCTCGTCGCCGGTGTCCACGCGCACGTCGCGCAGCTCCGGGCGCTTAGCCATCTGCGGGATGACCACCGCCGCCAGCGCCTTGAGCTGCTCGGAGGAGTCACCGGTTAGCGACACCTGCACCTTGTCGTCGCCGCCCTGGCCGCCACCGCCCCGCCCGCCGCCGCCACGGCCACCCTGCTGGAAGCCCACGGTGGCACGCGCCGACTTGGGCATGTTGGTGCGGATGTCTTCCATCACGTCCGCGGGCTCACGCAGGTCGCGGCCATCGCTGCGCAGGGTGAGCTTGGTGCCCGCCCAGCCCTGTTCGCTGTACCAGGAATAGATCTGCTCGATCTGCAGCGCCTCGCGGTTGGCATCCAGGTACTGCTCCACCCGGGCCACTTCCTCAGACACCTGATCCAGCGAGTACGCGCCCTTCCACTGATAGAACAGGTCCAGCTCGCGGCTGGGCTCCTGGTAGAAAAAATCGGTCTTAGTCTTGACTATCGGCACGATGCTGACGGCAACGATCAGCAAGATGCTGAGCACGCTGATGCCGCGATGGCGCAGCGTCCAATCCAGGAAACGCCCGTAGGAATCCTGCAGGCGCGGCACCAGGCCGGTGCGGGCCATCGCCGCGGGCGGTGTCTTCATCCGCGCCGAGAGCATGGGAATAAGGCTCACGGCCACGAGCCAGGATGCCAGCAGGGAAATCGTGATGGTGACGGCGATCTGCACCATGAAAATACTTATCTGGTTGGTGTCGCCAAACAGATTGGGCACGAATACGATGCAGTGGCACAGCGTGCCGGCGGACAGTGCGATGGCCACGTTGCGAGTGCCAACAATGGAGGCATGGGCAGGGTTGTTGGGGAACTTCTCCCGCTCCTGGTAGATGCTCTCCACCACCACCACGGCATTGTCCACCAGCATGCCCACCGCGAGCAGCAGGCCCATCATGGTCAGCACGTTGAGCGTGAAGCCGAGGAAATACATGAAGCCGAGGGTCATCACGAAACAGATCGGGATGGCCAGGCTGACCATCAGCGTGGACGGCCAGTGGCGCAGGAAGAAGTACAGCACGGCAATCGACAGCAGCAGGCCAATGATGCCGGCCTCGACCAAAGAGAGCAGTGAGCCGGTGACGTTGTCACCTTGGTTATCGATGAGCGTGACCTTGATTCCCTCGAATTCTGGCTGCTGGCCGATTCGGTCGATTTCCTGCAGCGCGGTACGCGCCACCTCCACCAAATTGGCGTTGCGTTCCTTGAAGACGTCGATCCCTACGGCCGGGCGGCCCTCAAGCCGGCGTCCATAGTCCATCCGAGCCGGCTTGAGCCGGACATCCGCGATCTGTTCCAGGCGCAGGCCGTTGGCGCCCACCACCAATTCACGCAGTTCGCTTATGTCGCGCAGCTCGCCAATGGGCTGGACCCGCAGGCGCTGGCCGCCGTCCTCGATGGTGCCGGCTGAAACTGAAAAGTTCACCGCCTGCAGCTTCTGCGCCAGTTCGTTGAGGCCAAGGCCATGGGCGCTGAGCCGGTCGGGGTCAATCGCAATCTCGATCTCGCTCGGCGTTGCGCCGGAGATCTCCACCCGGGCGACGCCGGGCAAGCGCTCAAGCTGGCGCTTGAGCTTGAGATCGATCAGGTCGTATTCCCTGGTCAGGTCACGCTCGCTGGCCAGGCGCACCCGCAGCACGGGGTCGTCACTGGTGGAAAACTTCATCACCGTGAAGCGCTGGAAGTCGTCGGGCAACTCATCTCGGATGGCATCAATGCGCTCGCGAGCCTCCGAAGCGATGATCTCGGTATCCCGGTCCCAGTCAGAAAACTCAATCCAGACGTTGCCGCCGTCCGCCCGGCTAACCGAGTTCAGGCTCTTGATGCCCTGCAGGGTGGAAAGGGCTTCCTCCACCGGCCGCACCAAGCTGCGCTCCACTTCCTGCGGGGTGGAGCCCGGGTACGGCAGGTCCACCGCGATAAAGGGCGCGTTGAGCTCCGGGAACTGTTCCAGCGGAAGACGGAACGCAGCGATCAGGCCAATGACCACCATGGACACGAAAAACATGATCACCGTTACCGGGCGGCGCAGGCTCAGTTCGGCGATGCTCATACCGGCGCACCCTCGCCCACGGGCAATTCGAGCGACTTGCGGCGCGTCACGTAACTTTCGTCGCTGCGGCGGTCCAGAAGGTTGTACATCACCGGAATCACCAGCAGCGTGAGCAGGGTGGACACCGCAAGCCCGCCGATCACGGTAATGGCCATGGGTGAGCGGACTTCGGCGCCCTCGCCGGAGGCCAGCGCCAACGGCAGGAAGCCCAGCAGTGCAGTCAGCGTGGTCATGATGATGGGCCGCAGCCGCGATTGCGATCCGAGCAGGATGGCGTCGCGCTTGCCGGTGCCGGCCTCGCGCAGCTGGTTCACCTTGTCAATCAGGATGATGGCGTTCTTAACCACGATGCCCACCAGAAGAATCAGTCCAATGAATACCACCACGGACAGTGAGGAACCGGTGATCACCAGGGCCAACACGGCACCGACGATGGCCAGCGGAATGGTGAACATGATGACGAACGGATGCAGCAGCGATTCGAACTGCGAGGCCATCACCAGGTACACCAGGAAGATGGCCAGTGCGAAAGCGAACAGCAGCGAGTTCACCGACGCCCGCAGCTCCTCACCCTGGCCGCCAATGCGCATGCTGATGCCGATACCCAGCGGGTTTTCGGCAACTAGGGACTGCACCTCGTCCACCGCGCTGCCCAAGTCGCCATAGCGCAAGGACGACGAAACAATGGCCACCCGGGACTGGTTGGCGTGGTGGATCTCGCTGGGCCCGGTAGTGGCGATCACCTCGGCCACGGCATCCAGAGTGACCGGTGCGCTGCTCTCGGGGTTGACGATCAGGCGCTTGATGTCGTCCAGCGAACTGCGGTCGGTCTCCTGCGAGCGCACCAGCACGTCGATCTTGCGGTCCCGGAAGCTGTAGCGAGTCGCAACTTCACCGCGCACCTTGCTAACCACCTGGTCGGCAATCTGCCGCGTGGTCAGGCCCAGCGCCGCAGCGCGCTCCTGGTCGAACCGGATCTGGATTTCGGGAAACCCCTCCTCCACCGTCGACTTCACGTCCACGAAGCGATCCGAAGCGTTCATCAGCGCCACCAGGCGCCCGCCGGCCTGCTCAAGGTCGGCCAGGTCGGCGCCGCGCAGTTCGATTTCCAAAGGCGTGGAAAAACTGAATATCTCCGGCCGGCCGAACTTGACCTGGGCGCCGGGAAACTGCGCTTCCATGGTCTCGCGCATCCGCGCGGTTTGCACCGCCTCGGTGTCGCCGCCGTGGCCCGGCGCCAGCACGATGCTGATCTTGCCGATGTTCTCGCCGGACTCGGTGGGGTTGGCATCCAGGCGCGTGCCGGTGCCGCTGACCGCATACAGGGCCCGCACGCCTTCATCGCCCACGTGCGCCTTCTGCACGCTGCGGATCACAGTGTCGGTGTCGCGCAGCTGGGTTCCCGCCGGCAGCTTCACCGTCATCTCGAAGCGGTCTTGCGCCAACTGCGGAATCAGGTCCAGGCCCAGCGTGGGAACCAGCGCGAGGGAAATGGCGAACGCCACCGTGGCGGCGCCCAGCACCACCGAGGGGCGGTCGAGTGCCTTGGGCAGCACCCGCGAATACGCGCCGGCGGCCCAATCGTAGGGCTTCATCACCCAGCCACCGACCCAACCCAGTGGCCCGCCGACGTACTTGGCCAGGAACCGGAACACCGTGGTCACCACCAGCGAAAGCCAGAACACGATACTGCGCAGAAACCACTCAACCCCGCGCTTCGCGCCCGCCACCGGCTTGAGCGCGCGGTGGGATGGGTGCCATTCCGGATGCGGTGCTTCGGCCGGGAATGCCAGCGGCGCATGCGCCTTCAGCGACGACAGCATCGGGATCAGGGTCAGCGAAACGATCAGCGACATCAGGATGGCGATGGAGATGGTGAGCGCCTGGTCCTTGAACAGCTGCCCCGCAACGCCCTCCACGAACACCAGCGGCAGGAACACCGCCACCGTGGTCAGGGTGGTTGCCACCACTGCCATGCTCACTTCCTGGGTGCCTATGATGGCCGCTTCGAGGATACCCAGTCCGCGCTCGCGCGCCTTGGCGATGCTCTCCAGCACCACGATGGAATCATCCACCACCAGGCCGGTGGCCAAAGCCAGTCCTCCCAAGGACATTACGTTCAGGCTGAGGTTGAACTGCTCCATGAAGAAAAATGTAGCGATCAGCGAAATCGGCAGCGAGAGCGACACCACGAAGGTGCTCCAGCCGTCGCGCAGGAAGAAAAAGATGATCAGGATCGCCAGCACGCCGCCCAACAGCGCATCGAACTTGACGTCCGCCAGGGCGTTCTCGATGAAAACAGACTGGTCGTCCACCGTGGTCAGTTCGGCGTCAGGCGGCAGCTCCGTGCGCAGCCGCTCCAAGGTCGCCTTGACCGCCTGGGCCACCGAAACGGTGTTCGCGTCGCCTTCCTTGTAGATGGCCAGTTCCACAGCCTCCCGGCCATCGAGCCGGATGATGGCCTCGCGCTCCTTGAAGCCCTGGGTCACCGTGGCGATATCGCGCAGGCGGATAGCCTGGCCGCCGCCGGCGACGTTGGAGCCGCCCGAGGCCGCGCTCTGGGCGCTCGCCGAAGCAGCCAGCGCCTCGGCTGAACCCGTGAGTGCCGCCACCCGCGCCGAAGCATCCGCCGCCTCGCGGGCAGCGCCGCCGGCCGCGTCCGATGCGCGCGCGGTGATCAGCAGGTCACGCATCTGCTCCACGTCGGAAAACTGGTTGATCGTCCGCACCAGGTAGCGCTGGCTGCCGTCTTCGATGCGGCCGCCGGAGATATTGATGTTCTCCGCGCGCAGCCGCTCGATGATGGTGCCGATGCCCAGGTTGAGCTGCGACAGCTTCTGCTGATCGATATAGACCTGTATTTCATCCTGGAGGCCGCCCGAAATCTTGACGGCAGCAACGCCTTCCACCGGCTCGAGCTGCTTCTTGAGCTCGTCATCGGCGAATCGGCGCAGCCGCACCAGTTCGGCGTTGCCTTCGGTGCTCGCTTCCTTGGCGGTCAAGGTGATGCGCATCACCGGCTCGGTGGACGGATTGAAGCGCAGCAGCACTGGCTGCTTGGCTTCCAGCGGCAGGCGCAGGGTTTCCAGCTTGTCGCGCACCTCCAGGCTGGCGCGATCCATGTCGGTGCCCCAGGCAAACTCCAGCACCACGTCGCTCTGCCCGGTACGCGAGATGGACTTGAGCTTGCGCAGCCCCTTGACCACGCCCACGGCTTCTTCCACCGGCTCGGTGATCAGGGTTTCGATTTCCGAGGGCGCAGCCCCGGTGTACTCCGTGCGCACCGTCAGCGTGGGGTAGCTCAGGTCTGGCAGCAGGTTCACCGGCAGTGAGCCGAACGCGATGATGCCAAAAAGCACGAACGTGAGCGTGACCATCCAGATGGTCACGCGGCGGCGGACGGAGAACTCGACCAAGCTCATCAGTTGGCTACCGCTGCCGTGGCCTGCGCTACTGCCGCCGGCTTGGCAGGGGCAGCCGGCGCATTGAGCACCTCCACTGCCGCGCCATCGCGCAGGGCAATCTTGCCCTCCGTGACTACCTGCTCGCCTTCCTTCAAACCCGTCAGCACTTCAGCCAATTCACCGCTCAGGTGGCCCACCTTGATCGGCACACGCACGGCCTTGCCGTCGCGTACCGAGTACACCGTGATTTCACCACCGTCCTCGAGCATGGCGGCACGCGGAATGGTGAGGGCGTCGGCGCGTTCGTCGTACACCACCTCGATGCGGCCGAACATGCCCGGCCGGAGGCCTTCGCCGCCCGGGAATTCAACCACCACCCGGAACGTGCCGCTGCCGCCGTCCACCACCGGGCTGACGCGATCAATGCGGCCTTCGAACTGCTTGCCCGGCAGGGCATCGGCCTGCATCGTGACGCGCAGGCCGGCTTTCATCGTGGCCAAGTCACGCTCGGGGACATTGAGCACGGCCTCGAGTCGGCGGGTATCGACGATGCGGAACAGCGAGGAATTGAGCTGGATCAGGTTGCCCGCCTTGGCGCTGCGCTGGGCAATCACGCCGTCGATGGGGGCAACGATATTGGTGTACGACAGCTCCAGTTGCGCGAGCTGGTACGCCGCTTGGGCAGCCTCGAGGTCGTAGCGGATCTGGTCGCTGGCTTCGGCACTGACCAGTTTGGAAGCCAGCAGCTCCTGCGAGCGCCGATAGTTGTTCTCGAGCTTGCGCACGGAGGCGCGCGCGCGCTCCATTTCCAGCCGCGGGCGATCGGGGTCGATGCGCGCCAGCACCTGGCCAGCCTTCACCAGGTCGCCTTCTTCGGCCAGCAGCTGCAGCATCACGCCCGAGGTCTTCGCCACCACCTGGGCCTCTACCGGCGCCTCCAGGTTGGCGGTGCCGGCGTAGCTTGCCGCTATGCTCCGCTTGGCGACCTTGGAAACTTCCACGGCAACGGCCTCGGCTTCGGGCTTCTTGTCGCCAGGCTTGCCCCGCTCGCCTTCTCCGGAGCCGGACTGGTCGCCGCTGCAGCCCGCCAGGGACAGGGAAAGTGCCAATGCCAGCACCGCGGTGGTCCGGAGGAACGGGGGAAATCGGGAAAGGGTCATGGGTCTCGGCTTTGGCGGGTGTGGTAGTTGTATAGAACAGTATACGGGGGCGTGATGACGCGCATATGCCAGAAGTCTGGCTGTCTTCACGTGACCGCCACGTCGTGGCGAAGCACGGCCCCCTGTCTGGGTTCCGATGCGCAGGCTATAATTTTGGTTTAGTGGCGCCCGACCGACCCTTCGAGCCGGAAAAATAATGAACCGAACCCTGATCTGTGCCGTCGGCCTCGCGCTGGCCTTTGTTGCCCTGCCCGCTTCCGCCAAGGGCGACATCGCCCGCGGCAAAGCGCTGTTTTATACCTGCACCGGCTGCCATGGCATCGTCGACTACAAGAACGCCTACCCCAGCTACCGGGTGCCCAAGCTGGGCGGCCAGAGCGAGCAGTACTTGATAGCCGCGCTCAACGCCTACCAGAACAGCGAGCGCCAGCATCCCACCATGCAGGCACAAGCCGACGGCTATGACGCGCAGGAAATCGCCGACATCGCCGCGTATCTTTCCAGCCTGAAGCCGACCCAGTGAGCGCTGACCCGATGATCCTGATCCGAACTGCCGCCCTGCTCGCTCTTGCCGCGATTTCCTCGCCATCCTTCGCCGTCGGAGTCAGCGGTGATGCCGTGGCGGGCAAGGAAAAATCCAAGCCCTGTGCGGCTTGCCACGGCGCCACCGGCAACGAACCGCTGGACGACACTTACCCGCGCCTGGCGGCGCAGCACCCCGACTACTTGGTTAAGGCGCTGTTGGCCTACAAGAACGGCAAGCGCCAGAACGCCATCATGGCCGGCTTCTCGGCCGCCCTCAGCGACGAAGATATCGAGGATCTCGCGGCGTTTTACGCCAGCCAGGACGGCGTGCTGCACGACCTGAGCGACGTTGACAAGCGCTGACCGCGGCGCACTCAGCGGTAATAGCTCCCTAAGGCCCCGAAAGGGGCCTTTTCAATGGCGGACCGGCTACTTGTCAGCCGCGTCTATCGGCTTGCGGCACTGCGCTTCATAAAGCGCCCGGGTGCCGCGCCAGACGTCCTGGCTGGTGGTGGAGACAATTTTCTGCCACCACTCGCGACACTGCTTGTCCTCGGCCGGGCTCAGGGTATCGGGGTCGTTGAGCACCACCACGTAGCCGTCGTTGTTGTTGCGTATGCCGCAGCCGCCGCCCGCCGCCAGCACCGATACCGTGCAAACCAGCTTGGAGCCGGGGCTGCCGGGAATGGGGATCTCGATGGTGCCCGTGGTGGCTTCCACCGCCTTCTCCAGCAAACCTGTGAGCACGTCGCGTTCGGGGACCCAGTACTGGTCGTACTGGGTGGGCTCGTAGACCAGCGCCGGCTGTCGCCGCATGAATTCGCCCGACGCCATCAGGCCAGGGCGCTGGAAGCCGAACTCGCGCTGGTCGCCGGCCGGAGTGCCCAGCTGTGACACCACTTCATCGGGCAGGTCCAGCGAGCCATCGGCACGATAGAGCTGCAGGCTGGTGCCTGCGGCGCCTGCGGGGGGCAGTTCCACGGCCTGCATGCCGCCGGGGGCCAGGTCGCCCGCAGGTTCGGGCGGGGCTGCGCCCGGATCAGCCACGGGCGGCAGTGCGCCCAGCAGGTCTGCGGGCGCCGGCTCGGGGTCGGCGGTGGGCAGCGGGGCCAGGATGGGTTCGAGCTTGGGTTTTTTCCTGCGCAGCGGTTCCGTGGTGAGCTCGGGCGCGGCAATCGCCACGCGCTCCGGCGCCTGCGCCGCCAACGTCACCGGCTGACGGCCCAGCACGGGCGCCAGGTTGATGCTGGGCGTGGGCGCAATCACGCGCTCGGGCTCCGGCTCACTCACCGGCAAACGCACGATCACGGCGTCGGGGACGTCGATGGGCTCGAGTTCGGGTTCGGACTCGGTGGGCGGTTCGGGTTCGGGCACTGGTTCCGGTTCCGGTACCGGTTCGGGCTCCGGCACTGGTTCGGGCTCCGGCTCGGGTACCGGCTCGGGCTCGGGCTCCGGCTCGGGCTCGGGCACAGGCTCCGGCTCGGGCACGGGTTCCGGCTCGGGTTCCGGCTCGGGTTCCGGCACTGGCACAGGCACAGGCACAGGCACAGGCACAGGCTCGGGCTCAGGCAGCGGCACCGGAATCGGCTTCGGCGGCTCTGGCTCGGGAAGAGGCTCCGGCTCCGGCGGCGGCGCCTCCAGGAAAACCAGCGTCGTGATGCGCGGCGGATCCGGGCGCGTGATGGAAAAACTGCTGCGGTCGAAAACCCAGAAGGCAAGCAGGTGGCCCAACGTGATCAAGGCCAACAGCGCCGCGCGCACCGGCAGCGCCATTGGCAGCTCGGCCTTGGGCTTACGCCAGCGGTGCTTGGCCTGATTCAGCACCTGCGCGGGATCTGGCGTCTCGCTCTCGTGGCTCACGGGCACCGCAGGTGTGGGAGGGGCCGCGAAAGACTAGCTGGCCGCCGTGGAAAAATCGGTTAAGGCCGCCAGCCGCAGCGGCCGGCGTTCAGGCCCGGGCTATGTACGGGGCGCTGCCGGTACTGTGGTCGGTGGCATCGCGTACCGCGGTGACCTCCGGAATCTTTTCCATCAATGACCGCTCGATGCCCTGCTTGAGGGTGACGTCCACCATGCCGCAACCGTGGCAACCGCCGCCGAAGCGAAGGTACACCGCGCCATCCGCATCGATCGAATCCAGAGTGACGCGGCCCTTGTGCGACGCCAGCTGCGGGTTGATCTCCGATTCGATCAGCCACTGCACGCGCTCCACCAAGGAGGCATCGCCCTTGGGCTGGTCGCCCTTGATACGCGGCGCCTTGATGCTGAGCTGGCCGCCGGTGGCGTCGGCGGTGAAGTCAATCTGCGCTTGCTCCAAGAACGGCACGCTGGGCGCGTCCACGTAAAGCGTGAAGCCCTCACAGTCGATCGCCCACTCGTCACCGAGTAAGTCACCGTGGTCGCAGAACTCGAGCCGGGCGTCGGCCTTGGGCGTTCCCGGATGCACGGCGCAAAGCCGGATACCCACGGCGTCGCCGCCCTGTGACTGCAGCAGGCGCTGGAAATAGCCCTGGGCGCTGGAAGAGATATTGATCATGGGACTAGTGTAAACCCGCGGCCTATACTGCCGCCTGACCGAAACGGAACACTGCGATGACCTCAGCCTCCGACTTGTCCGCCCGCCGCTGCACCCCGCTGAAGGGCGCCGAACACCGCCTGCCCGCTGCCACCGCAGCGCAGTACCTGGCTGCGCTACCCGGCTGGGCGCTGGCCGAAGACGGTGCAGCCATCGTGAAGACGTTTCGTTTCGCCGACTATTACAAGACCCTGGCCTTTGTGAACGCACTCGCCTACGTGGCCCACGCCCAGGACCACCACCCCGACCTGGGGGTGCACTACGACCGCGTGCAGGTGCGCTACTCCACCCACGACGTCGGCGGCCTGAGCGAAAACGACTTCATCTGCGCCGCCAAAGCCGAGTACCTGGCTGCTTAGGCGAGGCGATCCAAGGCGGCGGTTAGGTCGTCGCTGAGGGGGGCATTGATGAGGTAGGGCTTGCTGCCCTGCTCCAGCGCGAACTCAATGGATGCCGCGTGCAGGAACAGCCGCTTCAGGCCGATCTGCTCGGCCAGCCGC
The DNA here is from genome assembly GCA_031415095.1 of Lysobacteraceae bacterium. GTDB lineage: Bacteria > Pseudomonadota > Gammaproteobacteria > Xanthomonadales > Xanthomonadaceae > Arenimonas. The sequence goes on from JANORD010000009.1 coordinate 16,254, forward strand.
TTGTTGGCGGCGTCGTCGCCGTATTTGTCGTCGCCGGCCACGGGGTGGCCCAGGTGGGCCGCGTGCACGCGGATCTGGTGGGTGCGGCCGGTTTCAATGCGCACCTCGCAGTAGCTGTGGCCACCGCGGCGCTCGATCACCTTGAAGTGGCTGACCGAGGGTTTGCCGGCCGGGTCCACTCGCACTCGGCGCTCGCCGCCTTGCAGCACTGTTTTATGCAGGGGCGCGTCCACGGTGAGGGTGCCGTTGGGAACGCGGCCCACCAGCAGCGCCAGGTAGCGCTTGCCGGGGCCTTCGTCATCCTCGCCGCCGCGCATCAGCGCCTGCAGCTCCAGCAGGGCCGAGCGCTTCTTGGCCACCAGGATCACCCCAGACGTGTCGCGGTCCAGGCGATGCACCAGCTCCAGCGGTTCGCCCGGGCGCAGCGCGCGCAGGGATTCAATCAGTCCGTGGCTGATGCCGCTGCCGCCGTGGGTGGCCAGGCCGCTGGGCTTGTTCACCGCCAGCAGCGCCTTGTCCTCGAACACGATGCTGGCTGCCAGCCGGTCCAGCAGGCCCTGGGGCGGCGGCCGCTGCTCGCCCGGCTCGTTCAGTTTCACGGGGGGGATCCGGACCTCGTCCCCGGCCACCAGGCGGCTATCGGCCTTGGCCCGCTTGCCGTTGATCCGCACCTGGCCACTGCGCACCAGCTTATAAACAAGGCTGCGCGGAGCCCCTTTTAGCTGCAAAAGCAGGAAATTATCCAGCCGCTGGCCGTCCCGGTCCTCAGGGACCTTGACCATCTTCACGCCGGTGGATGGTGCATTTGCCGCCATGGGGCCTTCACCTATACAATCGGTTCGCGAGATAACGTCCTGATTTCTTTGGGGTGCCGGCCGAAAGCCAAACCCTGACGAATCCTCAAGTACCGCTACCACACCCCACGGGGGTGACCATGTTAGCCGGTACGCAAGGCGGACGGATATCGCCACGCATCGCAAGATGCGCGACAGACCGGAGCACGCTGTGCGGGCTCCGGCCCCTTTGATGAACAAAACAAACAAGCGCTCCCGTGGGTACGCCCAAGGTAATGAAGCGCTGGAAGTTCTGCCCAGGCCGGGACGCGCGCTGCGCGCCCGGTCAGCGACATCAGGGCGCGGACCCCGGCGTTCCTCGCGGTAAGAGCGCGTGAGGACACCAGACAATGAAGCGTATGTTGATAAATGCCACGCAGGCCGAAGAGCTGCGCGTGGCGATCGTCGATGGTCAGAACCTTTATGACATCGACATCGAGCAACCCTCGAAAGAGCAAAAGAAGTCCAACATCTACAAGGGCCGCATCGTTCGGCTCGAACCCAGCCTTGAGGCGGCCTTCGTCGAATACGGCGGCGAGCGCCATGGCTTCCTGCCGCTCAAGGAAATCTCCCGCGACTACTTCGTCCCCGGCGTCGACCCCAACAAGGCCGGCCTGAAGGAATACCTGCGCGAAGGCCAGGAAGTGGTGGTGCAGGTGGACAAGGAGGAGCGCGGCAACAAGGGCGCGGCCCTCACCACGTTCATCTCGCTGGCCGGCCGCTACATGGTGCTGATGCCCAATTCGCCCACCGCCGGCGGCGTCTCGCGCCGGGTGGAAGGCGACGACCGCGCGGCGCTTAAAGAGGCCATGGACGCGCTCACCATCCCCGAGGACATGGGCGTCATCATCCGCACGGCCGGCGTTGGCCGGGCCGCGGACGAACTGCAGTGGGACCTCGACTACCTGCTGCAGGTCTGGAAATCGATCACCGATGCGGCACTTTCCAAGCCGTCGCCGTTCCTCATCTACCAGGAATCGCGCCTGATCATCCGCGCCCTGCGTGACTACCTGCGCGCCGACATCGGCGAGATCCTGGTGGACACGCGCGAGATGTACGACGAAGCCCGCGACTTCATGCAGTCGGTGATGCCGCAGAACCTGCGCAAGCTCAAGCAGTACGAAGACCCGACCCCGCTGTTCAACCGCTACCAGATCGAGTCGCAGATCGAGGGCGCCTACGAGCGCCTGCTGCGCCTGCCCTCGGGCGGCAGCATCGTGGTGGACCAGACCGAAGCGCTGACCGCCATCGACGTGAACTCCTCGCGCGCCACCAAGGGCAGCGACATCGAGGAAACTGCGTTCAACACCAACCTCGAGGCCGCCGACGAAGTGGCCCGCCAGATGCGCCTTCGCGACTTGGGCGGCCTGGTGGTCATCGACTTCATCGACATGGGTTCGGGCAAGCACCAGCGCCTGGTGGAAGAACGCCTGCAGAACGCGCTCAAGCATGACCGCGCGCGCGTGCAGATTGGCCGCATCTCGCGCTTTGGCCTGCTGGAAATGAGCCGCCAGCGCCTGCGTCCGAGCCTGGGCGAATCCAGCCAGATCATCTGCCCGCGCTGCGAAGGCCACGGCCGGATGCGCAGCGTGGAATCGCTGTCGCTGTCCATCCTGCGCCTGGTGGAAGAGCACGCCATGAAGGAAAGCACCGGCCAGGTGCTGGTGCAGGCCCCGCCGGAAATCGCCAACTACCTGCTCAACGAAAAGCGCCGCGCGCTGATCGAGATCGAGCAGCGGCACGATGCGCCAGTGGTTATCGTTGCCGATAACCAGCTGGAAACCCCGCACTTCAACATCTCGCGCCTGCGCGACAATGAAGTGGCCGAGGAAGCGGGCAAGCCCAGCTACCACCGCACCACGCCGCGCAAGCTGGCGGTGCACTCGCTCACCAAGGCGCACATCAACGTGCCCGACCTGCCGGCCGTCACCGCTGTGCGTCCGGTAAACCCGGCGCCGGTGCGCGACGAACCCGATACGGACGTGGCGCCGGCGCCTGTCTTCAGCAACGCGGTGGCACCCGTCGCCAAGCGCGGTTTCTTTGCTCGTTTGGCCGCGCTGTTCAGCGGCGACGAGGCGCCGGCCGCC
>JANORD010000010.1:0-2077 GCA_031415095.1 Lysobacteraceae bacterium
GCCTCACCTACACCCAGGTCTGGAAGGCCGTGGGCGAGGCCGACACCGAGGCGGGTGCGGAAGCCATCGCCCAGATCGGCTCGCTGATGCCCCAGGTGCAGCGCCTGCACCAGCTCTACAAGGTGCTGGCCAAGGCGCGCACGCGCCGCGGCGCCATCGAGTTCGAATCCAGCGAAGTGCGCTTCGTGCTCGACAACAGCGGCGAGGTCATCCAGGCCGGCATGCTGGAGCGCAACGACGCCCACAAGCTGATCGAGGAATGCATGATCGCCGCCAACGTGGAGGCGGCCGGCTTCGTCGCGTCGCGCCAGGTGCCGGCGCCCTACCGCGTGCATCCGCGGCCGCCGGAAGCCAAGTACGCCGACCTGCTGGAATACCTGGCCGAGTTCGGCCTGAGCCTGCCGCCCTGGAGCAAGGTGCAGCCCAAGGACTTCACCCAACTGCTGCGCAAGATCCGCGAGCGCCCGGATGCGCCGCTGCTGGAAACCGTCCTGCTGCGCTCGCAGAGCCTGGCCGTGTACCAGACCGAGAACCTGGGCCACTTCGGCCTGGCGCTGGCGGCTTACGGCCACTTCACCTCGCCCATCCGCCGCTACCCGGACCTGCTGCTGCACCGGGCCATCAAGCACGCGCTGCTCAAGGGCGACCCGGATGGCTTCCGGTATTCGCTGGCGGAAATGACCGCGCTGTCGCTGCACTGCTCGAACATGGAGCGCCGCGCCGACGAGGTGGAGCGCGAGGTGGACGAGCGCTACCGCGGCGCCTGGATGGAAAAGCACGTCGGCGACGAGTTCGACGGCGTCATCAGCGGCGTCACCAACTTCGGCCTGTTCGTGGAGCTGGCCGGCTCCAAGGTGAACGGGCTGGTGCACGTCACCCAGCTGCCGCATGATTTCTACCACTTCGATCCGCTGCGCCGGTCCCTGGCCGGCGAGCGCCAGGGCCTGAAGTTCCGCCTCGGCGACCCGGTGCGGGTGCTGGTGCTCAAGGCCAGCGTCGAGGACAAGCGCATCGATTTCAAACTGGTGGTGCCCGAGGGCGCGCCGAAGAAGAAGAAAAAGGCCTGAGCCGGAAGGCGCAGGCACCGGGGGAAGCAAGGGCATGAGCAAGAAAGACAACTGGATCGCCGGCATCAACGCGGTGGCCTCGGCACTGGACCACGACGTGGAGCACGTGCGCGAAGTGCTGATTGAAGCCGGCGCCAAGAACGCCCGGCTCACCGAGATCGAGGAAACCGCGCGCCGCCGCGACGTCTCCGTGCGGCGCATCCCGCTGCAGTCGCTCGAAGGCATCGTTGGCTCCCTGCGCCACCAGGGCGTGATCGCCCGCTACGAAGCCGCCAAGCCCACCGAGGAAAGCGAGCTGCCTGCGCTGGTGGAAGCCGCCGCCGGCGTTACTGCGGTGGTGATTCCCAAGGACAAGGCCGCGCCCATCAACGCCACGGTGCGCAAGACCTCGGCCGGCGCCGCCGACCGCATCCCTGTGGTCAGCGTCACCAACCTGGCGCGCACGCTACGCGCGCTGCAGGCCATGGGCGTGTGGATCTACGGCCTGGACGGTGAGGCCACGCAGGCGATTCACAGCATCGACTTCACCGGCAACATCGCCATCGTGATGGGTGGCGAAGGCGAGGGCATGCGCCGGCTTACGCGCGAGCACTGCGATGGCCTGGTGAAAATCCCGATGCCCGGCGATATGGAAAGCCTGAACGTATCGGTCGCCACCGGCGTGGCGCTGTTCGAAGTCGTCCGTCAACGAGGAGCCAAGGCATGAGCCTGCAGTGGTTTGACTACATCGGCCTGGCCGGTGTCGCGTTCGTCCTGGTGTCGTTCTTCCTGCTGCAGGCGGGCAAGCTTGCCGGCGATTCGCTGGGCTACCAGCTGGCCAACCTGTTTGGCGCCATCTTCATCCTGGTGTCGATATTTTCGTCCGAGGCGCCGTTCCGCGACGTGATCTCAGCCACCGTGATGCAGTTCGCCTGGATCGCCATCAGCCTCTATGGCCTGTGGCGCGGCATCAAGGCACGCGCCGCCGCGTTTCGCAGCCGCAAGACCCCGCCCTCCGCCTAAGTATTTGT
>JANORD010000011.1:0-8797 GCA_031415095.1 Lysobacteraceae bacterium
CATGCGCCATGCCGATGCCGGATACGAGATTGCCCGTGACTGCGCGCGTGAGCAGGGCTTGCAGTTGCCGATGCTGTAACGGGCTGGTCAAGCGCCATCAACGCCCGGTGCTAAGCTCCGCGCTGATTCCAACGGGGAGAACGCGGGATGATGAGCCTTATCTGGACCCTGCTGATCGGCTTCGTGGTGGGCCTGGTGGCCCGCGCGGTGAAGCCGGGCAACGACAAGCTGAGCCTGCTCTGGACCATGGTGCTGGGCGTGGCCGGTTCGTTCCTGGCCAACTACGTGGGCAAGACTTTTGGCTGGTACGGCGAAGGCGACGCGGCCGGCTTCATCGCCTCGGTGGTGGGCGCCGTGGTGCTGTTGGCTGTCTACGTCGCCGTGCGCAAGAACAAGCCCGCCTGATCCCGATCAGCGCTCCACTGGCGCCGGCGGCTTCGGGGACACCGGTGCCGGCTTTGGCGCCGGCGCAGCGGGTTCGGGCTTCATCAGCCGGCGACTCCATCCGCGCTTGGCTGGCTCCACTTTCAGCAGGCGGCCGTTACTCGCATCGGTGAGCAGATAAAGGGCGCCATCCGGCCCATTACGCACGTCGCGGATGCGGTAGCCCATGCCGGTGAGCAGGCGCTCTTCGCCGACCACGCGGTTGCCGTCCAGGTCTAGGCGCACCAACTGCTGCGCCGCCAGGCCGCCCACGAACAGATCGCCCTGCCAGGGGTGCAGGTCAAAGCCGGTGTAGAAGGCCATGCCGCTGGGCGCGATGGACGGCACCCAGTAGTGCACGGGCTGCTCCATGCCGGGCGCGCTGCTGCCTGTGGATTCGGGAATGGGCTGGCCGTTGTAGTCCACGCCGTGCGTGATGATCGGCCAGCCATAGTTCTTGCCGCCCTTGGGGATGTTGATTTCGTCGCCACCCTTGGCGCCGTGCTCTACGGTCCATAGTTCGCCGGTCCACGGATTGAGCGCCGCGCCCTGCGGGTTGCGGTGGCCGTAGGACCAGATGTCCACCAGCGCCTGCGGGTTGGCCATGAACGGATTGTCGGCGGGCACGGTGCCGTCCGGCCACAGCCGCACCACCTTGCCCTGGTGGTGGTCGAGGTATTGCGCGGTGATGCGCGAGTTGTTTTCGCCCAGCGCTACGAACAGATGCCCCTGCCGGTCGAACACCAGCCGCGAGCCGAAATGGTTGCCGGTGCTGAGCTTGGGCTCCTGCCGGAAAATGACCTGCACGTCCTGCAGTCCCTGGCCCACCAATCGCGCCCGGGCCACGGCCGTGCCGGCGCGGTTGCTGGCGTCGGCTTCGGCGAAGGTGAGGTAGATGCGCTGGTTGGTCTGGAAGTTGGGGTCTACCGCGACATCAAGCAAACCGCCTTGGCCCTGGGCCCAGACCGCGGGCACACCGGTGATGGGCGGCGAGAGCACGCCGTTGCTGTAGATGCGCAGCCGTCCGGGCCGTTCGGTGATCAGGAAGCGGCCATCGGGAAGAAAGGCCAAGCCCCAGGGATTCTGCAGGCCGCTGATCAGCGTAGTGACGCGCAGCGGACCCAGGCTGCTGGGCGCCGTTTGCACGTTGGGCTGTGTTTGCGCCGTGGCGGCGGCAGCGGCCGCCAGTGCGGCCATCAGGACAAGGCGACGAATCATGGCCAGGCTCCTATCAAAGGGAGGCCGGGGGTTCACCCCTGGCGGTACACGGTTCGATATTAATCCGCTCCGACGGCCCGCGCGTGACGGGAACTCAAGCGGATGTGACGTGTATCTCAATTCCCTGCAGTGTCACCACTTGGCCCGCGCGGATCTTTGCGGTTTTGCGCCACTCCACCGCGCCATCAACGCTGACCGCGCCCGACGCCACGATGGCTTTGCCGCGGCCGCCGCTGTCGCACACGCCGGCCAGCTTGAGCAGCTGGTTCAGCTCGACGAATTCACGGTCCAATTCGAAGTCGATGCGGGGCATGGGCGGGCAGGGCGGCAGCGGGGCTGACATTGTGGCCGAACGCCGGGCAAAAAAATGGCAGGGCTGGCTGTCCCGAAAACAGCCGATCGCCCTGCCCAAGGTCGTCAACGCCAGGGGGCTATTGACCTTCAAGGGTGCCGGGAGGGACGACAAGGAGTCGCTTCCCGAGCCATGTCGCGACTGGACCACCGCACCCGGGGGTGGTGCAAGGGCGGCCCCGGCGAAAGTGGCTGGTTGGCGATGCTGAACTGCTCACTATCGCTAACGCGCTGGCTCAAGGTGACTGAATTCATTGATTTTTCCGGAGCCGATACCGCCCCGCAGGACAAAGTTTGCTAATCGTCGCTTACTTGCTACGTTTTCACTAACACCGCAGCTGAATCGCAGCAATCGCAAGCAAGCGCTTGAATTTGCGGAAGCTCCTCCACACCCGGACAATAACGAAACTTCAGGAGCAACCCCGTGAGTTCTGCTGCCCCCGTTACGCCCTCCGCCGTCAACCTGCGCCAACTTTGTGCCCACTACGCCAAGCCGCATCTGGGCCGGGCCGTATGGCAAATGCTCAATACGCTGCCGCCGTTCGCTGCCCTGTGGGCCCTGATGGCCTGGAGCATCCACGCTGAATGGAACTACCTTTGGACCCTGCTGCTGGCGCTGCCGGCGGCGGGGCTTTACGTGCGGACCTTTATTTTCCAGCACGACTGCGGCCATGGCTCGTTTTTCGCCAGCGCCAAGGCCAACGACATGGTCGGCCGCTGCCTGGGCCTGATCACGCTGTTTCCCTACGGCTACTGGAAGAAAACCCACGCCGTGCACCACGGCACCTCGGGCAACCTCGACCGCCGCGAGATGGGCGACATCGAAACCCTCACCGTGGCCGAGTACCAGGCGCTGAGCCCGTTCAAGCGCTTCTGCTACCGCTTCTATCGCAGCACCCCGGTGCTGCTGGGCATCGGCCCGGCCTACCAGTTCGTGATCAAGCACCGCTTTCCCTTCGACCTGCCGCTGTCGTGGAAGAAAGAGTGGGCCAGCGTGATCACCAACAACCTGATGCTGTTGGTGGTGGGCGGCCTGCTGGGTTGGGCCATCGGCTGGAAGACCGTGCTGATGGTGCACATTCCCATCGTGCTGATCGCCGGCGCGCTGGGCGTGTGGCTGTTCTACGTGCAGCACACGTTCGAGGACGCGTACTGGACCAGCAAGGAAGAGTGGGATTCCAACCAGGCCGCGGTTGCCGGCAGCTCGTTCTATGACCTGCCGCACGTGGTGCATTGGTTCACCGGCAACATCGGCTACCACCATATCCACCACCTGGCCAGCCGCATTCCCAACTACCGCTTGCGCGAGGCGTTTGAATCGAGCCCGCTGCTGCAGATGGCGCCGCGGCTGACGCTGTGGACCAGCCTCAAGTCGGCGCGGCTCAAGCTGTGGGACGAAGATCTCAAGCGCATGGTGGGTTTTCCCAAGCGCCAGCGCGCCAGCGCCTGAGCGGCGCCGGGGTCAGATTCCCGGCCCCTTCGCGTCTTCCTTGAAACTGCGCGGCGCCAGCTGACGGGTGAAGCGCAGCACGCCTTCGCGCACCACGCGCGCAAGCCGAAGATCAATGATGGTGGTCTGGTTGGGTTCGATCAGGTCCAGCAGGCTGCCGGCCTCCACGCCCCATTCGGCGGCCCAGTGTTCCACCCACCGGCCTTCGCTGCGTGGCTGCAGGCGGATGCCGTAGGGCGGGCGGGCAATCAGCGCGCCACGCTGTAACTTGCCGCGGGCATCGCGTGTTTCCGGGCAGCCCGCCAAGGCAGCGTGGTTCAGGAAAAAGCACAGGTTTCCCGGCGCGCGCCGATTGCCCTGGCGGTCGGTGAGGAAGCCCTGCGGCAGCTGGTTGGGGTCCGCGGCGGGGCCGGCGGTAAGCAGCAGGTTCATGTCGGGCACGCGCGCACCGGCGTCATCGAGCAGCCTGAAAACCACCATGGCGTGCGGATCGTGGAAGTACGTGCGATCGGGCAGCACCGGGATCTTTTCCACTTCCCGCCGGCGGTCGAGCTGCTGATGCACGGCGTTTTCGCCCGCGAATGCCAGCCGCAGCGCCTGGTACCCAGCATCGTCGCGCACGCCCAGGCAGCGCAGGATGGCGTCCACCGTGGGGTGCGGCTGCGCGCTGTTGCCCACGCTGGCCAGGATGCCCATGTCGCCGCCGCTGTGCGACAGGCCGGGGAGAATCTTGAACGCCGTGGGTGCGGCGCTTGCGCTGGATACCAGGCGCAGCGTGCGCAGACGGCGGCGTGCGGCGGGCAGCGCTTCGCCCGGCTGCAGCGCGTCCTGCGCCAGCACCACGTGGCGCGCGTTGAGGTTGGCTGCGGCCAGGCGCACCACGCCGTCGCCGCCGGTTTCGCCGGTGTAGGCATTCACGTGGTCATAGAGCTTGCGGTCGATGGCATCGCCGCTGAGCACGAACGGGAACAGCGGGTTCGCGCCCTGTGTCAGCTTGAGCTTCGGGTACTCGTTGATCCAGCGCAGGTTGAGCGCGACGGATTCGGGGCTGGCTACTTCCAGCCAATCCAGCGTGCCTTGTCCGGGCTCGACGCCGTTGAACCAGGCCTTCATGGCGCCCAGCCGGCCTTTGCCCAACTGCGCCAGCGCCGAGCCGAAATTGGCCGGCGCCAGCATCACCAGATGGCTCATCGGGCAGTCGGCCAGCGTGCCCGGCTGCACGTGGTAGCGGTCCAGCCATTCGCGCAGCACCGGGCCGCCGGTGCTGTGGGTGATGCACACGAAGCGGCGCCGGCCGCCGGCTTCCGCCAGCACGCCGCCGATGGCGTGGTTGAACGCGCGCGCGATGTCCTCGACGCGCACTTCGTCGCTGAAACTGACGTACTGGCCCAGGTGCACGTGGGCCACGTCGATGCCGGGCCCGCCGGCGCGCAGCGCTTCGGCCTTCAGGCGCGCCGGGAGTTCGCCATAGGTGCTGGTGTTGGTGACGCTCCAGCCATGCACGAAAACCAGCAGCGGCTTGCTCATGGGGAAGGCCCTGGCGGGGCTCAGGCCGGGTGGGCGCCGTCGCCGTCGGGTGTCGCGGGCGCGGCCGGCAGGCGCTTGGGAACGCCGTGGGCGTCGAGCAGGCGATCGATGCGGGCAAAGACCTCGGCGCGCGAAAAGGGTTTTTTCATGAAGTCGTCGGCGCCGATGCGGTGCACGTAGAACTCTTCGGTGGCCTGCTCGTTGCCGCTGATCATGATCACCGGGATCTCGCGCGTCAGCGGGTCGCGCCGCAGCTGCCGCAGGGCTGCGAAACCATCCATTCCGGGCAGCACGATATCGAGGAAAACAAGCTCGGGCGCCTGGGCGCGGGCGATGGCAAGGCCCGTCTCGGCATCACCGGCTTCCAGCACCTCGTAGCCGTTCTGGCGCAGCATCCGCGACAGCAGCGCGACGATGGTGGCTGAATCGTCGATCACCAGCATCCGGGTGCCGCTGCGGGCATTGCTGCGCAGCTTGACCCGGCGCTCGGTGCCGGTGGTGCCAGTGGTGTTGTCGCTGCCGCCGTCCGCGGCGGGGCGTGCCACCGGGGCCGGGCCCCAGCCAAAGAGCTGCTTGATCTTCGCGTATAGGTCCAAAAGGCCGCTCCCCGGCGCACATCAGCGGCTAGTGTCCACGCCCTGACGGCGGCTGGCAATGCGCCGGGCTGGACATCCCCGGCGGGCACGCGCAGTCTGCCGGCCCACCTACCCAACCCGACGGAGCGTCCGTGGCCCCCAAATCCACCGTTTACAAAGCCACGCTGCAGGTCAGCGACATGGACCGGGGCTACTACGGCGGCCACGATCTGGTGCTGGCGCAACACCCCTCGGAAACCGACGAGCGGCTGATGGTGCGGCTGCTGGCCTTTGTGCTTTACGCCGATGAGCGCCTGGAGTTCGGCCGAGGCCTGAGCACGGACGATGAGCCGGATCTTTGGCGCAAGGACCTCACCGGTCTGGTGGAGCAGTGGATCGAGCTGGGCCAGCCGGATGAGTCGCGCCTGCGCAAGGCCTGCGGCCGCGCCCGCGAGGTGGTGCTGCTGACCTACGGCGGCCGCGGCGCCGACCTGTGGTGGGAAAAAAACGAAGCCGCCCTGGCGCGCTGCCGCAACCTCACCGTGCTGGATGTCAGCGCCGCCGACAGCCAGGCGCTGGCCGCAATGCTCAAGCGCGGCATGGACCTGCAGGCGCTGGTGCAGGACGGCGTGGTGCAGCTGATGGAAGGCGACGCCAGCCTTGAAATAACCCCGAGGCTGCGGCGCGGCCCGGGCTAGTCCAGCGACTTGGACTCGGCGGTGCCCAGCATGGTGGGCGCGGGTTTCTGGCGCGGGTGCGGCACCAGCAGCGGGTGTGCGAATACGCCAGCGAGAATGATCGCAACGCCGGCGTAGAACATGGCGCCCAGTTCGCGCTGCTCGTCCAGCAGCAGCACCGCCAGGACGATGGCGTAGATGGGCTCCAGGTTCACCGCCAGTTGTGCCGAGAACGCGCTGAGGTGGCGCAGCGCCACCAGCGACAGCGCGAACGGCAGCAGCGTGCAGGCCATCGCCAGCACGAGCAGCAGCAGCGCGTCCTGTTGGCCGGGAAGCATCAGCGGCGAACCAAACCAGGGCAGCAGGGGCGCGCAAAGCGCCAGGAACAGCGTGCCGGCCCCCAGCTCCACGCAGGTCACGGTGAGCGGGTCGGCGCGTTCGACGTAGCGCTTGTTCAGGGCGCCGAACAGCGCCACGAACACCGCCGACACCGTGCCCACCGCAATGCCCCAGCGCATGCCCGCCGGCACGCCGCCCACCACCAGCGCCACGCCCGGCACCACCGCCACGCCCAGCAGCAATTCGCGCGGATCAAAGCGCTTGCCGGTGACCCAAGGCTCCACCATCGGCACGAACACCGTGGCCAGCGCGATGCACGTGACCGCCACCGACGCATTGGCAAGCTTGATGGCGCCATAGAACGTGAGCCAGTGCAGCGCCACCAGCGCACCGATGCCGGCATAGGCGCCCAGCAGCCGCGGCGGCAGCGCGCGCATCCCGCGCCAGACCCGCGGCACCAGCAGCAGGGCTACGGTGACCATGCCCATGCGCCACACCACCAGCGCCATCGCTGGCAGCGTGATGGCTTTGCCCAGGATGGCGGTGAAGCCCCAGAGCAGCACGCAGAAATGCATCTGCCAGTGGGCCTTGGTGCGCGGCGTCATGGCACCGCTCCAGCCTGCGCCGCCAGCGCGCGCTTGCGCTCGGGCGGCAGCTGTTTAATGGCGTATTCGGCCTTCAGGGCGCTGGAGCGATCAGGGTAGGGAAGTTTTGCCAGCAGCTGCCGCGGCGGATGCGAGCGCGTGTAGCGGGCGCCCTTGCCGGCGGCGTGTTGGGCGTAGCGCTTGTCCACGTCTATCGCGACCCCGGTGTACAGGCTGCCGTCCTGGCATTCGATCAGGTACACGAACCAGCCCATGTCACTGCAGGCTCACGGCGATTCGGCGCCAGTCGTCGCGCACCTGCGCGCAGTCGCCGCCGCCCATTTCGAATTCGCGGCACACGAACGGCCGCTGTTCATAGATGCTGCAGCACATGCGCTCGCGATCCAGCGCCACGCACCAGCCGTCGTCGGCCTTGGCCATGATCAGGTAGCCCTGCGCGTCCTCATCCAGGAAGTGCTCGGGTGGCGCATCGCCGGGCAGCACCAGCACCGGCAGCTGGCAGCAGCAGGCCTGGCACTGGGAGCACTGGATGGCGGGGTCGGTGGACACGGCGGCATTGTCCCATGCCAGCGCCGGCATGCCGGTACTGGCGCGGTCTTTCAAGCCATCAGGGCGCTGGATTGACGGGAATGGCGCGCACCGGCAGCGGCACGTTGCACAGGTCGATGTGGCCGGCGGGGCGCTTGTAGAACTCATCGCGGCGGTTGCGCCGCGATTCCACCAGCGCCGCGAACGTGGCCGTATCGGTGCGCAGGATCTCGATCTTTTCGCGCTCGGCCTCGGGCCGCTGTGCGGCCAGCTGGATGCGCCGGATAGGCGTGCGCTCGGCGGCGGTCTCATAAAAGCCCAGCGGCCCGGTGCCGCGCGCCAGCACGCTCAGGTGCTCGATGCCCATCACCACCCGGCCCACCGTGGTGATGTTGCGGTCCAACTGCCGCGGCGATTGGCCGATCACCACGTACAGCTCGTTGCCCTTGCTGCTGTCTGCGGCCAGGTCGCGCCCGGCGCCCACCGTGGCATAGCAGTGCGCCAGCCAGGCCAGCCGTGCCTTGGGATCGCGCGCGGCCGGGAAGCCCTGCACGAAGCCCACTTGCGGCGCCCAGCCGTCGACATCGGGCAGCGGCGTAAAGGCCAGCCCCACGCTGCTGCGGGTGAACTCGGCCGGAAGCGCGGCGGCAGCGGCGCCCAGCGGCCGCACCGTGGCCGGATCTTCGGCATTGGCGTCGCCCCACTGCACGACGAAATTATCCTGCACGCGGTTGATACTGAGGCCGTCGAAATAGCCGGCTTTCACTAACGTGTGGATGTTGGCCACGTGCGCCGGCGCAAACGCGGGTGCCAGTTCGATCACCACGCGGCCGCTGTCGAGTTCCAGGTACAGGGTGTTTTCGGGATCGAGCCGGCGCCAGTCGGACGGGGTGGATTGGTCCAGTACGTCCTGCATGGTCAGCGCCTTTTGCGGCGGCGCGGCCGTTGCGGCGGCGGGCAGCACCAGGGCGAGGGCCAACAGGGCGGGGCGCAGCATCGTCATGGCGGGAGCCTGTGCGTGGATGATGCCGCAGCCTAACCCAAGGCTGCTCTTGTGGGATGGCTTCAACCCCGCGGCGGCCCCTGTAGGAGGGGTTTCAACCC
>JANORD010000012.1:0-34301 GCA_031415095.1 Lysobacteraceae bacterium
CCACGTGCAGTAAGGCGGCCATGCCGGCGAAGGCGATGGGGATGCTGATGAAAGAGATCAGGTCGGGGCTTACGCGGGCCTTGGCCAAGGCCGCCGCCAGGGCCTTGGCCCAGCCGGCGCTGCGGGTGGCGAGGGGGCGGCGGGATTCGGTGGGGGTGGGCATGCGTGCAAGATGCCAGATCGGGCCAGCGGCCGGATAGTCGACAGACTCCGGCGATCAGGCTGGTTTCGACTTCGCCTCGAACAACCGGGGAAGACGGCATTAGCTTAGCGCTTTGGTTCTGGCGGGTGCGCCGGCGGCCTTGCGGGCGGCAACGGCACCCGCCGGGGCGGCCTTGGTTCGTCGGCTTGCCGGCCGCTTCTTCGCGGGCGACTTCTTTCTGGCGACGATTGCGATCTCCAGGCCAAGTGCTGCCAGCACCTTCCTTACGGTCGAGAAACGGGGCTGCGCCTCTTCTTGGAGGGCCTTGTAGAGACTTTCGCGGCCAACCCCTGCCGTACGGGCAACTTCCGACATTCCGCGCGCCCTCGCGGCAATCTGCAGGGCATTCTGGATGACGCCATCGTGGCCCGACTCGAATGCATCAGTGAGAAAAACCGCGATGGCTTCCTCTGTATCCAGGTACTTCGCCGGGTCGTAGGGCATGGTCTTGAGAGGCATGGTCATCAGACTCCGGTAATCATTGAAGTGCTTCATGGATGGCGCTCGGCCAACATGGCCTTAGCCGTCTTGATGTCGGTCGATTGCGTGGCCTTGTCGCCGCCGCACAACAGCAAGATCAGCGTGTTGCCTCGCCAGGTGAAGTACACACGGTATCCCGGGCCATAGTTGATTCGCAGTTCGCTGACTCCGGAACCGACGGATCGCACGTCACCCAGCAACCCCATCCTGATGCGTTCAACCCGCGTGGTAACTATCGCCGCCGCTTTGCGATCGCGCAGGGTGGAAATCCACGTGTCGTAACGCTCGGATTGCTCGATCTCGATCATGCACCAAACGTATCCGGAAGGATACATTCGGGGCGATGGGGGATTGGCTGGGGTTTGGGTTGGGTTTTGGGTCGTAGATGGGCTTGGTGGCGGGGGGGTGGGGGTGGGTGGGGGGCCAAAAGAAAACGGGCCGCTTTCGCGGCCCGTTTGCCCTCACCCCGGCCCTCTCCCGTGAACGGGAGAGGGAGACAGGCGGCTTACTTCTTGAGGCCGGCGGCTTTGCGCAGGGCTTCGGCGCGGTCGGTCTTTTCCCAGGAGAACGCGGTGGCGGTGTGCTTCTTGCCGGCGCCGTCGGTGTAGGTGGCTTCGTGCGGCTTGCGGCCGAAGTGGCCGTAGGCGGCGGTGGACTGGTAGATCGGATGCAGCAGGTCGAGCATCTTGGTGATGCCGAACGGACGCAGGTCGAAGTGCTTGCGGATCAGCTTCTCGATCTTGTCGTCGGAGATCTTGCCGGTGCCGAAGGTGGTGACCGAGATGGAGGTGGGCTCGGCCACGCCAATCGCATACGACACCTGCACTTCGCACTTGTCGGCCAGGCCGGCAGCCACGAGGTTCTTGGCGACGTAGCGCGCGGCGTACGCGGCCGAACGATCCACCTTGGACGGATCCTTGCCCGAGAACGCACCGCCGCCGTGGCGGGCCATGCCGCCGTAGGTGTCCACGATGATCTTGCGGCCGGTGAGGCCGCAGTCGCCCACCGGGCCACCGATCACGAAGATGCCGGTCGGGTTGATGTGCACCTTGGACTTGGGCAGCGACTTCAGCCAGTCCTTGGGCAGCACGGGCTTGAGCACGTGCTCGTACACGGCTTCAACCAGGTCCTTTTGCTTGATGCCCGGGTCGTGCTGGGTGGAAAGCACCACGGCGTCGAGGCCGGCAACCTTGTTGCCTTCGTAGCGCAGGGTCACCTGGCTCTTGGCGTCCGGGCGCAGCCACTTGAGCTTGCCGCTCTTGCGCACCTTGGCCTGCTGTTCCACCAGGCGGTGGGCGTAGTAGATCGGCGCCGGCATGAACTCGGGCGCTTCGTTGCAGGCGTAGCCGAACATCAGGCCCTGGTCGCCGGCGCCCTGGTCCTCGGGCGCCTTCTGCTTCTTCTTGCTGCCGTCCACGCCGGCGGCGATGTCGGGCGACTGCTTGCCCAGCATGTTGATGATCGCGCAGGTGTGGCCGTCGAAGCCGACGTCGGAATTGTCGTAGCCGACGTCGTTGATCACCTTGCGGGCCAGGGCCTCGATGTCCACCCAGGCGCTGGTGGTGACTTCGCCGGCGACGATGGCGGCGCCGGTCTTCACCATGGTTTCGCAGGCGACGCGGGCGCGCTTGTCCTGAGCCAGGATCGCGTCGAGCACGGCATCGGAGATCTGGTCGGCGAGCTTGTCCGGATGGCCTTCGGAGACCGACTCGGAGGTGAAGAGGTAGCTGGACATTTCGGCTTATATCCTTTGATTGCGATGAAAGGATGGAATGGAGGCCGGGCATGATACACGGCCGGGCCCCGGGCTGCATCCTGCACCTGCGGCCGTTGGCGGTGCGTTAAGTTGCCGCTGTCACGCAGTTGACGCCTGTCCTTAACCGGGATGTCAGCGCAGCGCTGCACATTGATGGCACCGCCAGCACGGGTTGCAACCATGATCGAGCTTGAGCGCCGGGTAGCCGAGCGCTACCCCGATTGGTTCCAAGGTCCGCGCGCCGCCTTCGCGAAGCCGCTGCTCAGGAGCCTGGACCGCTGGTCCCGCCTGCGCGACGTCGATGCTTTCCTTGCCGGAAACGCGCACCTTCAGGGCCTGGCCCTGGTGGAAGCCTCGATGCAGCACCTGGACGTGCGCTACACGGTGGACCACGTGGAGCGCGAGCGGATCCCGCAATCCGGCCGCGTGCTGGTCGTGGCCAATCATCCCAGCGGCGGCATTGATGCCATGTGCCTGCTGCACCTGGTGGGCAGCGTGCGCAGTGACGTGCGTATCGTCGCCAACGACTGGCTGGGTGCGGTGCCTGGCCTGCGCCCATTGCTGCTGCCGCTGCGCATCCTTGGCGGCAAGCCCACGCCGGAAAGCTTGGCGGCGGTGGAGGCTGCGCTGGAGCGCGAGGAGTGCGTCATCGTCTTCCCGGCCGGCGAAGTGTCCCGGCTGGGGCTGGGCGGCATCCGCGACCCGCGCTGGCGCCAGGGCTTCCTGCGCTTCGCCGCCGCCACCGGTGCGCCGGTACTGCCAGTGCGGGTGGATGCGCGCAACTCGATGTTGTTCTACGGCGCGGCCGCGCTGTGCAAGCCGGTGGGCACGGCTCTGCTGCCGCGGGAGATGTTCGCCCGTCGCGGCAGCCGGGTCTCGCTGCGCATCGGCCGCGTGCAGCCGCTGCCGCCTGAGCGGTCCGCCGAATCGGCGCTCGCCGCGGTGCGCCAGGCGCTGTATGCCATCGGCTCACGCCGCGAGGCCGCAGCGGGCGGTCCGGAGCCGGTGGTGCACGCCGTTGACCGTCGCCGGGTTCTGGATGCATTGGCGAAGATGCCCTGCCTGGGCCAGACGCCGGACGGCAAGCGCATCCACGCCGGCCCGCTGGCGGTGGACTCGCCGCTGCTGCGCGAAATCGGCCGACTGCGCGAGATCACCTACCGCGCCGCCGGCGAGGGCACCGGCAAGCGCCTGGACGTGGACTGCTACGACACGTGGTACGACCACATCGTGCTCTGGGACCCCGAGGCACTGGAAATCGCCGGCGCCTATCGCGTGGCGCCGGGCGAACGGGTGTTGGCCGATCGCGGCATTGAAGGCTTTTACACCGCGTCCCTGTTCCGCTACCCGTGCTCGCACCTGGCGCGGCTGGCGCAGGGCATGGAGCTGGGCCGCAGTTTCGTCGCACCGCGCTACCAGGGCGGCCGCAGCCTGGATTACCTCTGGCTTGGCATCGGCGCCTACCTGCGGACGCAGCCGGGCGTGCGCTACCTGCTCGGGCCCGTTTCTATCAGCGCCGACCTACCGATCGCGGCACGCGAGCAGCTGGTGGCCTACTACGCCCGCTATTACGGCTGTCGCGAGAGTGCGGTGGCGGCCAACCGGCCGTTCCGGTTCCTGGCCGCGCCGCCCGCGTTCGGCGAACTCGATGCCGAGACCGGGTTCCGCGTGCTCAAGGCCAACCTGGGCTCACTGGGTGCCCGGGTTCCGACGCTGTACAAGCAGTACACCGAGCTGTGCGAACCCGGCGGCGCGCGCTTCCTTGCGTTCGGCGTCGACCCGGACTTCAACAACGCGGTGGACGGTTTGGTGGAGCTGGACCTCACCCGAATCCGGCCACGCAAGCGACAGCGCTACCTGGGCGATGTCCCGGCGGCGCTGCCCAGGACCGAAGCGGCATGAGCCCGGCGCCGGCCAAATCCAGGCAGCGCGCGGTTTTCGTGTCGGACGTGCACCTGGGTTCGCGCAATTGCCACGCCAGCGAGCTGGCCGATTTCCTGGACCGGATGAACCCGCAGCGGCTGTACCTGGTGGGCGACATCGTGGACCTGTGGTGGATGGCGCAGCGCCGGGCCACCTGGGGCGCGGGCGAGCACCGCGTGATCGAATGCCTGCAGGCGCTGGCACGCGCGGGCACCGAGCTCATCTACGTGCCGGGCAACCACGACCGCCCCATCCGCCGCTACTGCGGACTGATGCTGCCCTATATGCAGGTGCGCCGGCGCGCCATCCACCAACTGGCCGACGGCCGCCGCCTGCTGGTGACGCACGGCGACGACTACGACGCGGTGACGCACTTCGGCGGTTTCCAGGAGCAATTTGGCGACTGGCTCTACGACCGCATCCTGGCCGGCAACCGCATCACCAACCTGGCGCGTCGCCGGGTGGGCATGCGCTATTGGTCGCTGGCCGATTTCCTCAAGCGCCAGAGCGGCGCGGCCGAGCGCTATATCGATCGCTTCGTCGCCGCAGGCCTGCAGGACGCGCGCCGCCGCGGCCTGGACGGCATCGTCTGCGGGCACATCCACCGCGCCGCCCTGCGCGTCGTCGATGGGCTGGTGTACGCCAATGACGGCGACTGGGTGGAAAGCCTGACCGCGCTGGCCGAAGACGCCGACGGCAACCTACAGCTGCTGGGCCACGACGGCCAGGCGCTGGTGGAAATGGCGTCGCGCCGGCAGCCGCTGCGGCTGGCGCACGCGGCCTGAACCCACCGGATCACCTGGCGGGGGCCGGACCCGTCGATTGTCGCGCCTTCAGCATGTGCGGCACGTTCAGCAGGATGGCGGGCTTGGGGTCGCGGATGTAGCTGAGCAGGGCGCCGGTGGCAAGCCGGCCCATCTCCTGGGTCGGCTGGTGGATGGTGGTCAGCGAGGGAAACAGCTGGCGCGACATCGCGGTGTCATCGAAGCCGGCGACCGAGAGGTCTTCGGGCAGGCGCAGGCCACGTTCGTGCGCGACGTGCATCACACCCGCCGCCATGTCGTCGTTGGCGGCAAAGATGGCGGTCGGCATCGGCACCAAGTCGAGCAAATGGTGGGCCGCGGCCACGCCGGATTCGAACGAGAACTCACCGGGGACTTCCAGTGAGAAATCAAGCGGGATGCCGGCTTTCGCGAGCCCCCGGCGGTAGCCGTCCAGGCGCCACTGGCTGGCACCATGCGCCGGGTGCCCGAGCACGTGGGCGATGCGCCGGTGGCCCAGCGCGACCAGGTGGTCGACCACCTGCTCTGCGGCCGCGGGTTCGTCCATCGCCACCGCGACGCCGTTGTCCTGGCGTCGGGGAGAAATGCTCGCGAAGGGAATGTCCAGCGCTTGCAGCCGCGCCAGCAGCGCTGGGGAATCCGTCAGCGGTGGCGTGAGCAGCAACCCGTCGGGCCGGGAGTGCGCCATCAGGTCTTCGATCTCGGCGAGCAGGTGCGCTTCGTCCAGCGCCACCGGCGACAGGATCACGTGGTAACGCTCGCTGGCGCAGGCCTCGAGCACGCCCGAGATCACGCCCATCATGTAGTTGTCTGACGGGTTGTTGTAGACCAGCGCGATGTTGAAGGAGCGATGCCCGGCGAGGCTGCGCGCGGAGGCATGGGGCGTATAGCGAAGGGTCGCGGCCGCTTCAAGCACACGGGTCCGGGTTTCCGGACGCACGTTGGGCTCCCGGTTCAGTACCCGGGAGACGGTCTTGAACGACACGCCAGCTGCTGCGGCAACGTCTTCGATGGTCGCGCGCGATGCCATCCCCGTGGGTACTCCCGCTCTGATCACTACCTTCACATCATACGGTATGGCCTCAAGGTTGACAGCGTTGTCATTGGCTGGAACAGCAGGCAGACTCCGCGGCGGGGGCCCGCATCGCGCTGGCCGGGAGGGGAGGCACGCTATGGGTTCCAGTCATTCGCCGGCGGGGGTCGCTGCGGCCACCCCAGGAGGCGCCACCAACATTCGGGCGCTGGTCATCGTCACCACCCTGTTTTTCATGTGGGGTCTGTTGACCTCCTTGAATGACGTGCTCATTCCCCACCTGAAGTCGATCTACACGCTCACCTATGTGCAGGCGATGCTGGTGCAGTTCTGCTTCTTCGGCGCGTACTTCGTGGTATCGCTGCCGGCGGGCGGCCTGGTCCGGCGGATCGGTTACCAGAACGGCGCCGTGGTGGGCCTGCTGATCGCGGCCACCGGCTGCCTGCTGTTCTACCCGGCGGCTACCACCGGGTACGGGCTGTTCCTTTTCGCATTCTTCGTGCTCGCATCGGGCATCACCATCCTGCAGGTGGCGGCCAATCCTTTCGTCACGCTGCTGGGTGACGCGCGCACCGCCTCAAGCCGGCTCACCTTGACCCAGGCGTTCAATTCCCTGGGCACCACGGTCGGCCCGCTTTTCGGCGGCATGTTGATCCTCGGCGGCGCAGTGCTGCTCAGCGAGGCGGATATCGCCGCGATGGATACGGCGCAACGCGCGGCCCATCGCGCGGCGGAGGCCGCCACGGTGCAAGGTCCCTACCTGCTGCTGGCCGGGGCACTGCTGGTACTCGCCATCGCGTTTGCGTTCGCGCGGCTGCCGAAGGTGATCCATGACGCGGCGCCGGTGGACGAGCGCCCGCTGCTGTCGGTCTTGAGCCATCGGAACTTGCTGCTCGGCACGATCGCGATCTTCCTGTACGTGGGCGCCGAGGTAAGCATCGGTAGCTTCCTCATCAGCTTTCTCGGCGAGCCGAACATCGCAGGGCTGGCCCCTGCCGATGCGGCGCACTTCGTGGCGTACTACTGGGGCCTGGCGATGATCGGGCGCTTCATCGGCTTTGCCGTGATGCAAAAGGTGAGCCCCGGCCTCACCCTCGGGTTCAACGCGTTTTGCTCGATAGCATTGATCATGGTGGCAGTGATGGGCGAGGGCGCCATGGCCATGTGGGCCATCATCGGCGTTGGACTGTTCAACTCGATCATGTTCCCGACCATCTTCAGCATCGCACTGCACGGGCTGGGGGCGCGCACCGGGCAAGGGTCGGGCCTGCTGTGCATGGCCATTGTTGGCGGTGCGATCGTGCCGTTCGCGCAGGGCTTCGTGGCCGACAGCGCGGGCCTGCAACCTTCCTTCATCGTGCCGATGCTCTGCTACGGCTTCATTGCCTTCTTCGGCCTGCGCTACGCGAAGGCTTTCCAGGCTGGATCGGCCGCCTAGGGGCGGCTGTGGTCGGTGGCCGCGCCCTCGAATGCGAGCGCGGCCGCACCCAGCAGCCCGGGTTGCGGGTGCAGGACGGCGTGGACCGGCACGCGGGTCATGGCCTCGCTGAAGCGGCCTTTGGCTTCGAACGCGCGCCGAAACGCGCCAGCGCCAAGCTCTTCGAACAGCAGTGGCACCAGGCCGCCCGACAGGTAGACGCCGTCCCATGCGCCAAAGGTGAGGACGAGATCGCCGGCGAACGCACCAAAGACTTCGCAGAACACTTCGATGGTTTCGCTGGCCATCGCATCGCCGCTGCGCGCGCGCGCGGTGACGTCCTCGGGGCGCAGGTCTTCGGGCAGGGCGCCACCGTCACGTCGGGCCATGGCCCAGTGCAGGTTGCTCAGCCCGCTGCCGCTGATCAGCCGCTCGTAGGAGACGCGCGGGAAGCGTTCGGCCAGATGTTCCAGCAAGACCCGCTGGCGAGCCGTCTTGGGCGCAAACGCCGCATGCCCGCCCTCGGAGGAAAGTGCGAAGGGCGCACCCGAGCGACGCAGCAGGGCACTCACGCCCAGGCCGGTGCCGGGGCCGAGCACGGCGACCGTCCAACTGTCGCGATGGTCGAGTCCATGATCGGGTGAGCCGATCTGCCCCCGCTCCGATGCGCCCAGGTACGGCAGCGCCAGCGCCTGGGCAGTGAAGTCGTTGAGCAGTAGCACCTTGGACAGGCCCAGGGCCGAAGCGCACTCGTTGGCGTCGATGCACCAGGGGTGGTTCGTCATCGTCGCGGTGTCGCCCTCGACGCGGCCGGCGACCGCAAACGCCGCATGGTCGGGGTGGGGGAGGGTAGATTCGAGGCCATCGAGGTAGTGGCGCGCAGCGGCGATCAGCGACGGGTACTTGGCCACCGCCAGCCGAACCTCCGCGCGCAGGGTAGGCGCTGGCGCGCCGTCGTGATGGGCCAGTGCGAAGCGCACCCACGTACCGCCAATGTCGGCGATCAAAGCCATCGACGAGGTTCGGTCCGCAGCCGCCATCACGCGCTCTCCTTTCCGCTGGCCACGAGCGCATGCTCAAGGCGAGGGGTACCCGGCACGCGGCCTCCCCCGGGATGCGTGGGCGTGCTGGAGGCGGCAGTAGGCCCGATGGTTGACAACGCTGTCAATCGTTAGGACATACTCGCCCCCTGCGCCGAAACGGTCGGTGCTGGCTGAGAATTTGCGGGGGAGAACGACGTGGGCGATTTCGAAAAGAGCAGCGCGGTATCGCGGCGCGGTGGCTGGCGGGGCACGGTGGTGCTCGCCCTGTGCCTCGCCCCAATCGCGGCCTGGGCCGAAGCGGCTGCGAACGCCGCCCAAAGTTCCCCGGTCGATCCGTCGCTCTGGCCCCAGCTCGCGTCACCGATCCCAGAGGACGCCGCCGTCGAGGCGCGCATCAGTGCGCTGATACAGCGCATGAGCCTGGAGGAGAAAGTCGGCCAGGTGGTGCAGGCCGACCTCGATTCCGTTACTCCCGAGGATGTCCGCACCTATCGGCTTGGCTCGATCCTTGCGGGCGGAAACTCCGATCCGGGCAAGCGCTACAACGCCCCCGCGGCCGACTGGCTGGCTGCGGCAGACGCGTTCCATGCCGCTTCGATGGACACCACGGGCGGCCACAGCGCCATCCCGCTGCTCCTGGGCATTGACGCGGTGCACGGCCACAACAACGTGGTCGGCGCCACGCTGTTCCCCCACAACATTGGCCTGGGTGCCGCCAACGACTCCGACCTTGTGCGTCGCATCGCCCGCGCCACGGCGCTCGAATTGCGCGCCACCGGCTTCGAGTGGACTTTCGCGCCGACCGTGACCGTACCGCGCGACGATCGCTGGGGCCGCACCTACGAAGGCTATTCCGAGGATGCGGCGCTGGTGTCGCGCTACGCGACCGCCGTGGTCGAGGGCCTGCAGGGCCGCGTGGGCACGCCAGGCTTCCTCGGTGAAGGCACCGTGGCGGCGACTTCGAAGCACTACATCGGCGACGGTGGCACCTTCGAAGGCAAGGACAAGGGCGACGCTCGCGTTGCCGAGGCGGAGCTGCGCGATATCCACGGCGCCGGCCATATCGCCGCGCTCGGGGCCGGCGTGCAGTCGGTGATGGCTTCGTTCTCGAGCTGGAATGGCGAGAAGATGCATGGGCACCACGGCTTGCTGACGACCATCCTGAAAGAGCGCCTTGGTTTCGACGGGTTTGTGGTGGGCGACTGGAACGGTCACGGCGAAGTCGTCGGATGCACCGACCGCAACTGCCCGCAGGCCTTCAACGCCGGCATCGACATGTTCATGGCGCCGGACACCTGGCGGGATATCTACGCGAACACGCTTACGCAGGCCCGCGATGGCACCATCCCGATGGCGCGACTGGACGACGCGGTGCGGCGCATTTTGCGGGTGAAGGTCCGCATGGGGCTGTTCGAGGCGGGGCTGCCGTCGACGCGTGTGCACGGTGGCGATTTCGGCCTGTTGGCAAGCCCGGAACATCGGGCGCTTGCCCGTGAAGCGGTGCGCAAATCCCTGGTGCTGCTGAAGAACGCCGACGGCCTGCTGCCGCTCGCGCCGAAGCAGCGCATCCTGGTGGCCGGCGACAGCGCCGACAGCATGGCCCGGCAGTCCGGCGGCTGGACGCTGACCTGGCAGGGCACGGGCACCCGGCGCGAAGACTTCCCCAAGGCACAGACGTTCTGGGAGGCCCTGCGCGAGCAAGTAGAGGCGGGCGGTGGGCAAGCGGAGCTGGCTGTGGATGGCCGCTACACGGGCAAGCCGGACGTGGCTATCGTGGTCTTCGGCGAGGAGCCGTATGCCGAGTTCATCGGTGATGTGACCCACCTCGGCCACCAGCTCGGAAACCCCTCGGATCTCGCCTTGATCCAGCGCCTGGCCGCCGACGGCATTCCGGTGGTGGCCGTGCTCGTAAGCGGTCGTCCGCTGTGGGTCAACCGCGAGATCAATGCGGCCAGCGCCTTCGTCGCGGCCTGGCTGCCGGGTTCGGAAGGCGGCGGCCTTGCCGATGTGCTGCTGGCCGATTCCGAGGGCAAGCCGCGCCATGACTTCACCGGCCGCCTGTCGTTCTCCTGGCCGCGCAGCGCCGTGCAGAGCCCCTTGAACGCCGGCCAGCAGGGCTACGACCCGCAGTTCCCCCTGGGCTTTGGCCTGAGCTACGCACAGCCGGCAGTGACGCCGGTGCTGTCGGATGCGCCGGGTCTGTCGGTTCTGGCCGAAAGCCTGCCCGAAACCCTCTACGCCAGCGGCAAGGTTGCAGAAGGCTGGTCCTGGTGGATTGCCGACAGCGAACAGCGGGGACTTGCCCTTGCCCAGTTGCCCAGCGGCGACGCGGTCACCAGTCTCGTAGTCTCCGCGGTCGACCATCAGGCCCAGGAGGATGCCCGCCGTTTCGCCTGGAAGGGCGGCGCCCGCGGCCGGATCTGGCTCGAAGCCGAACAAGCCGTGGATCTGCGCGCGCTGCCCGTCGAGCGGCAGCACCTGGTGCTCACGCTTCGCCTCGGCGCCACGCCCACCGGGCCGGTGCGGGTCGGGCTGGCGGGCTCGTCGATCGCATTCGACCCGCTGTTGGCGGGCCTGGTGCAAGGGCAGTGGTCGGAGGTGTCGATCCCGCTGGCCTGCTTTGGCCGCATCGGTGCCCCGCTGAGCGCCGTCCGACGGGTGTTCGAGATCGATACCGCGGGCCCGCTGGACCTTGCCATCTCGAGCGTCGCCTTGGGTAAGGCCGCCGACAAGGCCCTGAACTGCGACTCCGACTGACACGGTGCCTGGGCCTGCCGGCCCGGTGTCACGGCAATGACACGAGGCCTATTGACAGCGTTGTCATTACATAGTGCAATTGCTCTATCGGGTAGTCCAGCCGTCTGGGCCGTTCGACCACACCAACCGCAATGTGATTTGTCCTGGGGAGCGACGCATCATGAAGAGAAAGCAATCCGTACCGCAGCGCGGCCAACTGGCCGTCGCCCTGATGCTTGCGCTGGCTGCACCGGGGTTCGCCCTTGGACAGCAGACGGCGCCCCCGGCCGACAAAGACGCTGACACCGAAGCTGCCAAGGCCAAGGAGGGTGCTGTCACCACGCTCGACGCGGTGGAAGTCACCGGCATACGTGCCACCCTTGCCTCGTCGATGAACATCAAGCGCGACGCGCAGGGTGTTGTGGACGGCATCCTCGCCCTGGACATCGGCAAGTTCCCGGACTCCAACCTGGCCGAGTCGCTGCAGCGCATCAGCGGCGTCTCGATCGACCGGGTTAACGGCGAGGGCTCGCGCGTCACCGTGCGTGGCGTCGGGCCGGACTTCAACCTGGTGCTGCTCAACGGCCGGCAGATGCCGGGCTCGAGCATCGCCGACACGGGCGCCTCCAATTCCCGCTCCTTCGATTTCGGCAACCTCGCCTCCGAGGCAGTCTCCGCGGTCGAGGTATTCAAGACCGGACGGGCGGCGAAGCCCACGGGTGGCATCGGCGCAACCATCAACATCCTGACCACGCGGCCGCTGGATGCGCCGGGTTTCCGCGCCAGCATCGGCGTCAAGGCGGTGCACGACACGTCGGTCGACAACCTGCCGTCCTCGCTGCAGGGTGATTCGGTGACGCCGGAAATTTCCGGCATCTTCAGCAACACCTACGCCGACGGCCGCTTTGGCGTCTCGCTGACCGGCAGCTGGCAGCAGCGTGATTCCGGCTTCAACCAGGTGTCTACGCCCAACGGCTGGCGCACGTTCAATGCCAACGAGAACAACTGGGGCACCATTCCGCAGCCTGGAACGCCCGGCTCCGAGAACATCACCAACCGCCCCCGCCCGGGTGACATTTATTCGGTGCCGCAGAACCTGCTCTACAGCGTCAACGGACTGAGCCGCGAGCGTACCAACGGCCAGCTCACGTTCCAGTTCGCGCCGAGCGAAAATCTCACCGCGACGCTTGACTACACCTATTCGGAAAACCAGATCCAGACCCAGCGCAACGAGCTCTCGGTCTGGTTCAACTACGGTCCTTCGTCGAGTGCCTGGACCAATGGCCCGGTCGCGGCGCCGACCTTCTACTCCGAGTTCATTCCAGGGGCGAACAGCGATCTGGCCATGGGTGGCGCGCAGAACGCGACCACCAATGAGAACAACTCGCTGGGCTTCAACCTTGAGTGGGAGGCCACTGACGCGCTGAGCTTCTCGCTGGACTACCATGATTCCGAGGCCACGTCGGGCGCCGACAGCCCGTTCGGCTCATCGGGTGTGCTCGGAACGGCCGGATTCTTCCGCGGCACCACCTCCGTGAACTATGCGGGTGCCTTTCCTGTGTTGAACGTGCAGCTGCCCACGGGCGTCTCGCAGATCAATCCGGCGGGCATGCTGGTCACTGGTTCCACCTTCCGCAACAGCTATACGAAGTCGGAGGTGAAGCAGACGCAGCTCAATGGTGCGTTCGAGTTCGAGAACTACTCGAAACTTGACTTCGGCGTGGCGTCCACCGACGTCCGCAACCGGTCGGCGTTTTCGAACGTGCAGCTTGACACCTGGGGCGGCGCCACCAGCCCGGCCGACTATCCGGACACCCTCTGGCAGCTTGACCGGATGGGGCAATACTTCGACGGCTTCGCGGGCCACAACTCCCCGGGGTTCACTGACTCGTTCTTTGTCTGGGACTTCGCTGCGGTCCGTCAAGCCGCGGCAGACGCTTGGGCCCGCGCTGGCAACGATCCGAACCAGTACCTCGCGTCGAACGACTTCACCACGGACCGCCGCGTTGAGGAGGATTCACGCAGTGCGTTCGTGCAGTGGAGCAATACCTTCGATTTCACGATGCCGCTCAGCGTTGCTGCCGGCGTGCGCTACGAACAGACTGACGTGACCTCATCGGCACTCGTGCCAGTGGCGACGGGTATTTCCTGGGGTTCGGCCAACGAGTTCAGCGTCCTGCGTGGCGCGCAGGGCTTCACCACCCTCGAAGGCGACTACGACTACTGGCTGCCGAGCCTCGACCTCAAGCTCGACCTCACCGAGGCGTTGGTGCTTCGCGGCAGCTACGGCCAATCGATCGGCCGGCCAGGCTGGGGCGACATCCAGGGTGGGCAGACGCTCAGCGACCTGGCGCGCGTTGACGGCGGCACCGGTTCCCAGGGCAACCCCGCCCTTGAGCCGCTGCTCTCGGACAATTTCGATCTGTCGTTGGAGTGGTACTACGGCGAGGCCAACTACATCTCCGCGGGTTATTTCCGCAAGGAGATCGACAACTACATCGGCACGTCGCAGATAATCGACACCCCGTTCAACTTGAACACGCCGGTCGGTGGCGCGTTCTGGAACGCGGCGCTGGCGAATGGCTGCGCGGTGGCCGACCCGGTCTGCATCCGCAACTACATCTTCGATAACTTCAACGGCCAGCCGGGAGTGACACGCACCGGCGTGGACTCGACCGGCAACCGCACGGGCACCATCGTTGGGCGGCCGACCGATCCGATTGCACAGTTCCGGATCACTACGCCGGCCAACCAGCTATCGGACACGCTTGATGGCTGGGAGTTCAGCGCGCAGCACATGTTTGGTGACTCCGGGTTCGGCATGTTTGCGAACTACACCCTCGTTGATTCCGGGCTTAGCTACGACAATGCCGTGATTGGCGAGCAGTTCGCGCTGGAGGGCGTGAGCGATTCGGCCAACGTGGTGAGCTTCTACGAGCAAGGGCCGTGGCAGCTGCGCCTGGCCTACAACTGGCGGGACGAGTTCCTCTCGGGCCGCTTCGATGGCGCGGGTCCCAACCCGAACTATGTCGAAGCCTACGGTCAGTTCGACATGAACGTGAGCTACTCGTATAGCGACCAGTTGGTCTTTTCGGTGGAGGGCATCAACCTGACGGATGAAACCCAGCGCATCCATGGCCGCAATGAACGGCAGTTGCTCTACGCGACCCAAACCGGAGCGCGCTACATGTTCGGGGTGCGCTACACTTTCTGATATAGGGCAACACGGGAAGTGGTATGCGGAGGGTCTTGATTCTGGGCGGCGGCACGGCGGGCTGGTTGACCGCCGGCGTGCTGGCGTCGGAACTGGGCGGCGAGGGCGGCATCGAGGTCACTGTGCTCGAGTCGCCCGACGTCGGCGCCATCGGCGTCGGCGAAGGCACCTGGCCGAGCATGCGTGACACCCTGCGTGGCATCGGCATCGCCGAGTCGGACCTGGTGCGCGAATGCGACGCTGCTTTCAAGCAGGGTTCGAAGTTCGTCGGTTGGGCAGACGGCGGCGCGCAGGACCAGTATTACCACCCCTTCGTGCTGCCCGAGGCGTACCCGGAGTTGAATCCGGCCAGCGGGTGGATGCGTCGGGGTTCCCAAGAGCCCTTTGCGGATGTCGTGGCGGCGCAGCCGGCGATCTGCGAGGCGGGTCTTGCGCCCAAGCAGTTCAGCACGCCCGAGTACGCGGCGGTGGCGAACTATGGCTATCACCTTGACGCCGTCAAACTCGGAAAGATGCTGCGGCGGCACGCGGTTGAACGCCTGGGCGTCCGCCACGTGGTTGACCACATGGTCGGCGTGGCGACGGCGGACGATGGCGGCATTGCTGGCCTCGAGACCCGCAGCAACGGGCGGCTGGATGCCGATCTTTTCGTGGACTGTAGCGGCCTGAGTTCCTTGCTGCTGGGCGGCCATTTCGGCGTGCCCAAGGTCGACTGTGCCGACGTGCTGTTCAATGACCGTGCGCTTGCACTGCAAGTGGACTACGCGACGCCCGATGCGCCCGTGGCCTGCCAGACGATTTCCACGGCGCAGCCCCATGGCTGGATCTGGGACATCGGCTTGCCCACCCGTCGTGGCCTTGGGCACGTCTACAGCAGCCGCGATTGCAGTGACGACGAAGCCGCGGCGCGTCTGCTGGACCACGCGCGCCGCACGGGAGCGGCCGAACACAGCCTTGCGTTGACGCCCCGCGAGATCCGGCTGGAGCCCGGATATCGCCGGGAGTGCTGGGTGAAGAACTGCGTGGGCATTGGCCTCGCGGCCGGCTTCGTCGAGCCGCTGGAGGCGTCGTCCCTGGTGCTGGTTGAACTGGCGGCGAGCACCCTCGCCGAGCAGTTCCCGGCCGAGCGTAGCGACCTGCCGCGGCTTGCGCGCCGCTTCAACGACGCCTTCCGCTATCGCTGGGAGCGCGTGATCGACTTCCTCAAGCTGCACTACGCGGTCTCGCGGCGGGACGACAGCGACTACTGGCGCCGCCACCGCGATCCGGCGACCTGGACCGACTCCTTGCGCGACGGGCTGGCGTTTTGGCGCCGGCAGGCGCCTTCGCGCCACGACCTGCCCCGTGCGCAGGAAATATTTACCGCCGCCAGCTACCAATACGTGCTGTACGGCATGGGGGTTCGGCCGGAGCCGCGTGCGCCGCGCCGCTGCGACGCCCCCGCCAGGGTGGAGGCCGCGCTGGCCGAGGTGGATCAGCGCCGCCGCCGCTGGCTGGACGCCCTGCCGCCGCATCGGGCCTTGCTCGACCATATCGCCACGCGTGGCCTGCCGCGCATTTAAAGGAAACACCATGAGCCGCCACGTACCCATCGATGCCGCACTGCACCGGGACCTGCGGATCATCACCGCGCGTGGCTTGGCCTACGGCGACGGCACCATGTTGGCCCAGACGTTCCCTTCCGAGTTTCGCAGCCTGCAGGCGCACTACCCGATCGTGTTCCAGAAGAACGCCGTGGGCGACGTCCTGCCCGTGGCCCTGCTGGGACTGCGCGAAGGCGAGAACCTGTTCCTCCAAGGCAGCCACTGGGACGCGGACTACCTGCCGTTGGCGGTCGAACGGCAGCCGTTCCTGATCGGCCGCGACGGCGGTGCGCCCTCGGTGCACATCGACCTCGACAGCCCGCGCGTATCCGCCACGGTGGGTGAACCGCTGTTCGGCGCGCATGGGGGCACCACGCCCTTCCTAGAGCGGATGAGCGCGCTGCTAGGCACCCTGCATGAAGGTATGGCCTCGGTGCCAGCTTTCATGGCGGCATTGCTGCATCACAATTTGCTTGAATCCTTCGTGCTCGACGTGGGTGACACCGACGCGGGTGCCCATCGGCTTGCCGGCTTCTACACGATTCACGAGGAGCGGCTGGCGGGCCTTGCGCCCGACGCTCTGGTTGCCCTGCATCGGGACGGGCACTTGCTGCCCATCCACATGGCCATCGCGTCCCTTTCGCAGTTCCGTGGCTTGATTGCGCGCAGCCAGCGCACGCTTCGGTATGCCTGACGCCAGCGCTGCGCGCGGCGAGTTGTCCCAGACGCTGGCGGGTCTGGCAACGCCGCGGGTGTTCCGCGGGCTCGTGGCGGATTGGCCGTTGGTCGAGGCGGCGCAACGCTCGGCGGCCGAGGCGCGCGAGTACCTCGCCGGCTTTGATGCCGGCTTGCCGCTGCAGGCGCAAATCGCACCGCCCGAGGCGCAGGGCCGCATCTTCTACGACGGCAGCATGACCGGCTTCAATTTCCGGCCCGAACGTGCGCCGCTGTCATCGGTGCTGGAGACCTTGCGCCGCTTCGAGGCCGATCCGTCACCGCCGACGGTTTATGTCGGCTCGGCCACGCTGTCGAGCTACCTGCCTGGCTTCGAGGCCCTGAACCCCAACCCCGGCGTGCCGGCGGATGCGCTGGCAAGCGTGTGGCTGGGCAATCGCAGCCGGATCGCCGCGCATCACGACGTGCCCGACAACCTGGCCTGCGTGGCCGCCGGACGCCGGCGCTTCACGCTGTTCCCGCCGGAGCAGGTGGGCAACCTCTACGTCGGGCCGCTCGACCTCACCCCCGCGGGGCAGGCGATCAGCCTGGTTGATTTTGCGGCGCCGGATTTTGCTCGATTCCCGCGCTTTGCCGAGGCGATGCGCCATGCGATCGTCTTCGAACTGGGGCCGGGCGACGCGCTTTTCATCCCTAGCCTGTGGTGGCACCACGTCGAGGCGCTCGACGCTTTCAATGTGCTGGTCAACTATTGGTGGCGCGGCGTGCCCGACTGGCACGAGCCGCCGATGAACGCTTTGATGCTGGCCCTGTTGGCGTTCCGCGACTTGCCCGCCCACCAGCGCGCTGGCTGGCACGCCCTGCTCCGGCACTATGTTTTCGAAGCTGGCGACGCCACGGTGGCCCATATCCCTGAACACGCCCGGCTGCTGCTGGCCCCGCTGGATGCGACGCGCGCCGGCGAGCTGCGCGAGCGGCTCAGGCAACGGCTGAAGAAATGACGACTAACGAGGATGGCATGTGATGGGCGAAGGGAATGCGGAGCGGACGGTGCGTCGCGTGGTTATCGCGGGCGGCGGCACCGCCGGCTGGATGACTGCGGCGGCGCTGTCGAAGACACTGGGCAAGGTGCTCGACATCGTCCTTGTCGAATCCGAGGAGATTGGCACGGTTGGGGTCGGCGAGGCCACGATTCCAACGATGGTCACCTTCCATCGCTTGCTGGAAATCAACGAGCAGGAATTCATGGCCGCCACCCAGGCCACCATCAAGCTCGGCATCGCCTTTGAAAACTGGCGGGATCGCGGCGAGCACTACATCCATTCCTTCGGCACCACCGGGCGCGACCACTGGACCGCGGGCTTCCAGCATTTCTGGCTCGAAGGCCACAAGCGCGGGCTTGCGCGCGACTACGGCGAATACTGCTTCGAGCTGCGCGCCGCGCAGGAGGAGCGCTTCGCCCACCTGCCCAATGGCGGTATCAACTACGCGTACCACCTGGATGCCGGTCGCTATGCGCGCTACCTGCGTGGATTCAGCGAAGGCTTTGGCGTGCGCCGCGTCGAGGGGAAAATCGCCCGCGTCGCTACCCGCACCGAGGACGGTCACATCGAAGCGCTGGAGATGGAAAGCGGCGAGCGGGTTGAAGGTGACCTGTTCATCGACTGCACGGGATTCCGCGGATTGCTTATTGGCGAGACGCTCGGCGTTGGGTATGAAGACTGGTCGCACTGGCTGTTCTGCGACAGCGCATTTGCCGTGCAGACCGCCGTATCGCGGCCGCCCTTGCCCTACACGCGCTCCATTGCCGGTGATGCCGGATGGCAATGGCGGATCCCGCTGCAGCAGCGCGGCGGCAACGGCATCGTGTTTTCCAGCCGCTTCATTGACAACGACGCGGCGCGCGCGACCCTGCTCAACACCATCGATGGCGAGCCACTGTTCGAGCCCCGGCTGCTGCGGTTCCTCCCGGGGCAGCGCGAGCGCTGTTGGGAGAAGAACTGCGTGGCGATCGGCCTTTCGGGGGGATTCCTGGAGCCACTCGAGTCGACCAATATCCACTTGATCCAGCGCAGCATCATCCGCCTGCTGCAGTGCTTCCCATCGGTAATCAGCAATTCGGACGTCGCGGAGTACAACCATCAGTCGGAGTCCGAGATCGTGCACATCCGCGACTTCATCATCCTGCATTACCACGTGACCAACCGGCGCGATACGCCGTTCTGGCGTGCGGCGGCCGAGATGGCCATTCCGTCCAC
This sequence comes from Lysobacteraceae bacterium, assembly GCA_031415095.1. GTDB lineage: Bacteria > Pseudomonadota > Gammaproteobacteria > Xanthomonadales > Xanthomonadaceae > Arenimonas. The sequence goes on from JANORD010000012.1 coordinate 19,103, forward strand.
GTTGCAGCACCGCATCAATCTGTTCCGCGAGACGGCGCGGGTGTTTCGCGTCCCCAATGAGCTGTTTGCGGAGAACTCATGGGTGCAGGTGATGTTGGGGCAGGGTGTCGAGCCGCAGGGCTGGCACCCGGTGACGCGGCTGATGCCGGACGAGGAGCTGAATGGTTTCCTCGAGACGATACGCGGCGGGGTGGATCGCCAGCTTCGGCAACTCGCACCGCACGGCAGCTACCTCGAGACCTATTGCCCGGCGCCAGTCACTGGGACGGGTTGATCGCCCGACGCCTCGGCTTGGATTCGCACGTCTGTCCCGCCGCGAGGGCGTCGAAATACTCGCGCGTCAGCCGCACCTGCTCGTCGGCGCTCTCGGCCCGGTTCACCACCGCGCGAAAGGCGGCGTTCTCCTGCCGGTCCTTCGCATACCAGCCCAGGTGCTTGCGGGCGATGCGCACGCCGGCCACTTCGCCGTAGAACGCGTGCAGCTGGGCCAGGTGCTCCAGCAGCACGTCGCGCACTTCCTCGATCCCCGGCTCAGGCAGGTGCTCGCCGGTGGCAAGGTAATGGGCGATCTCGCGGAAGATCCACGGCCGGCCCTGCGCGGCGCGGCCCACCATCACGGCGTCGGCGCCGGTGTGGCGCAGCACGAAGGCGGCCTTCTCGGGTGAATCGACGTCGCCGTTGGCCAGCACGGGAATCTTCAGCGCGGCCTTCACGGCCGCGATGGTGTCGTACTCGGCCAAGCCGGTGTACTGCTGGTCGCGGGTGCGGCCGTGCACGGCCAGTGCGGCGATGCCGCTGTCTTCGGCAATGCGGGCGATGCTGAGCGCGTTGCGGTGCTCGCTGTCCCAGCCGGTGCGGATCTTCAGCGTCACCGGCACGTCCACCGCCTGCACCACCGCCGTGAGGATGCGCGCCACCAGCGCCTCGTCGCGCATCAGCGCCGAGCCGGCCCAGGCGTTGCACACTTTTTTAGCCGGGCAGCCCATGTTGATGTCGATCACCTGGGCACCGTGCGCCACGTTGTAGCGCGCGGCGTCGGCCAGCACTTCGGGAATGGTGCCGGCGATCTGCACGCTCACCGGATCGGGCTCACCGGCATGGTCCATGCGGTGCTGCGACTTGCTGGTGTGCCACAGCTTCGGATCGGCGATGGTCATCTCCGACACACAAAGGCCCGCACCCAGGCGCTTGCACAGCATCCGGAAGGGCTTGTCGGTGACGCCGGCCATCGGGGCCAGCACCACGCGCGGCGCGATGGCGTAGGGACCCAGCTGCACGTCAGGCGCCGCCGGGCGTGCGCGCCAAACGAGGCATGGAGGCGGCCCCGCCCGGATGTTCGGTGGACAGCCCGGCGTAGCGGTTGGCGAACGCCACCGCTTGCGCGAACGGAGCGGCGGCCGACAGCACCAGCTGCGCCGCCAGCGCGCCGTTGAACGCATCACCGGCGCCGGTGGTGTCCACCACGTCCGCAGCGGTGGCCGCCACGGGATAGAACGCGGCCTCATCGCCGCGCATCGCTGCCTCCGGATGCGACACGAACGAGCCCTTCGCGCCGAGCGTCAGCACCAGCGTTGCGTGGTGGGCCAGTACGCGGCACAGCGCATGCAGCGCCGGGCCCGGCAGGGCGGCGACGTCATCGGGCTTCACCGTCACCGCGCAATGGCGGGCCAGCATGGCCGCGAACTCGGTTTCATTCGGCGTGAGGATGTCGGCCGCGGCCAGCAGTTCGGGGGTGGTTGCGGCGTTGGCGGGCGCGGGATTGAGGATAGTCACGGCGCCGGCGGCGCGGCCGGCCAGCAGCGCCGTGAGCACAGCGTTTGCGTTCACTTCGAGCTGGGCCAACACCACGCCGGCCTGCGCCAGCGCATCGGCCTGCCGTGCGATGAAGTCGGACGAGAGGGCAGCGTTGGCGCCAGGTGCGACCACGATGACGTTGCGTCCCTCGGCGTCCACGAAGATGCCGGCGGTGCCGGTGGGCTGGTCGGCATGGACCTGCGCAAAGAGTGTTATGCCGTCGCCCTCGGCAAGTTGGCGCACCGTTTGCGCTGCGGCGTCGGCACCCACGGCGGTGACGAAGCAGGTGGGTGCGCCCGCGCGCGCCGCTGCGACGGCTTGGTTGAAGCCCTTGCCGCCGGCTCCGCTGGAATAGAGGCCCAAGCGCGTGGCACCTGGTGCCGGAAGCGCGTCGGTGGACCACACGTGGTCTTGGTTGTAAGAACCCACCACCACAACGCTGCGCATGTGTCCTCCCATCCTTCCAAAATCACGAACCACGAACCACTAACCACGAACTATGTAGGAGGGACTTCAGTCCCGATGCCCTTCGCCAGGAGCATCGGGACTAAAGTCCCTCCTACATGGGGGGCTGGGGGGTGGGTGTGGCGCTCAGGCGCCCAAGGTGGTCAGCACGCCGGCAATGGTGGCGGTCATGAGGGTGGCGAGGGTCCCGCCCAGCACGGCGCGCATGCCGAACCGCGCCAAGTCCTGGCGACGGTCCGGCGCAAGCCCGCCGATGCCGCCGATCTGGATGGCGATGGAGCTGAAGTTCGCGAAGCCGCACAGCGCGTAAGTGGCGATGAGCTTGCCCTGCGGGGTCAGCGACACGCCCTCGACGCCGCCGTTGATGATTTCAGCCAGCTGCAGATAGGCCACGAACTCGTTGAGCACGATCTTTTGGCCAATCAGGCCGCCCACGGTGATGGCGTCCTGCCAGGGCACGCCGATCACCCAGGCAATCGGCGCCAGCAGGTAGCCCAGCAGGGTGGCCATGTCGGTGGGGCGGCCGAGCCAGTCGGCCAGCCCGGTGACTTCGCCGACCCAGGTCAGCGGCCAGTTGAGCATCGCGATCAGGGCAATGAAGGCCAGCAGCATCGCGCCGATGTTCAGGGCCAGGCGCAGGCCGTCGGCGGCGCCGGCGGCGGCGGCGTCAATGACGTTGCTGGTGGTTTTTTCGACTTCCATCTTCACCGTGCCGCGCGTGAGTGGAATGCCGGTTTCCGGGATCAGCAGTTTGGCGATCACCAGGGTGGCGGGCGCGGCCATGATGGACGCGGCCAGCAGATGCTTGGCGAAGAAGGCCTGCTGCACCGGGTCGCCGCCACCCAGCATGCCCACGTAGGCGGCCAGCACGCCGCCGGCGATGTGGGCCATGCCGCCGATCATCATGGTGATCAATTCGGACTCGGTCATCTTGCTGATGTAGGGCCGCACCGTCAGCGGCGCCTCGGTCTGGCCGATGAACACGCTGGCGCAGACGCTGGTGGTCTCGGCGCCCGACACCTTCATCACCTTGGTGATGGCCAGCGCCATGATCCGCACGATGAACTGCATCACGCCCAGGTGGTAAAGCACGCCCATCAGCGCGGCGAAGAAGATGATGGTGGGCAGCACCTGGAAGGCGAAGATGAAGCCGAACTTCGTGGTGTCCATCAGGTCGCCGAAAATGAACTTCGAGCCTTCGCCGACGAAGCTCAATATCTTGACGAAGCCCTGGCCCAACGCGTCGAACACGTCCTTGCCGCCCGGCACCAGCAGCACCAGCGCCGCGAAGCCGATCTGCAGGGCCACGCCCGTGGCCACCAGCCGCCAGTCCACCGCGCCCCGGTTGTTTGAGAACAGCCAGGCAATGAACAGGAGGACGGACAGGCCGAACAGGCCAAAAAGGATGCTGCTGATCATTGACGGGGTGCTTCCCTGGGCGATGGGGCAGGGTAGAGCAGGCCCCCGGCCCCGGCAAGGCGGTTCAGACGCCGTCCCGGGCCACTACCCGGTTGCGGCCGTTGGCCTTGGCTTCGCGCAGGCGCTGGTCGGCGCGCTTCATCAGGCCCGACAGGTCGTTGGCGTCCTGCGGGCAGCTGGCCAGGCCGGCGCTGAGCGTCAGCCGGCGCGGCTCCACCCCGGGTTCGGGCACGAATGGCTCGGCCTCGAGCTTGCGCCGCAGGTGGTCCATGCGCTCCCACGCCGCGCCGATGGGCAGCCGCAGCAGCAGCACGAATTCCTCGCCGCCGACGCGAATCATCGGCTCCTCGCGGGCCAGCTCGCGGCGCAGCACCTTCACCGCATGGCGCAGCGCGCGATCACCCGCCAGGTGGCCCAGCTCGGCGTTGATGTGCCGGAAATTGTCCAGGTCCACCAGCGCCAGGCTAAGCGTGTGGCCCTGGCTGCGCGCCTCGGCCACCTGTGCGGGCACGCGCGTGTTGAGGTAGCTGCGGTTGGGTAAACCGGTCAGGCCATCCGTGCCCGAGAGCTGCGTCAGCCGCTGCGCGCGGAACACCACCATCGCCGTCACCAGGGTCACGGCCACCAGCAGCACCAGGCGCTGCAGCTGGTTGGCGACGCTTACCGTGCCGTAGTCCACCGATGTCAGCGGCCCCTGGTGCAGCGTCGACACCGCCAGCCAAAGCAGCGCAAATTGCCCGATGGCCAGCGCGCCCGTCGCCATAGTCACCCGCACATCGTGCCGCAGCGCCGTGGCGAAGATGGCCAGCGGGTAGCAGCACCACACCACCAGGCTGTTGAGTGACGCGACCGGCGAGCCCAGACCAATCAACATGAGTACCAGCGTCACCATGCTCACGTCGAAGGCCGCCGACACCATCGGCAGCCAGGCATAGCGCCGGGCCCGCTGCGCCAGCCGCAGCCACAGCACGCTGACTAGCAGGATCAGCAGCACGCCCAGCAGGCCCGAGGCAGATTCGTAGCGGCTGCCGCCAGTGAGCAGGTTCAAGGCCGGCATCAGCACCAGCAGCAGCGCCACGGCCACCCGCAGCTGCGCCACCAGCAGTTCGCCACCGGCGCCCACTTCCAACAGGATCTCGTCGGGCGGGTCGCGCAGCGAGTGCGCCAGATCGTCGAGTTGCTCGCGCAGGGTACTCACGCCGGGGGTCGTGGCCTGATGAGGTCAGCGCCGAGGATAGCCGGGCCGGTGGCGCGCTGTCAGGCCGCCTGGGTGTTAGCCGGGCAGTCCGCGCAGGGCGACCCAGAGCCCCAGGGCTGCGAACAGCGCGGCCGCCGCCCACCGGGCCGCTTTCAAAGGCAACTTGGCCGCGAACCGGGAGCCCAGCAGCACCACCGGCACATTGGCGATGGCCATGCCCAGCGTGGTGCCCACCACCACCTGCCAAAGCGGGGAATACTGCGCGGCCAGCACCACGGTGGCCACCTGGGTCTTGTCGCCAATCTCGACGATGAAGAAGGCGATCAGGGTGGCCAGGAAGGGACCGAACTTCGGCGCCTTTACTTCGCCTTCGTCCAGCTTGTCCGGTACCAGGGCCCAGGCCGCCACGGCCAGGAACGACAGCACCACGCCCCAGCGCAGCACTTCCGGATGCACCCAGCCAGTGACCAGGGAGCCGAACCAGCCGGCGAGGGCATGGTTGGCCACGGTGGCCACCAGGATGCCGGCGATGATGGGCCAGGGCTTGCGGTAGCGGGCCGCCAGCACCAAGGCCAAGAGCTGCGTCTTGTCGCCGATTTCGGCGATGGCTACGGCGAGGGTGGAAACCAGCAATGCGTCCAAACCCACTCCCGTGGTCTTGCCCTGTGCGGCGCCGAGTATAGGGGGTGGCGGCGCAGTGGCTGCGAACCCTTCGCTTGACTTGCGGATGAGAATCATTATCATCCAATTCAACAGCCAGCCAGTCACCCGCCCCGCGATGCGTCCGGGGTGCCGCAGGGACGCCGCCCGCCAGCAACCCGCTCCGCCGAACGGTCCTTCGAGACCCGGCGTGACCCGAGGACTGTCCCTGATGCGACCCACCCCGCTTGCCCTGGCCCTGGGCCTGGCGCTGTCTGCGCCTGCATTCGCTGCGCCCCGCGTCACCACCGCCGATGGCCAGAGCCTGGCGGTGCTCGACACCGTCACCGTCAGCGCCACGCGCACTGCGCGCGCGCTCGACGAGGTCCCCAACACCGTCACCGTGCTCACTCGCGAAGACCTGGACCGGCAGCTGGTGCGCGACATCAAGGACCTGGTGCGCTACGAGCCGGGCGTGTCGGTGACCTCGAGCTTCGGGCGCTTCGGCCTGGGCGGCTTCCGCATCCGCGGCCTCGACGGCAACCGCGTGCTGATCCAGACCGACGGCATTCCGGTGCCAGACAGCTTCGCCATCGGCACTTTCGCCAGCGCCAACCGCAACTTCGTCGACCTGGACACGCTCAAGGCGGTGGAGATCATCCGTGGGCCATCCAGCTCGCTCTACGGCTCGGACGCACTGGGCGGCGTGGTTTCCTTCATTACCAAGGATCCCTCGGACTATCTCGAAGATGGCGACGACAGCCACGTGGGCTTGAAAGTCGGCTACCAGGGCGACAGCCAGGGCCTGTTTGGCGGCGCGACCGCGGCGATTGCCGGCGAGCGCTGGTCCACGCTGGTGGCCGCGTCGGCGCGCAGCGGCCAGGAAACCGACAATGTCGGCGACAACCGCAGCAGCGGCGCGCTGCGCACCGCGGCCAACCCGCAGGACACGCGCGGCAAGTCGGTGCTGGCCAAGGCGGTGTTCGAGCCCAGCGCGAACCAGCGCTTTCGCTTCACCCTGGATGCCAACGAGGACCGCAGCGACACCCACGTGCTGTCGGCGGTAAGCACACTCACCCGCGACCTGCGCGGTGAAGACGAGCAGACCCGGGCGCGGCTGGCGTTGGCGCATGAAATCGACGCGATCGAGTCGAGCCTGGCCGACCGCCTGCAGTGGCAGGTGTATCGGCAGGACAGCGAAACCACCCAGGACAGCTTCGAGCTGCGCAGCAACAACACCCGTCGCGAGCGCCAGTTCAATTTCGACCAGCGCGTGGTGGGCGGGGAATTCACGGCCAACAAGACGCTGGACGGCGCCAGCGTGCGGCACGAGCTCACCTACGGCTTGGAGCTCGCGAGTACCGACGTGCGCCAGAAGCGGGACGGTGCCTCGATCAATCTGGCCACCGGCGTTCGCACCAACGTGCTGCTGCCGGACGTGTTCCCGGTGCGGGATTTCCCAGTGAGCGAAGCGACCACCGCGGCGGTGTTTGTGCAGGACGAAATGGTGTTCGGTGACAGCGGATTCCGCCTGGTCCCCGGCCTGCGCATTGATCACTACGACCTGAGCCCCGAGAGCGACGCCATCTTCGCCGGTGACAACCCGGGCGTGGCCATCGTCGGCGTCGAAGAAACCAACGTGTCGCCCAAGCTCGGCGCGGTGTGGGAGTTCGCGCCGGCCTGGTCGGCGTTCGGTGGCTACTCGCGGGGCTTCCGCTCGCCGCCCTACAACGACGTGAACCTCGGGTTCACCAACCTGGCGTTCGGCTACACCGCCATCCCGAATCCTGACCTCAAACCCGAGACCAGCAACGGCTTCGAGCTGGGGCTGCGCCACGGCGGCGAGTTCGCCTGGTTCGCGCTGTCGGCGTACCACAACGACTACCGCGACTTCATCGAGTCGCTGCGCTTCGTGGAGGTGAACGCCCAGGGACTCACCGTATTCCAGTCGCAGAACGTCGCCGATGCCCGCATCCAGGGCGCCGAGCTCAAGGGCGGGCTGGACTTCGCCGCGTTCGGCGATGCGCTGTCGGGCTGGAGCCTGCGCGCGGCGCTGTCGTGGCAGCGCGGCGACGACCGCACCGCCGGCTTGCCGCTGCGCTCGGTGGACCCGGCGCGCGCCGTGCTGGGCCTGGGCTACGAGGCGCAGGACTGGGGCGTGGAGCTGGTGGGTAACTTTGCGCAGGGCAAGGACCGGCTGGCGGAACTCTCGCCGGGCCAGGCCGCGTTTGCGCCCCCGGGTTATGGCGTGTTCGACCTGCTGGCGCACTGGGACTTCACTCCCGGCGCCAGCGTGAACCTGGGCCTGTTCAATCTCGGCGACCGCACCTACTGGGACTGGGCCGACGTGCCGGGCGTGGCATCCACCAGCCTGGTGCTCGACCGCTACACGCGCCCGGGCCGCCATGCCGGCCTGAGCCTGCAGTTCGCCTGGTGATGGCCAGCCATCCCCGCACTTTCATCCACGCATCAGGAGTTCAACTATGAAACCACGCTTTCTTGCAGGCCTTGCCGCGCTCGCGCTGGCCGGCGCCACGTATGCGGCCGAAACCGCTCCCGCCGCCGCGGCCACCCCGCCCGACGCCGATCGCCAGGCCATCCTAGCCATGCTGGGCGAGTACGGCGTGGATTTCGACTTCAAGGAAACCGTGCTGCTCAAGGCCGGCTACGAGCGCGCGCCGGCCCAGCACAGCGGCGGCAACGAGGTGGTGATCCTGGTGGAGGACAGCGGCGATCGCATCGTTCTGCAGCACCTGCTGGTGTCCGAAGACGGCCACGTGACCAAGCACTGGCGCCAGGACTGGACTTACCAAGCCGCCTCACGCTTTGAGTTCAGCGAAGACCAGACTTGGCGCGTGCGCCCCATCGATGCCGCGCTGACGCAAGGCGCCTGGACCCAGTGCGTGTTCGAAGTGAGCGATGCGCCGCGCTATTGCGGCACCGGCAAGTGGAACCACAAGTACGGCAGCGCCACCTGGACCTCGGACCGCAGCTGGCGCCCGCTGCCGCGCCGCGAGTACACCAAGCGCGACGACTACAACGCACTGAACGTGGAGAACCGCCACACCATCGTGCCCGGCGGCTGGACCCACGAACAGGACAACACCAAGACCGTGCGCGGCGCCGACGGCAGCTCGCATAGCCTGGCGCGCGAGTTTGGCTTCAACGACTACCGCAAGCTCACCGGTTTCGATTTCGGGCCGGCCTACCGCTACTGGGACGCCACCAAGGGCTATTGGGCGCAAGTTCGCGCCGAGTGGGACGCCCGCTTTGCCGCCGGCGAAGGCGTGCACCTCAAGACCTCGGTGGACGGCATGCCGCTGATCGTGGCCACCTTCACGCAGGCCGAAAAGGTGGAGAAGGGAGGCAACGTGTCCGCCGACCAGATCAGCAAGGTGTTCGACCGCTACGTCGACGTGCCGGCGGCGCCGCCTGCGCCGCTGGCCGCACGCTGAGGTTTGCAGGGGCGGGCGGGCGTCGCCTGTCCCTCGGCTGGCCCGGAAGGCGTGTAGCCTTGTAGCGCCGTCGCCCGACGGCTACTGGCTGCCGGGGGCCCCTGCGTGAGTTTTATCACCGAGCTTAGACGCCGCAATGTCTTTCGAATGGCCGGGCTGTACCTGGTGGCTGCGTGGCTGCTGACCCAAGTGGCAGCCACGCTATTGCCCGTCTTTGGTGCGCCGGAATGGGTGATGAAAACCCTGGTCGGCATCATGGCCGCGGGGTTTGTTCCTGCGCTGGGTTTCGCCTGGGCGTTTGAACTGACGCCCAGCGGCCTGAAGCGCGATGCGGATGTTCCGCAGGAACAGTCCATCGCGCCGCAGACGGCGCGCAGGATGGAGCGGCTGTTTCTTTCCCTGCTCGTCCTTGCCTTGGCTTTCTTCGCCTTCGACAAGTTCATCCTGGCGCCAAAGCGCGAAGCCAGCCTGGTCGCGGCCACCGCGGACACGGCGCTGGCCCAGGCCGTGGCCACCCTGGACGCCGAAAAGAACAGGACCAACGCACGCTCCATCGCGGTGCTGCCGTTCACCAACATGTCGGGTGATCCGGCCAATGAGTATTTCTCCGACGGCATCAGCGAAGAGATATTGAACGTGCTGGCGGGCACGCCGGAGCTGCAGGTGGCGGCGCGCACGTCCTCGTTTTCGTTCAAGGGAAAGTCGCTTGAAGTGCCGGAAATCGCCGAGCAGTTGAATGTGCGGATGGTGCTCGAGGGCAGCGTGCGCAAGCAGGGCGACAAGGTCCGGATCACCGCGCAGCTGATCGACGCCAGCAATGGCTTCCATGTGTGGTCGGAAACCTACGACCGCGACCTGACCGATATCTTCGCCGTCCAGGATGAGATCGCCCAGGCCATCGGCGAGACCCTGCAGCTCAAGATCGGCGGCTTGGACGGGCCGCGCAAAGAGGGTTCCGGCACCCAGAACCTGGAGGCCTACGATCTCTACCTGCAGGGCATGACGCTCTGGCACACCCGGCGCGAGCAGGCGCTTTGGGACGCCATTGCCGCCTTCGAGCGTGCGACGGCGCTGGATCCCGCCTTTGCCCAGGCGTATGCCGGACAAGCCTTGGCGTATGCCGTCGTCGGTGGCTACAGCAACCGCATGCCCTATGCGGAAACTTTGGCACGGGCGCGCGATTTCGCTGAGCGCGCCTTGGTGCTGGATCCCGCACTGCCCGAGATCTACGCGGCGCTGGGGCAGGTTGCGGCCGTGGAAGGCAGAAGGAGCTCGGCCGACGCGCTCCTTCGCCGCGCCATCGCCCTGCGTCCCTCGTTTGCAACGGCCCACCAATGGCGAGGCACCAGCCTGATGAACAGTGGCGACCTGGCCAATGGCCTGGCGTCGCTTGAGCAGGCTTCGGCGCTGGATCCGCGTTCGCGCGCGCTGGCCCAGAACCACTCGTTCGCCCTGCGCACGCTGGGCCGGGATGAAGAGGCCAAGGCCCGCTGCCAGCAGGTGTTCGAGTTCGACCCCGACTATGAGCCCTGCATGGAGGACATCGCCATGGCCGAGCTTTCCTTGGGCAATTTGGAGGGTGCCGAGGCGTTGTTCGCTCGCCAGGCCGCGATCGCCAACCCGAGCGCCGCCGGCCAAGGCCGGGAGCTGGTGCAAGCGCTGGCCGGGAAAGGCGACAAGACGGCCTTGGCGGCTCGCTATTCGAGCCTGCCGTCCAACAGCAGGCTTGATCCCGACAGTGGCAACAGCCTCGAGGACTTCCACCTTGCCCCCTTGTTGGTAATGCTTGGCGAGCGCGACGTCGCCCTGGACTACCTGGAGCGGTTCGCCAACGAGGTTGGCAGCACCGCTGATTGGGCGATCATGCTGCCGGCGATGGACCCGATACGCTGCGAGCCGCGCTTTGTCGCCGTGGTCAAGAAGGTGGGCACGCGCGACCCTCATTTTTCCAAAGTCTGCGGCGGGGAGAGCCCATGAATTGCATCGCTGATCTGAAACGTCGCAACGTCCAAGGCGGATAAGGGCGGCCGCGTTTCACCCCCGCGAAATACGAAAGGTCTTCTACCGCTACGCGCAGGCGCCTCCGGCGATGGTGCCCCGGCGATTAGGCAGTACGTCAGGGTGCAGGCGGGTCATCGACGCAAAACGCGTGCGGACTTCCGTCGTATCTTGGAAAGCCGGCAAACTGGAACATCGCTCTTTGCTGGCCCCGGTAGCTGCGCCCCTTGAAGGGCCCCTCGTGCCACTGCTTCGCCAGTGCGCGCGCTTTGGCCAGGCTGGCGGCATCCAGTGTGCTCGGGACCAGGCGATCGCTCCAGCCATGCAACCGAACCATAAGCATGCGCAGGGCTTCCGCCTTGACGGGGTCGTTCGGGATCAAGCCACCAACGGGCGAGTAGTCATTATTGTAGGCATGCATCAGAACGACCGGGGCTTCCGGAATCCCCGCTGCGAACGCCCGGTTGAGCATGGCGGGAGCATCACGGCGCCACCGATCGAACTCCGGATCCGAGTAGATGCCGCGACCATCCAGCGGCCAAGACTGTGAGTCAACATATCGGACCATGGCTTCCGGCTCGCCGGCCCGCGCGGCCTGCCCCAGGTAGTGGGGCCCACGGTCCCGAAGCTGTGCGGGCACGGCGGCGCATTCCTGGGCGAGACGCAATTGGCCCAACTGCGCTTGCGCAATGCGGTCGGCGTTGTCCAGCTCGCCCTTCGCTTCGAATTCGATCTCTAACTTTGCGTGACTAACGGCCCCAGTCGCCTGAAATTCGTGAACATTCCGGCATCGGATCAGCTCCATCGCCAGCCGACAGGCTGCCTTTGCATCGCCAGCGTCCGCGCGTGCGGCCAAAGGCTCGAGGATCGTCGCCAGCGGCGCGTCAACGGGCGGCAGCGCGACGCGTTTTGGCCGCTGGCTCCCAATGCCGTTGGCCGCGGCAGCAGGCCCAACGCCGTTGGCCTCAGGCTGCGGAGCGAATGCGGTGGTCTGCTGAGCTGTTTTGCCCGGGGGCGACCCATGCCGCAACACAAACACGGATGCCGCGGCCACCAGCAGCGCGACCAAGGCAAGCGCTTTTCTGGTCCCGCGGGTCACGGCGCAACTCCGGGCGGCGCCTCGCATGGAACCAGGCGCGAGGTGCCAGGCCAACCCGAATCGCCAAACGCCCAGTCGTACCTGCGGTGGAGCGGAAGCAGGGCAGCCGTACTGTCCGCGAGCACCAGGCGGGCGCCTTGGAAGTTCCGCTCGTGCCAGTCTTTGGCCATTTGTTCCGCGGCGGCGGCCTGCTCACTGTCCAGCGCCAGCATGGGATCCGGCGCGGTGATTCCGGAGACATCGCCAAACAGCCCGCGCGCGAGTGCGGGATCATCGCCGAACAGGCGGCGCGCCAAGGCAATGCTGGCACCGGCCTCCACCGAGTTCCGTGGCAGCAGCATCCCCAAGTGGAGCTCGTTTCCGATGTGCGCGTTTGCCAGGGCAAGTGCGGCCTCAGGTTGGCCGGACTCCAGGGCCCGCATCAGCATCGGGCGCGCCTCGCGCCGCCACGCATCAAACTCGGGGGTGGCGATATACCCAAAGGAATACACCGGCGCTAGCGACTCACCCAAGGCATAACGGATCATCGCCTCAGGCTCGCCAGCGAGAGCCGCTTGCCGGACGTAGCGATTGGCCTGCGCCACCAGTGTCTCGGGCACGCCTGAGCATGCATCGCGAAGTTGGGCGTGCAAAAGCCGACCAGTCGCGATCTTGTTGGCATTGACTAGGTCGCCCTTGGCGACCATTTCACTCTCCTGCTCAGCCATGAGGGCATCTTCGCCAGGGTAGTAGGTTCCCAGCGCTGCGCAACGGAGCAGGCTCATTCCGAGCCGGCAGGCGGCCAGTGAATCGCCGGCGTCGGCGCGCGATTGAAGCGCGGCCACGCTGTCGCGTAGCGGCCAGCTGGCGGGTGGCATTGGCACGAGCTGCGGGCGCGTCTCTTCAGCATTGGGCGGCGCCTTTGGCACGACGGGAGGCCGCGCGCGCCGGGATTCGGAGATGGCGACGTCATGGGCTGGCCGTGACTCACGCGCAGACCACCACCAGCTGCCGGCACCGATAGCCAAGATCGTCAACGCCGCCAGCATCCACCCCCGCAAAGCGTCTTGACGTCCTTTCATCCTGGCTTCTGTCTGGACGCGGTAGCTGCGCCAAGCGATTAGAGCGGCTCGGTGGCGAACCGGCAAGCGGCCACCGCCTGGCCCTCGGTGTCGCCCGAAGCCGTGTAGCCTAGTGCCGCCGTCGGTCGACGGCCTTTGGCTGCCGGGGGCCCCTGCGTGAGCTTTTTCTCCGAACTGAAACGCCGCAACGTCATCCGCATGGCCGGCCTGTATCTGGTGGGCGCCTGGCTGGTGGTGCAGGTGGCCGGAACCCTGCTGCCGCTGTTCGGCGCGCCGGACTGGGTGCCGCGCGCGCTGGTGCTGCTGCTGGCCATTGGCTTCGTGCCGGCGCTGGTGGTGTCGTGGCTGTTCGAGCTCACGCCCGATGGGCTCAAGCGCGACGGCGAGGTGGCTGCCGGCGCTTCGATCGCGGCGCACACCGGGCAGCGCATGGACCGGCTGATCCTGGGCGGGCTGCTGGCGGTGGTGGCGCTGGTGGCGGCGGACCGGTATTGGCCGCGCAGCGCGGAGCCGGCGGTCGCCGAGGTGAGCGTGGCGCCGGTGACAGGCGCGCCCGCATCCACCGCCGCGCCGGCCGTTACCGTCGCCGCCGCGCCTGCGCCGGCCGCCAATTCCATCGCCGTGCTCCCCTTCGTGAACATGAGCGCGGACGAGGACAACGCTTTCTTCTCCGACGGCATCACCGAGGAGCTACTGAACGTACTGGTGCGCGTGGACGGCCTGCAGGTGGCGTCGCGCACCTCGTCGTTCGCGTTCAAGGGCAGCGACCTGGGATCGCGCGCCATCGCCGGCGAGCTGCAGGTGAGCCATCTGCTGGAAGGCAGCGTGCGCAAGTCCGGCAACCGCGTGCGCATCACCGCGCAGCTGATTGATGCCGTTAACGACCGCCATCTGTGGTCGGAAACCTACGATCGCGACCTCACCGACATCTTCGCCATCCAGGACGAGATCGCCAACGCCATCGTCAACGCGCTGCGCGGCGAGCTGCCGGCCGCGGCCGGCGAGGTGGCCGCGGTAAAGGTGGAGGCCGACACCCAGAATCTCACGGCCTACGAGCTTTATCTGGAGGCGCGCGAGCTGTTCATTGCTCGCAGCAACCTGGCGCAGAGCGTGAAGTTGTTCGAGCGCGTGGTGGAGCTGGACCCGGACTTCGCCCGCGGCTGGGAGGGGCTGGCCGCAGTGGCGGCCGTGGCCGAAGGCTGGGGCATTCGCGATCGCGACTACACGGCGCTTTCCAAGCTGGCGGCCGAGCGCGCGCTGGCGCTGGACCCGGGCCTGTCCATGCCCTGGGCGGCGCTGAGCATGCAGAGACAGCGTAGCTGGCCGGTGGACTGGGCCAAGGCGCTGGAGCTGGTGGACAAGGCGATCGCGGCCGACCCGAAGAACGCCACGGCCTACCTCTGGCGCAGCGTGTCCTGGATGCAGCTGGGCTACTTCGACAAGGCCGCCGCCGACCAGCAGGCCTGCCTGGCGCTGGACCCGGCCTACCGGAACTGCACGCGCTGGCTGGCCGCTACGCGCATGCATGCGGGAAAGACCGCCGAGGCGATCGAGCTGTTCAACAGCGGCTTGCCGGGCGGTTTCGTGACCAACCGGTCGGCGAGCTTCGTGCCTTACCTGGTAAGACGCGGCGACCGCACGGCGGCGCTGCTGCTGCTCAACCAGATGCAGACGCCGCCGGCGCTGGCGATGGCGGTGATGGATGCCATTGCCAACGGCGGCGTGACGCCGGAGCAGGCCCAGGGCCTGGTCGAGCGTCATGCCGCAGACCCGGAGCTGCCGTTCGCCCAGGGCGTGGGCATCGCCTACCTCTATCTGTGGTTGGGCGACTTCGACCAGGTGCCGCTGCGCATAGACCCCGCCAGCGACGAGTCGGTGATCTGGGATTGGGCCGTGCCCGGCTGGTTCAATTCGCCGGGCCACAAGCGGGCGGTGAAGCAGAAGGGCGTCCTGGCCTACTGGCAGCGCAACGGCTTCCCGCCGCAGTGCCGCGCCGTGGGCACCGATGACTTCCACTGCGACATGCCGCAGCCCCCCTGACCTCCCCTGTAGGAGGGACTTCAGTCCCGAT
>JANORD010000013.1:0-22479 GCA_031415095.1 Lysobacteraceae bacterium
CCACCACCAGCGTGGTGCGGCTGCGGCCCGCGCGCGCCAGCGAGCGCTGGATGGCGGCTTCGGTTTCGTTGTCCACCGCCGACGTGGCCTCGTCCAGCACCAGCACCGCCGGGTTGCGGTAGATGGCGCGGGCCAGGGCGATGCGCTGGCGCTGGCCGCCCGAGAGTTGGCTGCCGCGCTCGCCCACCGGGCTGGCGTAGCCGTCCGGCAGGGCGCTGATGAAGTCATGCGCTTCGGCGGCGCGGGCGGCGGACTCCACGGCGGCCAGGTCGAAGCGGGTTTCGCCGTAGGCGATGTTCTCGGCCACGGTGCCGTCGGTGAGGAAAGGTTCCTGCGCCACGTAGCCCACGGCGCGCCGCAGTGCAGCCGGGTCCAACGCGGCCAGGTCCTGCCCGTCCAGCGTGATGCGGCCGCGCGCCGGCGCGATGAATCCCAGCAGCCCCTTGAGCAGGGTGCTCTTGCCACCGCCCGTGCCGCCGACCAGCGCCACGGTGGCGCCTGCGGGAACCTGCAGCGTCACCGCCTGCACCGCCGGCCGGCCGTCGTAGTCAAAGCCCACCGCATCGAACGCCAGGATGCCGCGCGCCGGCGCCGCCAGCGGCGCGCTGCCGTGCGCAGGCAGCGGCGTATCCAGCAACGCCGCCACCCGGTTCACCGACGCCATGGCGCGCTGGTAGAGGTCGGTCATGTCGGCCAGCCGCGTCAGCGGCCAGAGCAGGCGCTGCGTCAGGTACACCAGCGCCGAGTAGCTGCCCACGCCCAGCTCGCCGCGCAGCGTTAGCAGGCCGCCATAAAGCAGCGTCGCCACGAACCCGGCCAGGATGGCCATGCGGATCACCGGCGTGATGGCCGCCGAAAACCGGATGGCCTCGGCGTTGCGCGCGCGGAAGTCGTCCGACGCCTGGCGCAGGTGCTCGGCCTCGAAGGCTTCGGCCGTGTAGGCCTGGATGGTGGCCATGCCGGCCAGGTTGTTGTTCAAGCGCGCCGACACCGTGGCCGCCGCCTCGCGCGCGTCGGCGTAGCGCGGCGCCAGCCGTTTCTGGAACCAGAACGCGCCGATCAGGATCAAGGGAATCGGCAGCATCGCCAGCGCGGCCAGATCCGCCGTGAGCACGAAGAACACCGCGCCCACCATCAGCGACGACACGAAGACCTGGATGAGGTCGTTGGCGCCGGTGTTGAGGAAGCGCTCGATCTGGTTGACGTCTTCGTTCAACAGCGCCATCAGCCGGCCGCTGCGCTCGCGCTCGATCACTGCCGGCGGCAGCTTCTGCACGTGGCCGTAGGCGGCCTGCCGCAGCGAATGCTGCAGGTCCTGGGCCAAGCCGCGCCACTTCAAGGCATACAGGTATTCGAACAGCGATTCGGCCACCCACACCACCACGGTGAGCGCGACCAAGGCATACAGCTGGTGGCGCGGATCGGGCAGGCCCAAGCCGGCCAGGAAGGACTCGCGCTGGTTCACCACCACGTCCACCGCCAGGCCAATCAGCAGTTCGGGCAGCACGTCGAAAAACTTGTTGAGCACCGAATACACCGTGGCCAGGACCACGTTGCGGCGCTGCGGCCGGGCGAAACCGGCGAGCCGGCGGAGGGGGTGTTGAGGGGGCATTCGAGGGTCCTGGCGGGGCCGGGCGGGTGCAGACCGCAGGCGCTAAGTGTCCCACGGCGCTACACTGTGGCCATGCTGATTGCCTTCAACAAACCCTATGACGTGCTCTGCCAGTTCACTGACAGCGCGCAGCCGCCCCGCCCCACGCTGGCGGGCTACACCCTGCCGCCGGATGTCTACGCCGCCGGGCGGCTGGACCAGGATTCCGAAGGCCTGCTGCTGCTGTCCGACGACGGCCCGCTGATCGCCCGCATCAGTTCGCCCAAGTTCCACTGGCCCAAGACCTACCTGGTGCAGGTGGAGGGGCAGGCCGGCGACGAGCACCTGGCGCAGCTGCGCACCGGCGTCACGCTGGCCGACGGTCTCACCCGCCCGGCCAAGGCCCAGGTGCTGATTGGCGCGCCGGATTGGCTGTGGCCGCGCGACCCGCCGGTGCGCGCACGCAAGACCGTGCCCGACAGCTGGCTGGAGCTCACCATCACCGAAGGCCGTAACCGCCAGGTGCGGCGCATGGTGGCCGCGGTGGGACTGCCCTGCCTGCGCCTGCTGCGCATTGCCGTGGGGCCGCACCGGCTGGAAGGCCTGGCGCCAGGCCACTGGCGCAAGCTGGTCCAGTAACCGGCTGTCGCGTTCGCCGGAGCTTGGGGCAAGATGTCCCCAGCCCGCGCCGTCGCGGCGCGCCCGTCCTGAACCGGAGTGTCCCGCATGACCAAGCTGCCGCTGCTCGCCGTCGCCATTCTCCTGGCGCTGGCGCCTGTTTCCGGCGCCGCCGCTGCCCAGAACACCCCAGCACCGGTCGCTTCCGCGCAGGTGCCCAATGCCCAGCTGCACGCGCTGTTCGAAGCCGACTGGCAGCGTTCCCTGGAAGACAACCCGCTGATGGCCACCTACCTGGGCGATAAGCGCTACAACGCCCTGTTGCCCGACCTGTCATCGGCCGCCGTGGTGCAGCGCCAGGCCACCTCCCGCGCCTCCCTGGCCAGCCTGCTTGCGATTGACCGCGCCGCGCTCAGCCCGGCTGACCAGCTCAACCACGACCTGTACCGGCAGCAGCTGGAAACCGACATCGCCGGTTTCGCCTACCCCACGCACCTGATGCCGGTCAGCCAGCAGGGTGGGCCGCACCTGTTTGCGGTGCAGATGGCGCCGGCGCTGCGCTTCGAGAAGGCCAAGGACTACGCCGACTGGACCGCCCGGCTGCGCGGCTACGGCGACTTCGTTGACCAGGCCATTGCCCTGATGCGCGAGGGCATCGCCGCCGGCTGGGTGCCGCCGAAAGCCGTGATGCAGCGCGTACCGGCGCAGATCGCCGCGCAGCGCGTGGCCACGGCCGAACAGAGCAGTTTCTACGCGCCTTTCGTGAAGATGGACGCACGTGTCCCCGAAGCCGAGCAGGCGCAACTGCGCGCCGAGGGGCGGGCCGCCGTGGACGACGTGGTGCTGCCGGCGCTGGCGCGCTTCGAGACTTTTTTCAATGACACCTACCTGCCGGCCACGCCAGCATCGGTGGCCACCGGTGATCTGCCGGATGGGCGCGCCTACTACGACCACCTGGCGCGGCTGTACACCACCACCGCACTGAGCGCGGACGCCATCCACGCCATCGGCCTGAAGGAAGTGGCGCGCATCCGCGGCGAGATGGAGAAAATCCGCGAGGAAGTGGGCTTCGAAGGCGACCTCGCGGCCTTCTTCGCCCACCTGCGCACCGATCCGAAGTTCTTCCACGCCGACCCGCAGGCGCTGCTGGCCGACTACCGCGCGCTCAGCCGGCGCATCGACCCGGAGCTGGTGAAAGTGATCGGCCTGCTGCCGCGCACGCCCTACGGCATCATTCCTATTCCCGACGCGATCGCGCCCGACACCACCACGGCTTACTACCAGCAACCCTCGGCCGATGGCCTGCGCGCGGGCTACTACTACGTGAACCTGTACAAGCCCGAGTCGCGCCCGCGCTGGGAAATGGTGCCGCTGTCGCTGCACGAAGCCATGCCCGGGCATCACCTGCAGATTGCGCTGTCGCAGGAAATGCCCGACCAGCCGATGTTCCGGCGCCAGGGCGGCTTCACCGCGTTCATCGAAGGCTGGGGCCTGTACGCCGAACGCCTGGGCTACGACATGGGCCTGTACGACGACCCCTACGACCGCATGGGCCAGCAGGCCTACGACATGTGGCGCGCGGTGCGGCTGGTGGTGGACACCGGCCTGCACTCCAAGGGCTGGACGCGGCAGCAGGCGATCGATTACTTCAAGGCCAATGCGCCCAAGTCCGAACTCGACATCACCAACGAGATCGACCGCTACATCAGCACGCCCGGCCAGGCCCTGGCGTACAAGATCGGCCAGCTCAAGCTCAGTGAACTGCGCGCCCGCGCCGAAACCCAGCTGGGCGACCGCTTCAACCTGCGCGACTTCCACGACGCCGTCCTCAGCGACGGCGCCCTGCCCCTCTCGGTGCTCGAAGCCCGCATGACCGCCTGGCTGGCCACCCAGGAAACGGTGTCAGAGTGAGTTCCGCACCGCCGTAACGGTGTCAGAGTGAGTTCTGGGAACTCACTCTGACACCGTTATTTCACTTGGAGGTTTTCTTGGCTGGGGCTTTCTTGGCGGCGGCTTTTTTGGCCGGGGCTTTTTTTGCGGCAGCGGGTTTGGCGGTGGCTTTTTTTGCGACCACTTGCTTGGAGGCCGACTTCTTGGCGGCGGGCTTGGCGGCGGCAGCGGCCTTGCGGCGCTTGTTCACGGCGTAGACCGCGGCGCCAACGGCGGCCAGTGCGGCCGCGGTGACCGCGGCGCCGACCGGATGTTTGCGCACGGTCTTGGCGGCGGTCGCGCCACCTTTCTTGATTGCCGCCAGGCCAGCACCGGCGCCAACCAGCGCGCTGGCTTTGCCGGCCAGGTCGGAATTCTTCCAGGCTTTCTTCGCCATGGCCGTGCCATCACTGAGTGTGGCGATCGCCGTGGAAATAATCTTGTCGGTCTTGCTCATCGGGACTCTCCGGAACGGTGGGAACGCGGGGCGCGGGATAGCCCGCACAGACTACCCCCAAAGACATGAACGGATCACCGCAACGCCGCCGGCCTCAGGTGCCGCGCGGCTTGGCGCGGTGGGTGGCGACGGCGGTCCACGGATCCTCGGGCCAGGGGTGGCGCGGGTAACGGCCCTTCATTTCCCGGCGAACTTCCGGGTAGGTGTTCTGCCAGAAACTGCGCAGATCCTGGGTCACCTGCAGCGGTTTGCCGCCCGGCGACAGCAGATGCAGGGTGAGCTGCACCTGGCCGTTGGCAACGCGCGGAGTGTCGGCAAGCCCGAAGAGTTCCTGCAGTTTCACCGCCAGCACCGGCGCCCGGCCGTGCGCATAGTCGATGCCGCGCTCCATGCCCGAAGGCACCGTGATCCGGCGCGGTGCCAGCGCGTCCACCTGCTGGCGCAGCGCCCAGTCCAGCCCTGATTTCAGGGCCTCGCCCAGCGCCTCCTCGCCCAGCGCGTCCAGCCGCGTCATGCCGGTGAAGGCGGGCTTCAGCCAGCTTTCGCGCGCGGCCAGCAGCGCCTCTTCGGACAGGTCGGGCAGCCCCAGCGCCGGTAGCCAATCGCGCAGGCAGCGCACGCGCTGGAGCCACTGCTGCAGGGCTTCCGTCCAAGGCAGCGCCTCAAGCCCCAGTTCGCCCACGGCGTCGCACAGCGCCTGCGCCGCCAGCGCCGGATCGGGGCGGCCGGCCGGCTTGCTCTCCAGGGTGATCTTGTCGAAGCGTCGCTCGCGCCGCGCCACCAGCGCGCGCGCAGTGGCGTCCCAGCGCACCACGTCGCCTTCGAAGAAACGCTCGGGGAACTCGCGCATCAGCCGCGCCTCGTCCACCGGGGCGGCGCGCAGCACCAGCGAGTCCTTGGCCTCGAAGCGCAGCTCGCTGGCAACGATCCACGGCTCGCCGTACAGCGCGCTGTCGTCGAAAATGCGCGCCATGCGGCCGTTGGCCAGCTGGTAGCGACGCGGTTCGCTGGGGTGCTGGCGGGCGATGCGTTCCGGGAACGCGTGCAGCAGCAGATCGCCCAGCAGGTGGGCTGGCGCATCGCGCGGTGGCAGTGCGTCGCAGCGCAAGCGCCGACGCCACTGCTTGGCGGCCGCGTCGATGGCCGCCAGCGCGCCGCGATGGGCGTCGTCGGGGGCGCGGCCGCTGCGGAAGGCGGCCAGCGCCCGCCAGCGGCTGGCGATGTCGTCGCGGGCTCCGGGCCGGGTCCCGGGATTCGGGCGGCCGCCGCGCAGCGGATCACGTGCCTCCACCAAGGCCGCCAGGTCGCAGGCCAGCGCGTGCTCCACCGGGTCGCGCGGGGCGCACAGCATCGCCGCCAGCCGCGGATGCGTGCCCAGGCCCAGCAGCTGGCGTCCGAAACCGGTGATGCGGGCGTCAGCGTCGAGCCCGCCCAGCCGCTGCAGCAATTCGCGCGCGGCGGCCAGCGCGCCTGCGGGCGGCGCGTCCACGAAGCGAAGATTGGCGTCGCCCCACGCGGCGAGTTCCAAGGCCAGGCCCGCCAGCTCCACCTGCGCTATCTCGGGCGTGCGCATCGGTTCCAGGCGCTGCGAAGACGGCCATAGCCGGTAGCACCAGCCTTCGGCCACGCGCCCGGCGCGGCCGGCGCGCTGGTCGGCGGACGCTTGCGAGATGGCCACGGTGTCGAGCCGCGAGAAGCCGGAGTTGGGGTCGTAGCGCGGCTCTCGCGCCAGGCCGGCATCGATCACTACGCGCACGCCGGGCAGGGTGACCGAGCTTTCGGCGACGTTGGTGGCCAGCACGATGCGGCGGCGGCCCTGCGGGTCGGGGCGCAGGGCGGCGGCTTGGGCGTCTATGGTGAGTTCGCCGTGGAGGGGGAGGACGATAGGCTGCCCGCTGCCCTCACCCCGGCCCTCTCCCGTGGACGGAAGAGGGAGACCAGCGGTTCTCGCTTCGGCGGTGGGTTCCCTCTCCCGCTGGCGGGAGAGGGCTAGGGTGAGGGCAGCTTCATCGCAAGCCCGGGCGCCCTCACCCCGGCCCTCTCCCGTGAACGGGAGAGGGAGCAAAGCAGATAGGGCGTCGGCGATTTCGCGCTGGCCGGGGAGGAAGACCAGCAGGTCGCCGGGGTGGCTTTCCAGCGCCTGCTGCACGCAGCGGCGCAGCTGGGCCATGGCGGGTTCGTCGCGGCGCGCGGGGAAGTGCGCGGTGGTGACGGGAAAGCTGCGGCCGGCGCTGGTGAGCCGCGGCGCATCGAGGAACCGCGCCAGCTTCTCGCCGTCCAACGTCGCCGACATCACCACGATCCGCAGGTCCTCGCGCAGCTGCGACTGCACGTCCAGCGCCAGCGCCAGTCCCAGGTCGCCGGCCAGGTGCCGTTCGTGGAACTCATCGAATACGATCGCCGCGACGCCCTCGAGCGTGGGGTCGTCCTGGATCATCCGGGTGAGGATGCCTTCGGTCACCACCTCCACCCGCGTGCGGGCACTGATGCGCGACTCGAAGCGGATGCGGTAGCCCACGGTGTCGCCGGGCGCTTCGCCCAGCTGCTGGGCCATGAAGCCGGCGGCGGCGCGGGCCGCTACGCGGCGCGGTTCGAGCATCAGGATGCGACCGTCGCCGCGCCACGGCGCCGACAGCAAGGCCAGCGGCACTTGCGTGGTCTTGCCGGCGCCGGGCGGGGCTTCCAGCACCAACCGCGGGTGCAGCGCCAAGCTGGCCAGCAGCGCCGGCAGCAGTTCGGCAATCGGGAAATCGGGGCGCGTGGCGGCGGGGATCACCGTCCTAGGCTAGAGAGCGCGCGGCCTCGCGTCGAGCCGTGGCGGCGGCGGCGTCCGGCGCGGCCGCGGTGCGGACTGCGTGGTTCGAACGAAATCGAGCTGACGCAAGCCCAGCAATTCCAGCGCCGTCAGGTCATCGCGCATGCGGGATCCCGAGCCATAAACCAGGATCACGCCATTGCTGCCGCTGCGCCAATCCACCCACGGCGTGAAGCCAAACGCGCCCGGGCTGGACACCCGCGTGGTGGCGCCGAAGGCATCGCGCGCTTCCACCCATTGGCCAATGCCGTAGCCGTAGCCGCCGATGGGCGTACTGGCAATCACCAGCCCGGCGCTGCGATCCAGCGCCATCACCGCCAGCGTTTGCGCCGTGAGGAAGGACTGGCCCTGATGCAGGCCCCCGGCCAGCAGCATATCCAGCACGCGGCCGTAGTCGTCCAAGGTGGACCGCGCGCCGCCGCCAATGCGGGCGTTGGTGTTGCGAACGTAGCCCGGGGCGATGGCGCTCGCGGTCCAGTCAGTCGCGCTCAGGCCCAGCGGTTGCACCATCTGCGCCAGGAAAAGATCATCCCAGCTGCGGCCGGTGGCGCGCTCGGCCATCGCGCCAGCCACCTGCATCGAGTAGCCGCCGTAGGCAAACGTGGTTCCCGGAGTCCATTCCAAGGGCGTGGCGAGGATGGCCAGCGCGCAGCTTTGCAGGGTGAACTGCCGGCTGGACAGGCAATCGGCCTCGCCCGACACCATGCCGCTGGTGTGCGAAAAGAGCTGCGCCAGCGTGATGCCGCGGCTGGCCACCGGCGCCTCGGGAAAGTGCTCGCCCACGGTGCTGTCCCAGCGCAGCTCGCCGCGCTCCACCAGCCGTGCCAGGGTCAGCGCCGACAGCCACTTGCTGGCCGAAGCGATGCCCACGCGGGTGCTGTTGCCGTAGCTGCCGAAATACTCGCGATAGACCTCGCCGCTGCCCTTGGCCAGGCGCACCGACGCGCCGGGCAGTCCATAGGTGGATACCAGGCGCTGGGTGTCGGCCGTCACTGGCGCCAGGTCGTACAGCGGCCGCGCCAACGCACCGGCTGCGAAGGCCAGCAACAGGGCAAGGGCGAAGGGAATACGCGGGCTCATGGCAACGGGAACGCGACCGGACGACGTTGGTTGACCGCAGCCCGGTAAACTGCCGGCCTGCGCGAGGAACTTCAGCATGGACCTGATCGACATCGGCGCCAACTTGGGCCACGAGAGCTTCGACGCCGACCTGGATGTCGTGCTGGCCCGTGCCGCCGGCGCCGGCGTGTCGCAACTGGTGGTCACCGGCGCCAGCCGCGCCGGCTCGGTGCGTTCGCTGGAGCTGGCCCGCGCTCACCCCGGCCTGCTGTTCGCCACCGCCGGCGTGCACCCGCACCATGCCACCGAATACACCGAGGAGGCCGACACCGAGGTGCGTGCGCTGCTCGCGCATCCCGAAGTGGTGGCCGTGGGCGAGTGCGGCCTGGACTACCACCGCGATTTCTCGCCGCGGCCGGCGCAGCGCCGCGCCTTCGAGCGCCAGTTGCAGCTCGCGGTGGATACCGGCAAGCCGCTGTTCCTGCACCAACGCGATGCGCATGCCGATTTCATGGCAATGATGAAATCGTTCGACGGCCGCATCGGCCCGGCGGTGGTGCACTGCTTCACCGGCACCCGCGAGGAGTGCTTCGACGCGCTCGACGCCGGCTATTTCATCGGCATCACCGGCTGGCTGTGCGACGAGCGCCGCGGCCAGCACCTGCGTGAATTCGTCAAGGACATCCCGGCCGGGCGCCTGATGGTGGAAACCGACGCGCCCTACCTGCTGCCGCGCACCGTGCGGCCGCTGCCTTCGCACCGAAGGAATGAGCCGATGTACCTGCGCCACATCGTCGAGGAGTTGGCGCGCGACCGCGGCGAGTCGTTTGAAACCACCGCGGCTGCGACCACGTCAACCGCGCGCGAGTTCTTCCGCCTGCCGGCGAAGATCCCAGCGACGCCGGCCTAGCTGCGCAGCCCGACTCCGCGCTTTAGCAGCCACAGGCCAAGCGCCGTCAGCGCTACCGCGAAACCGATCATCAGCGCGAACGCCGTCACCATGGGCACGTCGCTCTGGCCCAGCAGGCCATAGCGGAACGCGTTCACCATGTAGAAGATCGGGTTGAGGTGGGTGGCCGTCTGTGCCCAGTCCGGCAGCAGTTTCACCGAATAGAACACGCCGCCCAGGTAGGTGAGCGGGGTGAGGATGAAAGTGGGCACGATGGCGATGTCGTCGAACTTCTTGGCGTACACCGCGTTCACGAAGCCCGCCAGCGAAAAGATCACCGCACCCAGGAACACCGTGGCCAAGGTGATGAACGGGTGCGGCATCCGCACCGGCGTAAAGAACATCGCGATCACCAGCACGATGGCGCCCACCATCAGCCCGCGCAGCACGCCGCCGGAGACGTAACCGCCCAAGATGACCCAGTTGGGCATCGGGCTCACCAACAGTTCCTCCACGTGGCGTCCAAACTTGGCGCCGAAGAAGGACGAGCTTATGTTGCCGTAGGCGTTCTGGATGATGGCCATCATCACCAGGCCCGGCACGATGAAATCCATGTACGGGATGCCATCCATGGTGCCGATGCGCGACCCGATCAGGGTACCGAAAATCAGGAAGTACAGCGTCATCGTGATAGCGGGCGGCACCAGGGTCTGGCCCCAGATGCGCAGGATGCGTGCCACTTCGCGCCGGGCGATGGTGCGCAGGGCCACCACGTTGGGACGGCTCATGCCGCCTTCTCCGGCTGGCCGGTGAGCCGCACGAACAGCTCCTCCAGCCGGTTGGACTTGGTGCGCATCGAACGCACGGGGATGCCGGCCGCGCCCAGCGCCACGAACACGCGGTTGAGGTCCATCTCGCGCGGCTTCTCCACGTCCAGCGTGTGGTCGTCCTCGCGCACCAAGGTGACGCCGGCGATGGCCGGCAGCACCTGCGGCAGCACGCCGTCGAAGTCGAGCAGGAAGCCTTCGACGTCCAGCTTGGCCAGCAGCGTCTTCATCGGGCCCTGCTCGATGATGCGGCCGCGGTCGATGATGGCCAGGTTGCGGCACAGGCTCTCGGCCTCCTCCAGGTAATGCGTGGTCAGGATCACCGTGGTGCCGGCGGCGTTCACTTCCTTCAGCGTCTTCCACATGCCGCGGCGGATCTCGATGTCCACGCCGGCGGTGGGCTCGTCCAGGATCAGCAGGCGCGGCCGGGTCATCATGGCGCGGGCGATCATCAGCCGTCGCTTCATGCCGCCCGAAAGCGTGCGCGACATGCTGTGCGCCTTTTCCCAGAGATGTGCGTTCTTGAGCTCCTGCTCGGCCCGCACTTGCGCCTCGGCGCGCTCGATGCCGTAGAAGCCGGCGTAGTTCACGCAGATGTCGAACGGCTGCTCGAACATGTTGAAGTTGACTTCCTGGGGCACCAATCCCACCTGGCGCATCGCCTCGGAGCGATTGGCATGCAGGTCGATGCCGAACACCTTCACTTCACCCGCGGTCTTGTTCACTAGCGAGCTTACGATGCCGATCAAGGTGGATTTGCCGGCGCCGTTGGGGCCCAGCAGGGCGTAGAAGTCGCCGGGCTCAACGCTCAGGGTGATGCCTTTGAGGGCTTCCACGCCGGTGGCGTAGGTCTTGCGCAGGTCGGTCACCTGCAGGGCGGGCTGGTTTTGCATGAGGCTCCTGGACCGCACTGGCGCTGTGCCGGCGGTCTGCGGGGCTTATTATATCGGCCTTGTCACCTCCGGCCCTGCGCCGCGGCGGCGATGCTGTTTTCCTCTCCCGGAGCTCAAGTTTGGCCATCGTGCATTTCCCCCTCCGCCTGGTTGACAGCCGCATGCTGGCCCCCAGCGTCCGCCACCTCGCCTTTGCCCGCGACGACGGCCTACCGCTGGATTTCATCCCGGGGCAGTTCGTGCAGGTGCATTTCAACTACCCCGACGGCACGGCCACCAAGCGCAGCTACTCGCTGGCCACCATGCACGACCACGCCATGGGCCCGGGCGAATCGGTGGAAATGGCGGTGAGTTACGTCGCCGGCGGCGCCGCCACCGCGCTGTTCGAGGCGCTGGACGAGGGCCAACAGATCCAGGCCAGCGGCCCCTATGGCCGCTTCTGCCTGATGCCCGGCGACACCAATGCGCGCTATCTGCTCATCGGCACCGGCACCGGCGTCACCCCGTACCGGGCCATGCTGCCCTCGCTGGCGGCGCTGATGGCCAGCCGCGGGGTCGAAGTCATTCTGTTGTTCGGCTGCCGCACCGAGGCCGACATGATCTATGGCGACGATTTCCGCGCCTTTGCCGACGCCCATCCGAAGTTCCGGTTCGTGCCCTGTTTCAGCCGCGAGCTGCCCGCAAACGCCCATCCTGACGCGCGCCGCGGCTACGTGCAGGACGCGCTGGCCGAATTCGCGCCGCAGGCCGAGGGCGACATCGCCTACCTGTGTGGCAACCCGAACATGGTGGACGCCGCGTTCGAAGCACTGAAGAACTGCGGCCTGCCGGTTCCGCATATCCGCCGCGAGAAGTACGTCAGCAGCAAGTAGCCGACGGGGGCCGCGCGAACTCGGTGCACGTGCGCTACTCTCCACCGCCGCTTACCCGCGGCGGCGCCGCGCTTCCTGCGCGGGACCCATGCTCCTTGGAACACCCGCTGCACCCCACCCGAGGCCGCCATGCGAATACTGCTTCCCTGCGCCCTGCTGTTGCTAAGCCTGCCGGCCTCCGCGGCCCGCATCGGCAGCCTGGACTTCACCGACTGCCAGCTCGCCCAACCGGGCACCGGCGCCACCGAGCGCGCCCAGTGCGCCACGCTGGAAGTGCCGGAGGATCCCGCCAAACCGCAGGGCCGCACGATCAGCCTGAAGGTGGTGCGGGTGGCCTCGCGCGCCTCCGAGCCGCTTCCCGACCCGGTGGTGTACTTCGCCGGCGGGCCAGGCCAGTCGGCCTCCGAATCCTATGCCGGCATGGCGGGCGCGTTCGCGCGGCTGCGGGAAAAGCGCGATCTCGTGTTTGCCGACCAGCGCGGCACCGGCGGCTCCAACCCGCTGGCCTGCGCCATCCCCGAGGGCTTCGACGCCGCGCTGGAGCCCACGGTGGAGCTGCAGCTGCGCATGGCGCGTGAGTGCCTGGAGGCGCTGGACGCCGATGCCAGCCAATACACCACAACGGTAGCCGCAGGCGACACCGAGGCGCTGCGGCTGGCGCTGGGCGCACCAAAGCTGAATCTTTACGGCGGCTCCTACGGCACCCGCATGGCGCAGGAGTACGCGCGCCAGTACCCGGACGCGGTGCGCAGCATCATCCTGGACGGCGTGGTGCCGCCGGCGCTGGCGCTGGGCAGTGAGCACGCCGTCAATCTGGAAGCGGCGCTGCAGCGGATGTTCGGCCGCTGCGCCCAACAGCCGGCGTGTGCAGAGACGTTTGGCGACCCGATGCGCACGCTGTATGCGCTGCGCGACCAGGCCCGCGCCGCGCCGATGCCCGTGGCCACGCGCGACGCGCTCAGCCACGCTCCGCGCGAACTCACGCTGGATGAAACCGCGGTATCGAGCATGGCGCGCCTGTTCGCATACCTGCCTGAGACCGCGGCGCTGCTGCCGCTGCTGCTGGATGAGGCGGCGAACGGCCGGCCTGAATCGCTGGTCGCCCAGGCCGCGCTGGTTTTCGACTCACTCAGCCAGCAGGTGAGCTTCGGCATGCAGCTGTCGGTGGTCTGTGCCGAGGATGCGCCGCGGATGCAGGTGCGCGAGCAGGACAAGGACCTCATCATGGGCAGCGCCATCGTCGGCATCACCCTGAACCAGTGCTCCGTGTGGCCGCGCGGCCCGGTGTCGGAGAATTTCCACCAGCCGCTGGTCACCGACACGCCGGTGCTGCTGCTTTCGGGCGAAGACGATCCGGTGACGCCGCCGCGCTACGCCGAAACCGTGCTGGCCTCGCTGGGCAACGGCCGCCACCTGGTGGGCAAGGGCCAGGGCCACATCCTGCTCCCCCGCGGCTGCACCGCGCGGCTGGCGGCCGAGTTCATCGACACCCTAGAGCCCAAGACGCTGGACGCCAACTGCCTGGACGCGCTGGGCTCCACGCCCTTCTTCATCAACCACAGCGGAGCCGAGCCATGATCGAAGTACGCGATCTGCACAAAGCGTTCGGCGCGGTGAAAGCCGTGGACGGCGTCAGCTTCCGCGCCGCCGACGGCCAGATCACCGGCCTTCTGGGCCCGAACGGCGCCGGCAAAACCACGTCGCTGCGCATGCTCTACACCCTGATGCAGCCCGACCGCGGCCAGGTGCTGGTGGATGGCATCGACGCCAACGTGGATCCGCAGGCGGTGCGCCGGCGGCTGGGCGTGCTGCCCGATTCGCGCGGCATCTATAAGCGCCTGACCAGCCGCGAGAACATCCGCTACTTCGGCCGCCTGCACGGCATGGACGACGCCCTGATCGCCCAGCGCACCGAAATTCTGGCCAAGGCGCTGGAAATGGGCGACATCATCGACCGCCGCACCGAAGGCTTTTCGCAGGGCCAGCGGGTGAAGACCGCGATCGCCCGCGCGCTGGTGCACGACCCACGCAATGTGATCCTGGACGAACCCACCAACGGCCTGGACGTGATGGCCACCCGCGCCATGCGCCGGTTCCTGCACCAGCTGCGAGACGAGGGCCGCTGCGTGCTGTTCTCCAGCCACATCATGCAAGAGGTCGCCGCGCTGTGTGACCGCATCGTCATCATCGCTCGCGGGCAAGTGGTGGCCGAGGGCACGCCCGATGAACTGCGCGAGCAAACCGGGGAGAGCAATCTCGAGGACGCCTTCGTCAAGGCGATCGGCACCGAAGAAGGACTGATGGCATGAATGCGGCGATCACCGTCTTCCTCAAGGAAGTCACCGAGAACCTGCGCGACCGCAAGACGCTGGTCAACGCGCTGGTGATGGGCCCGCTGCTGGGCCCGATCCTGTTCGCGGCGATGATGGGTTTCATCATCACCAAGCAGATCAAGAGCGCCGAGAAGCCGCTGGAAGTGCCGGTGGTGGGCGCCGAGCACGCGCCCAACCTGGTGGGCTGGCTGCAGCGCCAGGGCGTGGTGGTGCTGCCCGCGCCGGCCGAGGCCGAAGCCGCGGTCCGCGACCGCACGTCGCGCGCGGTGCTGATCATTCCCAGCGCCTATGCCAGCCATTGGCGCAAAGGCGAGACGGCGCAGGTGGAAGTGCTGTTCGACAGCTCAGACCAGGACAGCCGGGCGCCGGTGTCGCGCCTCAACGGGCTGCTGGAGTCCTATGGCCGCCAGCATTCAGCGCTGCGGCTGACCGTGCGCGGACTGCACGCTTCGCTGCTGCAGCCGGTGGTGGTGTCCGAGCGTGATTTGGCCAGCACCCAGCAGCGCGCCGGGCAGCTGCTCAGCTTCCTGCCCTACCTGCTGGTGCTGGGCGCGTTCCTGGGCGGCATGTACCTGGCCATCGACACCACCGCCGGCGAGCGCGAACGGCAATCACTGGAGCCCCTGCTGGTGAACCCCGCCACCCGTGCGCAGATCGTGCTGGGCAAACTGGGCGCCACCTTCAGCTTCGCCATGGCCAGCATGATGCTGAGCCTGATCGCCTTCGCCATCGCCTTCCAGTACATCCCGCTCGACAAACTGGGCATGAAAGTGGACTTCGGGCTGCCGCTGATCCTGCGCGCGGGTCTGCTGATGGTGCCGCTGGTGATGGTGTTCGCGGCGCTGCAGACCATCGTGGCGGCGTATGCCAAGTCCTACCGCGAGGCGCAGACCTACCTGTCGCTGCTGATGCTGCTGCCGATGCTGCCGTCGATCATCCTGATGATCAATCCGATGAAGGGCGAGCTGTGGATGTCGGCAGTGCCGCTGCTGTCGCAGAACGTGCTGATCATGGCGCTGGCGCGCGGCGAGACGGTATCGCTGGCCAGTTTCGCGATGAGCTTTGGCGCCACCCTGGCGCTGGCGCTCGGCCTGGTGTGGGTGGCGGTGCGCATCTACCACCGCGAGTCACTCGCCGTCTCCGCCTGAGCCCAGCGGTGAAAGTAAAAAAGCCCGGCAATGCCGGGCTTTTTCTTGCCGCTTGCGCCTGAATCAGCGCTTGAAGGTGAAGGTGCGCGTGAGCGTGGCGGGCTCGTCCATCGGCTCGAACTGCCAGCCGCGAACGGTGCTGACCACGCCACGATCGAACTCGCCGCGAGGGTTGGAGCGGACGACGCGCACGTTGCTGACGCTGCCGTTGGCGGCGATGCTGATTTCCACCGTCACGTCACCGGTGATACCGGCGCGGATGGCATCGCGTGGATACGGCGGCTGCGGCGTGCGCACACCCACCGGGGTGCTGCTGCGGGCTGCCGGCGTAGCGGCAACCACCGGCGGTGGCGCCGCGGCGGGCGGCGGCGCGGCTTCGGCAACCGGTTCGGGTGCCGGAGTGACCGGGGCAGCCGGCTCCGGAACCGGGATGACGGGCGCAGCGGCAGCGGCGGCAGCCTCGGTTGCCGCGCGCTGGGCAGCGGCTTCGGCATCACGCACGCGCTGTTCTTCCCGGGCGGTCTCCTGGACCACGCGGTCAGCGGCGCCGGCCTGGCCCTTGGCAATGGAATCCTTGATGCGCGGCAGGGCCGGCGCCTGGGCGTCGGTCTTCTCGATCAACGCAGTGAGGCGCTCGGCTTCGGCAAAGTCCTCGCGGCCAATGGCCTGCTCGGCGGCGATGATGGCGTAGGGCATCAGGTCCATCAGGGCGCTTTCCGCCGACGCGTCCGGCTTGTCGGTCTTGCCGCGCAGGGCCAGGTAGTACTCCATGGCGCTGTCGCCGGCCGGGGCATAGAGCCGCTGTTCGCGCAGTGCCTGGCTACCGCGCTTGCGCAGCTCCTCAGGCGGCAGGTTGGCCAGGGCGGCCTTGGCGACCTCCGCGGCCTGCTGGGCGGCGATTTCCTCGGCCGTAGGTGCCGCGGGCTGGGCAGCCGCGGCCGCCGGCGCCGGTTCGGCCGGCTCGTCCTTGGAGCAGGCGGCCAGGCCCAGGCCCAAGGCCAAGGCGATACCGCAGCGCAGCGCGCGGGACGAGGTGGAGGTCGAAACGGTCATCTTTATCCCCTGGAATTTCACAGAATCATTAGCTTCAGCACATAAGAGTTTGGCAGGTTTGTCAAGCCAGCGGCGCCGCAAAATTTGATGTCCGGCACAGAACGCACAAGTCATTGGCGCGCGTGGCCGGCTCCGCGCCTACTTGCCGATGCAGAAGTCGCTGAAGATCCGCCCCAGCAGGGCGTCCGCGTCCACCCGCCCAGTGATTTCACCCAAGGCCTCCTGGGCTAAACGCAGTTCCTCCGCTGACAATTCGCCGGCGCCTTGCTGGCGCTGCAGCGCGGCTTGCTCCAGGCAGCCGGCCGCGCGGGACAGCGCGTCCAGGTGGCGCGTGCGCGCGCTGAAACTGCCTGCACTGCCGTCGCCTTCACCGGCGGCCGCCCTGAGTGCGGCGCGCAGGGCGTCCATGCCCGCGCCAGTGTGCGCCGAAAGCCACAGGTGCAGGCCATCGGGACGCGCCAAGGTTTCGGGCGGGTGCCCACTGAGGTCGGCCTTGTTGTGCAGCCACAGCACGCGTGGGCCCGGCGGAAGCACCGGTGCCGGCTGCGGCTGGCTGTCGTCAAGCACCACCAGCAGCAGGTCCGCCTTGGCCAGCTCCTCGCGAGCGCGGCGGATGCCTTCGCGCTCCACCGGCTCGGCGCTGTCGCGCAGGCCGGCGGTGTCCACCAAGGTCAACTCGATGCCGTCCAGGCGGATGCGCTCGCGCAGCAAGTCGCGGGTGGTGCCGGGGATGGCGGTGACGATGGCGCGGTCTTCGCCGGCCAGCACGTTCAGTAGCGAAGACTTGCCGGCGTTGGGCGCGCCGGCGATAACCACGTGCAGTCCGTCCACCAGGCGTTTGCCGCGTTCGGCGTCGGCGCGCAGCGTCGCCAGTTCCTCGGCCACCACCTGCAAGCGCCGGCCCAGCTCCGGCGCCGCGAGGAAATCGACTTCCTCGTCGGGGAAATCCAGCGCCGCTTCGATCCACACGCGCAGCGCCGTGAGCCCCTCCACCACAGCATCCACGCGGCGGGAGAACTCGCCGTCGAGCGAGCGCCGCGCGGCCCGCGCCGCGGCCTCGCTGCCGGCGCTGATCAGGTCGGCCACGGCCTCGGCCTGCGCCAGGTCGAGGCGACCTTCCAGATAGGCGCGTTCGGTGAACTCGCCGGGCCGCGCGCTGCGCGCGCCCAGCTGCAGGCAGCGGCGCAGCAGCTGCGCCAGCAGCACCGGGCTGCCGTGGCCCTGCAGCTCCAGCGTCGCCTCGCCGGTGTAGGAATGCGGCGCGGGGAAATACAGCAGCAGGCCGTCATCAATCAACTCGCCGTCACCGTCGTGGAATCGGGTGTAGTGGGCATGGCGCGGCCGCGGCGGGCGACCGAGCAATGCGGCCGCGATGGCCGGGCAGCCCGGTCCGCTCAGTCGCACGATGCCCACGCCGGCGGCGCCGGCAGCGGTGGCGATGGCAGCAATGGTGTCGCGCGCAGTCATGGCGCCATGGTCGCAGAAACGCGAAGGCCCGCCACCAGGGCGGGCCTTCTGCAGCAAGGACTATGCGGATCAGTTGGCCGTAGCTGGCGTCAGCCCGCCGCTGCCGTCGCCATGGCGCTTGGTGATGAACCACTGCTGCGCCAGGCCCAGGATGCCGTTGGTGCACCAGTACAGCACCAGGCCCGCCGGGAAGAAGGCCATCATCACGCCAAACACCAGCGGCATGAAGGTCATGATCTTCTTCTGCATCGGGTCCATGCCCGGGGTGGGCGTCATCTTCTGGGTGAGGTACATCACGCCCAGGTTGATGGCCGGCAGGATGAAGAAGGGATCGGGCGCGGTGAGGTTCTGGATCCAGCCGATCCACGGCGCCTGCCGCATCTCGACGCTTTCGAGCAGCATCCAGTACAGGGCGATGAACACCGGAATGGTGACCAGGATGGGCAGGCAGCCCGCCGCTGGATTCACCTTTTCCTTTTTGTACAGCTCCATCATCGCGGTCTGGAACTTCTGCTTGTCGTCGCCGTAGCGCTCCTTCAGCGCCTCGATGCGCGGCTGGATGGCGCGCATTTTGGCGAAGCTCTTGTACTGCTTGGCCGACAGCGGATACAGCAGCAGCTTGATGATCACCACCGTCAGGATGATCGCCCAGCCCCAGTTGCCGGTCAACTCATACAGCGGCTTGAGCATGTAGTCGAACATCGGCTGGGCGAGGAACGTGAAGATGCCGTAGTCCAGCGTCAGGGTCAGGCCGGGCGCGATCTGGCCCAGCTGGTCCTGCAGCTTCGGTCCCACCCACAGTCGCGATTCGCGGGTCACTTCCAGGCCCGGTCCCACTTCGATGGGCGCGCTCATGCCGCGCACCAGGTAGCGGCCGCTGTCGCCCGGCACCTGCTGCATGGTGAAGTTCTGCGGCTCGTTCTTGTCGGGCACCCAGGCGACGGCGAAATGGTGCTGCAGCATCGCAATCCAGCCGCCTACGACATCGGCCTTGGTCTGCGCGCCGTCCTCGAAGATCTCTTGGGGCTTCACTTTCTCGAACTTGTCGGTTGGGCTGTACCAAGCCGCGCCCTGGAAGCTGTAGGCCTCGGGGTTGGTCAGGCCCGAGGTATGCGATGTGGGCGGCGGCGGCGAGCGCTGCAGCTGCTCGTAGGCCACGCCGCGCCAGGGCTCGCTGCCGTCGTTGCGGATTTCCAGGCGCTGGGTGATCTCGTATGAGCCACGGGTGAGGATGAAGGTCTTGCGCACACCCAGGCCGGTGGCCGGATCGGTCCAGACCAGCGGCACTTCCAGCGTTTTCGCGCCTTTGGCCAGCACAAAAGCGCTGGCGCCGTCTTCGGTGCGGAACGCCGCTTCGTGGTTGGGCGCCGCGGCGCCCGTGATGGAGAGCAACCCGGACTGCGCCACCGAAAAGTGCGCGCTGTCGGTGTCGAGCAGCCGAACCTTGGCGGCGGGCTGGTCCTTGTTGATCGGGTAGGCCAGCAGGTCGGCGCCCACCACGTTGCCGCCCATCGTGTCGAGCACGAGTCGCAGCACGTCGGTCTGCACCGTTATGGCCGCAGCCGGCGCCGCTGCGCTGGGCGCGCCGGTAGGCGCACTGGGCACGGCGCTGCCAAGCGGCGTCACGTTGGCGGGATTGGCAGCAGCCGCGGCGGCATCGGGCAAGTCGCTGCCGGGCACGGCGGGAGCCGTGATCGTTGCGGCTGCGGGTGCGGGCGGTGCGGGGGCTTTGTTCCACTCCAGATACAGCAGGAAGGCGACAGCAAGCCAGGCAATCAGCAGGAACGAGCGGGTCTGGTTCATGGTCGGGCTGCGGGCACCGGCGGTGTGGCCGGGGCCGGACATGGGGTCTCGGTCAGGATTCGGAGGCGGGACGTTCGCACGCGCCCGGGGAGGAGGGCATTGTGCCGGTCGGGGGCGCGGGCTTCAACGACCGGGCGCGCTCGAGCAGCTGCAGAAACTGAACGCGCAGTTCGTCATTGGACAGTAACTTCGCGCCGGGCTGGGCGATGAGCACGTAGTCGCCGGGAGGCAGTTGGCTGCGCTGGTGGCGGAAGCAGTCGCGCGCGACACGCTTGATGCGGTTGCGGCCGACCGCGCGCTTGTCCACTTTCTTGGACACGGCAACGCCGAGCCGGGGCACGGTGGCCTCGGCGCGGACATGGGCATGCAAACGCAGGTGGGTGCTGGAGAGCCGGCGCGCCCCCTTGAACACCGCCTGGAATTCGGCGGAAGCGCGCAAGCGCGCGCTGGGGGGAAAGGTGCAGGGCGCTGGCAGCGGGAGCGTGGACATCACGGCCCGCGAATTTGCCGCCGGCGAACCGGCGGCAAGGCGTCAGACGGCCAGGCGGGTGCGGCCCTTGGCACGGCGACGCGACAGGATCTTGCGGCCGTCGGCGGTCTTCATGCGGGCTCGGAAGCCGTGGTCGCGCTTACGCTTGAGGTTGCTGGGCTGGTAGGTGCGCTTGGTGGCCATGATGGCGTTCCGGTTAAGTTTTGGGCGGAAAAGACTGCGGACTATAGCCAAGCAGGCCGGGGTGAGTCAAGCCAAGCGTGCGTAGCGGGCTTGGGCCGGCGGCGCTAGACTGCTCGCCCGCCCACTTATCCACAGCTGCGCCCTGCGCTGCTGCTCGCTGGAATTTCACTTGCACATGGATGCTGCCTGGCCCCGCTGCCTGGAACGACTGGAGGCCGAACTGCCGGCCGAAGAAATACACGCCTGGCTGCGCCCGCTGCAGGCCCAGACCCACGCCGACGGCCTCACGCTTTACGCCCCGAACGCGTTCGTGGTGGACCAGGTGCGCGAGCACTACCTGGCCCGCATCCGCGAATTGATGGCGCACTTCACCGGCGGCCCGGCCCCGGTGGCGCTGGCCGTGGGCTCGATCAAGCGGGTGGAGCCCGCTGTCGCCAGCCCGGCCAGCCCCGGCCGGGCGGTCGATGCCGCCGGGGTGCCTTACTCAGGCAACCTCGACAGCCACTACACCTTCGAAAACTTCGTCGAGGGCCGCAGCAACCAGCTGGGCCGCGCCGCGGCGCTGCAGGTGGCGCAGAACCCCGGCCGGGCCTACAACCCGCTGCTGCTTTACGGCGGTTCGGGCCTAGGCAAGACCCACCTGATGTACGCCGCCGGCAACCTGATGCGTGCCAACAACCCCGGCATGCGCGTGCTCTACCTGCGCTCCGAGCAATTTTTCAGCGCCATGATGAAGTCGCTCCAAGAACGCTCCATGGACCAGTTCAAGCGCCAGTTCCAGCAGGTGGACGCGCTGCTGATCGACGACATCCAATTTTTTGCCGGGAAAAACACCACCCAGGAAGAGTTCTTCCACACCTTCAACGCGCTCTTCGACGGCAAGCAGCAGATCATCCTCACCTGCGACCGCTACCCGCGCGAAGTGGAAAACCTGGAGACCCGGCTCAAGACGCGGCTCACCTGGGGCCTGTCGGTGGCGATCGAGCCGCCGGATTTCGAAACCCGCGCCGCCATCATCACTGCCAAGGCGGTGGAGCGCGGCATCAAGCTGCCCGACGACGTGGCCTATCTCATCGCCAAACGGATGCGCTCGAACGTGCGTGACTTGGAGGGCGCGCTGAACACGCTGGCGGCGCGCTCGAACTTCATGGCCAAGCCCATCACCGCCGAATTCGCCCAGGAAACCCTGCGTGACCTGCTGCGCGCGCAGCAGCAGGTGGTGTCGATCAGCAATATCCAGAAGACCGTGGCAGACTACTACCAGCTGCGCATGGCGGACCTGTTGTCCAAGCGGCGGACGCGCTCCCTGGCGCGACCGCGGCAGATGGCGATGGCCCTATCCAAGGAATTGACCGAACACAGCCTGCCGGAAATCGGCGATGCCTTCGCGGGGCGCGACCACACCACCGTGATGCACGCCTGCAAAGTGATGCGCGAACTGCGCGAAACCGACGGCAAGCTGCGCGAGGATTGGGAGAAACTGCTGCGCAAGCTGAGTGAGTAAGGCGTGGCCACAAGGCCTGGGGATGGCCTGTGGATAAGTCTTGGATAGTGGCGGGGAGGGTTTTTTATCCACAGCTTGTACCCTGCCGCCAAGGCCCTGACGCACAGTGTTGTTGTTGCCGTAAAATCTAACTAATTCAACAGGTTGCTGGTGTTATCCGGAGATTTCCCCGGCTCTACCACCACCACTTTTAGATATATCCACTCTTTGGAGCTTGGGGATCTGCATGCGTTTCAGCCTGACGCGAGAAGTCCTACTCAAACCGCTGCAGCAAGTCGTCAACGTGGTTGAACGGCGGCAGACGCTGCCGGTGTTGGCCAACTTGCTGGTGACCGTGGAGGGCAACAAACTTTCGATGACAGGCACCGACCTGGAAGTCGAGATGATTGCCCGCACCGACGTGGACGACGCCCAAGCCGGCGAAACCACCATCCCGGCGCGCAAGCTGTTTGAAATCGTGCGTGCCCTGCCCGACGGCAGTCGCGTCACGCTCAGCCAGACCGGCGACAAGGTCACCGTGCAGGCGGGCCGCAGCCGCTTCACCCTGG
>JANORD010000014.1:0-9747 GCA_031415095.1 Lysobacteraceae bacterium
GCCCTTGGCCAAGAGCATCGGGACTGAAGTCCCTCCTACATGGAGAGCTGGTGGCCAAAAGCATCGGGACTGAAGTCCCTCCTACAAGTTCCCCTAGCGCGAGGAGGGTCAGGCCGGGCGGGGCTTGCGGAACGGCGGGGCGGAGAGCGCCATCTCGGCCATGCTGTGGGCCAGCTCGCGCTCGGCCAGCACGGCGCCGTCGGCGCCGCGGGCCAGCAGGTGGCGCACCTCGGTGTCGCTGTGGGCGCGGGCCAGGATGGTGATGCCTGGATTCAGCGCGCGCAGGCTTGCGGCCATTTCCCCGGCTTCCAGTGCGTTTGGGATGGCCAGGACCAGCAGCAGCGCGCGGGAGGGCGCGGCTTCGTCCATTACCTGCGCGGCGGCGGCATTGCCGCGGATGGCCGGGAAGCCGGCGGCATGCGCCTCGCGGACGTGGTCTAACTCTTCATCGATGACCAGCAGCGGCACCGCACGCTCGCGCAGCAACTTGGCGATTTCGCGCCCCACGCGGCCGTAGCCCACCAGTATTGCGTGGCCGGCAGAGGGCAGCGGCGGGCCGTTTGGAAGTTCACGCGGCTCGGGCGCCTGTGCGGCCGCGTCGGGCAGGGGCGCCGCGCGCCGAAGCAGCAGCGCGAAAATGAGCGGGTTGGCGATGATGGAAAGCAGCGCGCCGGCCAGCACCAGGTCGCGCCCCGCCTCGGGCAGGATCGCCA
Source organism: Lysobacteraceae bacterium (assembly GCA_031415095.1). Lineage (GTDB taxonomy): Bacteria > Pseudomonadota > Gammaproteobacteria > Xanthomonadales > Xanthomonadaceae > Arenimonas. Next base: position 714 of record JANORD010000014.1, read on the forward strand.
GCGACACGCCCAGCCCGGCCAGGATGAAAGAGAACTCACCTATCTGCGCCAAGCTGGCGGAGATGGTGAGCGCGGTGACGTGGCCGTGGCCGAACGCCCGCACGATGGCGTACGAGGCCAGCGACTTGCCCACGGTGATGATGAGGAAGGTGGCCAGCACCGGCAGCGGCTGGTTCAGCAGGATCATCGGGTCGAACAGCATGCCCACCGAGACGAAGAACAGCACCGCGAACGCATCGCGCAGCGGCAGCGAATCCGACGCCGCCTTGTGGCTCAGGTCGCCATTGAGCAGCATGCCGGCGAAGAATGCGCCCAGCGCAAACGACACGCCGAATAGTTTTGCGGATCCAAATGCCACGCCCATCGCCATCGCCAGCACCGCCAGCGTGAACAGTTCACGCGAACCGGTGCCGGCCACCCGCTCCAGCAGCCACGGGATGGCGCGCCGGCCCACCACCAGCATCAGCGCCACAAAGGCCGCCACTTTCACCAGCGTCCAGCCCAGCGAGGCCAGCAGCGGGCTGGCGCCGGTACGCGCGACGCCTTCGCCCATGGAATCGGCCAGCGCCGGCAGCAGCACCAGGGCCAGCACCATCACCAGGTCCTCCACCACCAGCCAGCCCACGGCGATGCGCCCGCGCTGGGTGTCGAGCAGTCGGCGTTCCTCGAGTGCACGCAGCAGCACCACCGTACTGGCCACCGATAGCGCCAGCCCGAACACCAGGCCCTGCAGGGTCGACCAGCCCAGCCACCAAGCCAAGCCCCAGCCCAGCGCCGTGGCCAGCGCAATCTGTACCACCGCGCCGGGGATGGCGATCCATTTCACCGCCAGCAGGTCTTCGACGGAAAAGTGCAGGCCCACGCCAAACATCAGCAGGATCACGCCGATTTCCGAGAGCTCCATGGCCAGGTCGGCGTCGCCCACGAACCCGGGCGAGAACGGGCCGACCAGGACGCCAGCCAGCAGGTAGCCCACGATCGGAGACAGCCGCAGCCGATGCGCCAGCGATCCCAAGAGGAAGGCGAGCACCAGCCCTATGGCAAGCAGGGCAATCAGGGGCGTGTGGTGGGGCATCGGCTCTCCTGCGCGTGAACGCCAGTATCACGGCGGGCGCATGAAACGGGCAATGAAGGGTGCATGGCCCCTGGCCTGCTAGAATACGGCCCCTCGCCCGTCCGCGCGCCCTCGCCAAACCCATGATCGCCTTTAGAAATTTCGCCCTGCGTCGCGGCGAACGCCTGTTGCTGTCCCAAGTGGACCTGAGCCTGCACGCCGGCTGGCGCATTGGCGTGATCGGCCGCAACGGCTGCGGCAAGTCCAGCCTGTTCGCGGCCGTGATGGGCGAAGTGGAGGCCGACCTGGGCGACATCGACCTGCCGGGCAAGGTGCGCATCGCCAGCGTGGCGCAGGAAACGCCCTCGCTGCCCGATGCCGCCATTGATTTCGTCCTCTCGGGTGATACCGAAGTGCACGCCATCCTGATGGCCGAAGCGGCGGCGATGGCCAAGGAAGACTGGGACGGCGTGGCCAATGCGCACCAGCGCCTGGCCGAGATCAACGGCTACGACGCCACCGCGCGCGCCGGCCGCCTGCTGCACGGCCTGGGTTTCCCGGCCGATACCCACGGCCGCGCGGTGTCCTCGTTCTCGGGCGGCTGGCGCGTGCGCCTGAACCTGGCCAAGGCGCTGATGATGCCTTCGGACCTGCTGCTGCTGGATGAGCCCACCAACCATCTGGACCTGGACGCGGTGCTGTGGCTCGAGGCCTGGCTGCTCAAGTATCCCGGCACCCTGCTGATGATCTCGCATGACCGCGAATTCCTCGACGGCGTCAGCACCCACACGCTGCACCTGCATGAAGGCAAGGCCAAGCTTTACGTCGGCGACTACACCAGCTTCGAACGCCAGCGCGCCGAGCACCTGCGCCAGCAGCAGATAGCGCACGAAAAATCCCAGGCCGAGCGCGCGCATCTGCAGAGCTTCGTCGACCGCTTCAAGGCCCAGGCCAGCAAGGCCCGCCTGGCCCAGAGCCGCATGAAGCGCCTGGCAAAGATGGCCGGCACCGAAGCCGTGCGCGCCGAGCGCGCCTTCCGCATCCAGTTCGCCGACCCCGCGCGCCTGCCGCATTCGCTGATCCGGCTGAACCATGTGGATGCGGGCTACCCCGCACCCTCGCCTGTGCCCGCACCCTCTCCTGTAGGAGGGACTTCAGTCCCGATTTCCTTGGCCAGGAGCATCGGGACTGAAGTCCCTCCTACAGGGGTGGTCAAGATTCTCAATGACGTGGGGTTTGGGCTGGAGGCGGGCGACCGCGTGGGCCTGTTGGGCCCCAACGGCGCCGGCAAATCCACGCTGGTGAAAACCCTGGTGGGCGAACTGCCGCTGCTGGCCGGCGAGCGCGTGGCGCACCCGGATCTCAAGATCGGCTACTTCGCCCAGCACACCGTCGAGAGCCTGCACGAAGGCCAGAGCGCACTGTGGCATCTCAAGGAGCTCGCCCCCAACGCCGGCGAGCAGGTGCTGCGCAGCTACCTGGGCCGCTGGAATTTCGTCGGCGACCGCGCCTTCGAATCGGTGGACGGATTTTCCGGCGGCGAGCGCGCGCGCCTGGCGCTGGCGCTGATCGCCTTCCTCGAGCCCAACGTGCTGCTGCTGGACGAACCCACCAACCATCTCGACCTGGACATGCGCGAAGCCTTGGCCGAGGCGCTCAGCGATTTCCCCGGCGCCATCGTCCTGGTTTCGCACGACCGGCATTTGATTGGCCTGGTCTGCGAAACTTTCTGGCGCGTGGCCGACGGCAAGGTGGAAGAGTTCAACGGCGACCTGGACGAATACGCGGCCTGGCTGCGCAGCCGCAACAACGAGCCCCGGTCCGGCAAGCCTGCGGCCAAGCCGGCACCCGCCGCCAAGCCGCCGCGCACCAAGCTCGAAAGCGACGCGGCCAGCAAGCGCCTCAAGCAGGTGGAGTCGCACATCGCGCGCCTGCAGGACGAGTTGGGCCAGGTGGAAGCCCAGCTGGCCGATCCGGCCCGCTACGGCAACGACGGCGGCATCGAGATTGGCCAGCTGGCCCAGCGCCAGGCCGAGCTGGCGCGCGAGAAAGACCAGCTGGAATCCGAATGGCTGGAGCTGGCCGACTGAACTGGCTTGAAGCCGCGTCGCCCGCCCCGCATTCAACACTCACGTCAGACACTCAACGGAAACCGCCATGCCCATCTACGGATTCGAATGCGGCAGCTGCGGCCACCAGTTCGACCGCCTGCAGAAACTCTCCGACGCCGATCCCAGCGAGTGCCCGGCCTGCGGCGCGTCGCAGGTGCGCCGGCAGCTCACCGCGCCCAGCTTCCGGCTGGCGGGCGCCGGTTGGTACGAGACTGATTTCAAGAAAGACAGCGACAAGAAGCGCAACCTGGCCGAAGGCAGCGGCGCCAAGCCCGAAGCCAAGCCTGAAGCGAAGCCTGAAGCGAAGACTGAGCCCAAGCCCGCCGCCGCACCCTCCAAACCGGCGCCTGCGGCTGACTGAGCGGTTGCCCGCGCGGAGCCGTGCGGGGTAGGGTCGGGGCATGAAAACTTCCCTGCGTTTCCTCGGCCTGCCGGCCCTGGCCCTGCTGCTGGCCGCCTGCGCCAGCCAGCCGGCCCCGCCCGCCAATCTATCCGCCGCCCTGGGCCTGCCCGAACCGCTGCCGCCGCCCGCGATGCGCAGCGGCAACATAGCGCCGGCGGATGCGTTTTTGTCGCGGCTGGCCAGCCACTGCGGCAAGGCTTACGCCGGCCGGGTTCGCGTGGATACGCCGGCTAGCCCGGACAGCGCCTTTGCCGGCAAAACGCTGGTGATGCACGTGCGCGACTGCGGCCCCGGGGCGGTGTCGGTGCCTTTCCACGTCGGCGACGACCATTCCCGCACTTGGGTGCTCACCCGCACGGCCGCCGGCCTTCGACTGAAGCACGACCACCGCCATGCCGACGGCAGCCCGGACGCAGTGACGATGTATGGCGGGGATTCGGCCGACGTCAGCGCCACGCGGGTCGCTTTCCCGGTGGACGCGGAGTCAATCGCGATGTTCCAGCGTGAAGCGCTTGCGGCGTCGGTGGCCAACACTTGGGCGATGGAGTTTGGCCCGGGACAGATCTTCGTCTATGAACTCTCGCGGCCCGGCGGCCGCTTGTTCCAGGTGGAGTTCGACTTGGCCAATCCAGTGCCGCTGCCGCCGCCGGCCTGGGGCAGCGCGCTGCGTTAGGTGCCGTGGCTCAGCGGCGCATACCGAACTGGGCTCGGCAGCCCTGGTCCACCCAGATGGAGCCGCGCCGGTAGCCCCAGCTGCGGCCCTCGACGCAGCTGGCCGAGGAGAGCCGCCGCACCAGCACCGGCCGGCCATCCTGGCTGTTCCAGCCGCAGGTCTGGCGCCGGTTGTCGATGGAGCTGCAGGTCACGCGCTGGTTGCTACCTGACCCCTGGCCGCGCGACTCGACGAAGTCCGCCCGGCAGCCCCGATCCACCCAAACCATGCCGCGGCGTTGGCCCCAGCTGCGTCCCTCACGGCACTCGGCGCTGGACAGGCGGCGTTGGACGACAGCGCGGTCGCGGAACGGTGTGGGGCACTCGCGATAGCGGTCGTTGATGCTTTCGCAGCGCACCACGCGGGCCTCGGCGGCAGGTGCGACGGCGATCAGGCCCAGAAACAGGGCCGTGGCGAACATCAGACGGTACATGACCTACTCCTGGCGGCGTTCGACTGCTGGCGCGAATGATAGCGCCGCTGGCGTGCCGCGTAAGCCCTCCGGATTTGCGGTCGGGGCCTCCCGGGCCGTAAAATCATGGCTTCTTTGCCGCCCCGCCCGGGGCGCGCCGCCCCTTTCCGGAGCATGCATGCGCAGCCATTTCTGCGGCCTCGTGGACGAGTCCATGATCGGCCAGACCGTTACCCTTTGCGGCTGGGCCGACGTGGCCCGCGACCTGGGCGGCCTTTGCTTCATCGATCTGCGCGACCACGAGGGTATCGTCCAAGTGGTGGCCGAGCAGGACGCCAGCGTGGCCGGCAACGCCGCGGTGGTGGAAGCCGCCGCCAAGGTGGGCTACGAGGACTGCCTGCGCATCACCGGCACCGTGCGCGCACGCCACGCCGTGAACGACAAGATCCGCACCGGCAGGGTGGAAGTGGTGGCCAGCCTGATCGAAGTGCTGAACAAGGCCGAGCCGCTGCCCTTCCACGCCCATGAGAACGCCGGCGAGGAAACCCGCCTCAAGTACCGCTACCTGGACCTGCGCCGGCCCGAGATGCAGAAGATGATGCGTACCCGCATCAAGCTGGTGCAGGCGCTGCGGCGCTGGCTGGATGCCCGCGACTTCCAGGATATTGAAACGCCTATCCTCACCAAGGCCACACCCGAGGGTGCGCGCGACTTCCTGGTGCCTGCGCGCATGCATCCGGGCGAGTTCTACGCGCTGCCGCAGTCGCCGCAGCTGTTCAAGCAGATACTCATGGTCGCGGGCTTCGACCGCTACTACCAGATCGCGCGCTGTTTCCGCGACGAGGCGCTGCGCGCCGACCGCCAGCTGGAGTTCACCCAGCTGGACATGGAGTTTGCCTGGGTGCGCGAGCGCGACGTGCAGGATGCGGTGGAGGGCATGATCCGCAGCATTTTCCAGGAAGTGATTGGCGTGGACCTGGGGGCGGATTTCCCGCGCCTCACCTATGCCGAGGCTATGCGCCGCTTTGGTTCGGACAAGCCTGACCTGCGCAATCCGCTGGAACTGCAGGATGTGTCCGAGCTGGTCGCCGGCTCGCAGTTCAAGGTGTTCACCGACTGGGCCACGCATGAAGACGGACGCGTGGCTGCGCTGCGCGTGCCCGGCGGCGCTGCGCTGTCGCGCAAGCAGATTGACGATTTGGGCCTGCATGCCGCCAAGTACGGCGCCAAGGGCTTGGCCTACATCAAGCTGGCCGAGAACGGCGAAGTGAACTCGCCGATCAGCAAGTTCTTCGATGAGGCGTCGTTCGCGGCGCTGGTGGCGGCCCTCGGCCTCGCCAAGGGCGATATCGCCTTTTTCGGCGCGGGCCCGTACAAGAGCGTGTGCGATTTCATGGGCGCCCTGCGCCTGAAAGTGGGCAAGGACCTGGGTCTGGCGCAGGCCGGCTGGAAGCCGCTGTGGGTCACCGACTTCCCGATGTTCGAGTGGGACGAGGAAGATCAGCGCTACGTCGCGCTCCATCACCCGTTCACCGCGCCGGCGGTGGACGACATCGCCGACCTGCGCGCCAACGCGCGCACTGCGGTTTCGCGCGGCTACGACATGGTGCTCAACGGCAACGAAATCGGCGGCGGCTCCATCCGCATCCATCGCAGCGACATGCAGAGCGCCGTCTTCGAGCTGCTGGGCTTTGGCGCTGAAGAGGCCGAGGGCAAGTTCGGCTTCCTGCTCGACGCGCTGCGCTACGGCGCGCCCCCGCACGGCGGCATCGCCTTCGGCATCGACCGCATCGCCGCCCTGATGGCCGGCACCGAGTCCATCCGCGACGTCATCGCCTTCCCGAAAACCACCACCGCCCAGTGCCTGATGACCGGCGCTCCCTCCGCCGTCCCTGACAAGCAGCTAGCCGAAATCCACGTCTCCATCCGCCTAAAATAACGGTGTCAGAGTGAGTTATCGAAACGGTGTCAGAGTGAGTTCCGTGCACACTGCTCCTGGGCGCTGAGGGAATCATGGCGCACGGAACTCACTCTGACACCGTTACGGCTGCCGGGCGGGTGCTGTTGTTGCATGGGATTTGGATGCGCGGGCTGATGCTGCTGCCGCTGGCGCGGCGGCTGCGGGGGCAGGGGTTTGAGCCGCAGGGTTTTGACTACGCCAGCTTGATGCACGGGCCGGCGCCGTCGGTGGATCGGCTGGCGGAGCGGCTGCAGCGGATGGGGCCCGGGCCGGTGCATCTGGTGGGACACAGCCTGGGCGGGCTGGTGGCGCTGGAAACGCTATGCAGCTATGCCGGGCTGCCGCCGGGGCGCGTGGTTTGCATCGGTTCGCCCTTGGCCGGAAGCAGCGCCGCGCGCGGGCTGGCCCGTCGCTACCTGTCGCCGATGCTGGGCCGCAGCGCCACCTTGCTCAAGAGTGGGCTCTACCAGCTGCCGCCCGGCCGCGAAGTGGGCGTGGTGGCCGGGTCGCTGGGCTTTGGCTTGGGCGGGCTGTTCGGCGATTTCGACGGCCCCAACGACGGCACCGTGGCGGTGTGGGAGACGCGGTTGCCCGGCCTGGCCGACCATCGGGTCGTGCCGGCGAGCCACACCGGGCTTATTTTTTCCCGCGAGGTGGCCGGCTTGGTCGCCGGCTTCCTGCGCCATGGCCGGTTCCCGGACTGAGGCCCTGTTTGCCTCAGGCCCGGCCGTATAATCGCCGCTTCGCATCGAGGGGTTGGGCTGCATGGGCAGGTTGATGGTCATCGAAGGGCGCAAAGGCGCCCAGGACGCCAAGCGCGGCAAGGTGTTCACCAAGGTCATTCGCGAAGTGTCCACCGCGGCCCGCATGGGCGGCGGTGATCCCAAGGGCAACCCGCGACTGCGCCTGGCCATGGACAAGGGCTTGGCCGTGAACATGTCGCGCGACGTGCTCGAGCGTGCCATCAAGAAAGCCACCGGTGAACTCGAAGGCGTGAGCTACGAGGAAATCCGCTACGAGGGCTACGCGCCCGGTGGCGTTGCCGTGATCGTGGACTGCCTCACCGACAACAAGGTGCGCACCGTGGCCGACGTGCGCCACGCGTTCAACAAGTGCGGCGGCAACCTGGGCACCGACGGCTCGGTGGCCTTCATGTTCAAGAAACAGGGCGTGCTGGGCTACGGCCCCGGCGCCAGCGAGGACGCCATCACCGAAGCGGCCATCGAATGCGGCGCCGACGATATCGTGGTCTATCCCGAAGATGGCGCCATCGAAGTGCTGTGCGCACCGGACGCCTTTGAAGCCGTAAAGCAGGGCATGGTCGCCGCCGGCTTCCCGCCGCTGCAGGCCGAAGTGACGCTGCGCGCCGAAAACGACATCGCCGTAGCCGGTGAAATCGGCCAGCACGTGGCCAAGATGCTGGAGATGCTCGAAGACCTCGACGACGTCCAGAACGTCTACTCCAACGCCGACCTGGGCGCCGACGCCTACACGTGACCCGCATCCTCGGCATTGATCCGGGTTCGCAGCGCACCGGCATCGGCTTGATCGACGTCGATGCCGCCGGCAAGTGCACCTATGTGCACGCCCAGGCGCTGAACCTGCTGGTGGACACCGAGGACTTCCCGGCCCGGCTGGGCAAGCTGGTGTTCGACCTGGAGGAAGTGCTGGAGCAGTGGCAGCCGCAGCAAGTGGCCATTGAAACCGTATTCATGGACAAATCGGCCATGTCGGCGCTCAAACTGGGCCACGCCCGCGGGGCGGCCATCGCCACCGTGGTGCGCCGCGGGCTGTCGGTGAGCGAGTACGCGCCGCGCCTGATCAAGCAAAGCCTGGTGGGCAGCGGCGCCGCCGACAAGACCCAAGTGCAGCACATGGTGAAGCTTTTGCTCGGGTTGGGAGAGAGCAAACTGCAGGCCGACGCCGCCGATGCCCTGGCGGTGGCCCTGACCCACGCGCACACCAGCGCCACCGCCGGCCGCACCGGCCTGGCCAGCAGCATGCTCCGGAGACGCCGCAGATGATTGGCCGCTTGAAAGGACTGCTGGTTTACAAGGCGCCACCGGCGCTGATGGTGGACGTGGGCGGCGTGGGCTACGAGCTGTCGGCGCCGATGTCCACGTTTTACGACCTGCCGGAAGTGGGCCGCGAAGTCACGCTGTTCACCCACTACGCCGTGAAAGAGGACGGCGTGGCGCTGTTTGGTTTCTTCACCGAATCCGAGCGGCGCCTGTTCCGCGAAGTGCAGAAAGTGACCGGCGTCGGCGCCAAGATCGCGCTGGCGGTGCTCTCGGGCGCCAGCGTGGATGACTTCGCCAGGCTGGTGCAAACCGGCGACCTGTCGGCGCTGACCCGCATCCCAGGCATCGGCAAGAAAACCGC
>JANORD010000015.1:0-2220 GCA_031415095.1 Lysobacteraceae bacterium
AGGAGCATCGGGACTGAAGTCCCTCCTACAGGGGCGTTCTTGGCCAGGAGCATCGGGACTGAAGTCCCTCCTACAGCGGCGTGGGGTCGCGCTATGCTCGGGCCAGCGTTCAATCCAAGGAATCCCGCCCCATGCGCATCGTCTCGCTGCTGCTTTCCCTGGCCTTGGTCGCGCCTGCGATCGCCGCCGAACCCGTCGCCGTAGCGCGCCTGGACAGCGGCAACCGCATCAGCGAGAACCTGCCCGATATCCCGCCGGAGCTCATTGCGCGCCTGGACCGCTACCAGAACACCCGCGGCGCTACGTTTGGCGGCTGGCTGCCCGACGGCAGCCTGCTCATCGGTACGCGCTTTGGCGACACCAACCAGGTGCACCGCGTGCGCGCGCCGCTGGGCATGCGCGAGCAGCTCACCTTCTACCGCGAGCCCTTGAACGCCGTCGCCAGCGCGCCAGGCGCCAACGGCTTCGTATTCGGCAAGGACGTGGGCGGCTCGGAGTTCTGGCAGCTGTACTGGTACGACCTGGCCACGCGCGAATCCACCCTGCTCACCGACGGCAAGCGCAGCCAGAACACCGCGCCGCGCTGGTCGCGCGACGGCCGCCAGCTGGCCTGGTCCAGCACGGCGCGCAACGGCACCGACTACGACCTGTGGGTGCGCGACATGGCCAGCGGCCAGGCGCGCCAAGTGCTGGCCAAGGGCGGCCTGTGGAACGTGGCTGATTTTTCGCCCGATGGCCGCCGCCTGCTGGTGATCCGCTACGTCTCGATCAACGAGTCCTATCCGGGCGAACTTGACCTGGCCACCGGCGCGCTGGAAATGTTCCCGGTGGACGGCGGCCGCGCCGCGTTCGGCAACTTCCGCTATGCGCCCGACGGCAAGAGCGTGTACTTCGTTTCCGACGAAGGGCGCGAGTTCCGCAGCCTGCGCCACCACGATCCGGCCAGCGGCGGGCCGCCCGCGCAGATCAGCGGGCACATTCCCTGGGACGTGGAGGCGCTGGAGTTTTCAGCCGACGGCCGGCACCTGGCCTATGTCACCAACGAGGACGGCGTCAGCCGCCTGCGGGTGCTCACGCTGCCGGGCCATCGCGAGATCGCGCTGCCCGCGCTGCCGCTGGGCGTCATCGCCAGCCTGGGTTTCTCACCCGACAGCCAGCAGCTGGCGCTCACCCTCAACACCTCCACCACGCCCAGCGACACCTTCGTGATTTCCCTGGCCGACGCCACGCTGGCGCGCTGGACCCAGAGCGAAGTGGGCGGCCTGGACGCCAGCCGTTTCCGCGAACCGACCCTGGTGCATTTCGACAGCTTCGACAAAGTGGAAGGGCAGCCGCGGCGGCTGCCGGCGTTTTATTACCGGCCTGCCGGCGACGGCCCGTTCCCGGTGGTCATCAGCATCCACGGCGGGCCGGAGTCGCAGTCACGGCCGGTGTTCAACCCCTCCATCCAGTTCATGCTCGAAGAGCTGGGCGTGGCGGTGCTGGTGCCGAACGTGCGCGGCTCGGCGGGCTACGGCAAGGCCTTCCTTGAGCTCGACAATGGCTTCAAGCGCGAAGACTCGGTGCAGGATATCGGCGCGCTGCTGGACTGGATCGCCAAGCAGCCCGAACTCGACGCCGACCGCGTGGGCGTGTCGGGTGGCAGCTACGGCGGCTACATGGTGCTGGCCAGCATGGTGCACTTCAACGACCGTATCCGCGCCGGCATCGACGTGGTGGGCATCTCTGATTTCGGCACCTTCCTCGAGAACACCGAGAGCTATCGCCGCGACCTGCGCCGGGCCGAGTACGGCGACGAGCGCATCCCGGAGATGAAGGCCTTCCACGACCGCATCGCCCCGCTCAACAACGCGCAGAAAATCACCCGCCCGCTGTTCGTGGCCCAGGGCTTCAACGATCCGCGCGTGCCCTACACCGAGGCCGAGCAGATCGTGAAAGCGGTGCGCGGCAGCGGCGGCGAGGTGTGGTACCTGATGTTCAAGGACGAGGGCCACGGCTTCAGCAAGAAGACCAACGCCGACTACTTCGGCGCCGCCAGCATGCTGTTCTGGCAGCAGCACCTGCTCGACGCCCCCTGACCCCACCCCCCTGTAGGAGGGACATCAGTCCCGAAGCTCCTGCCCAGGGGCATCGGGACGGAAGTCCCACCGACAGGGGGGGGGGGTCAGGGGGGGTCGAGCAGGGGCGGCTGGCAGAACCGCAAGCTGGCGGCGCCGAAGT
>JANORD010000016.1:0-29720 GCA_031415095.1 Lysobacteraceae bacterium
GTGAGCAGCCAGGTCAGCTCCGGAATTTCCGGAATATCCGACTGCCGATAGAACCAGACCTTGTCCGGATCCAGCCCGCAGGCCAGCCAGCTGGCGGCAATCTCCAGCGTGGAGCGCTGCACCCGCAGCGGATCGCTGGTCTTGATCAGCGCGTGGTAGTCAGCCAGGAAATAGAAACTTTCCACGCCCGCGCGACGGCTGGCGGCCACGGCGGGGCGGATGGCGCCGGCGTAGTTGCCCAGGTGCGGGGTGCCTGAGGTGGTGATGCCAGTAAGGACGCGGGTGGCGGGCATGGACGGGTCTGCTTTGGAATGCTGGCCATTTTAGCCCCTGCCGGGCCGGCAACCCCGAATGCCCGGCTGGCGCGTTCAAAACCGTGACCACCCACGGAGACCCGCCATGAAACGCCTCGCCCCGCTGCTGCTCGCCCTCGCCGCCCTCGCCGCCCTGCCCGGCTGCTCGCGTGCGCAAACCCTTGTCGACCTGCAGGTCCTGGACCTGGAGCGCCAGGAAACCCTGCCCCAGCACCCGCACCGCGGCCGCAGCTACGTCGAAGGCCGCCCGGGCCACCGCTACGCGCTCGCGCTGCAAAACCTCACCGGCCAGCGGGTGCTGGCGGTGGTGTCGGTGGATGGGGTGAACGCCATCAGCGGCGAGACCGCCGGCAGCCAGCAGAGCGGCTACGTGCTCGATCCCTGGCAGCGCATGGAGGTGCACGGCTGGCGCAAGAACCTGTCGGAAGTGGCCGAGTTCCACTTCACCGCCATCGAGGGCAGCTACGCCGCCCGCACCGGCCGGCCGCAGAACGTGGGCGTGATTGGCGTGGCGGCGTTCCGCGAGCGCCAGCGGCCGGTGCCGCAGGCCACTGTCCAGCCCTATCCCTCCTCGCCGTATGCCGAACAGGGCGCCGTTGACGCCGCCAAGGGCGCCAGCCGCGCGGCCGATGGCCTGGCCAACGCCGCCGCGCCAGCCAGTGAATACGAACGTCGGGAATCCGCGCCGGCAGTGCGCCAGCAGCTGGGCACCGGCCACGGCCAGCGCCGCTGGGATGCCGCCAGCACCACCACCTTCGAACGCGAGGGCAGCCGCCCCAACCAGGTGCTGTCGCTGTGGTACGACTCGGCGCAGGCGCTGGTGGCGCGCGGCGTGTTGCCGTCGTATTGGCCGCAGGGCTACGGCGGCCCGGAAGCGTTTCCGGTCGGCTTCGCGCCGGATCCCTGAGTCCAGGCCCGAAATGCAGCAGGCCGGGCGATCAAGCCCGGCCTGCGGTGTCGAGCAATCCCGGTGGGATCAGTCCTTGCAGCCACCCTTGCAGTCTTCAGCGGTCTCTTCAACGACTTCGCCAGCTTTCTTCACATCCTCGCCGACGCCAGCGATGGTGTTGCAGCCCGACAGGGCGAAAGCGGCCAACAGGGCGAGCAAGATCAGGCGATTGCGGTTCATGGGTAGCTCCTTGGATGACCCTTGGAGTCTATGCCTACCGCCCACGCTGTCAACTTGCACGAGGGCCTTATTCCCGCATCAGGGTGGACTTGCCGAACAGGCTTTCCACCAGGTCCACCACCAGCAGCGCGGTGCGGTTGTGGTCGTCAAAGGCGGGATTGAGCTCCACGATGTCCAGCGAACCCATGCGGCCGGTGTCGGCGATCATTTCCATCACCAGCTGCGCCTCGCGGTAGTTGGGGCCGCCGGGAACGGTGGTGCCCACGCCGGGCGCAATGGCCGGGTCCAGGAAATCCACATCGAAGCTCACGTGCACGTGGGTGTTGGCGTCGATGCCCTCCAGCGCTTCTTCCATCGCCCGCTTGATGCCGATCTCGTCGATGTAGCGCATGTCGTAGACATCCAGGCCGTACTGCTGGATCAGGCGCTTCTCGCCCTGGTCCACCGAGCGGATGCCCACCTGGCGGATTTCAGACGCCTGCATGGCCGGCGCGGAGCCGCCCAGGTGCGTCAGCGGCTCCGGGCCCAGGCCGCACAGGCAGGCCACCGGCATGCCGTGCACGTTGCCCGAAGGCGTGACCGTGCTGGTGTTGAAATCGGCGTGCGCGTCGAGCCAGACCACGCGCAGGGTCTTGCCGTTCTCGCGGCAATAGCGCGCCACGGCAGTGATGCTGCCCACGCCCAGGCAGTGGTCGCCGCCAAGAAGTATCGGCAAGCGACCCAGCGCCAGCTGTTCGCCCATGGCGTCCATCACCAGGCGGTTCCATTCCGTCACTTCAGCGAGGTGGCGGTAGCCCTCGGCGGGCGGCTGCCAGGGGTTGAGCGGGCCCAGCAGGTTGCCGGTGTCCACCACTTCCAGCCCGCGCTCGCGCAGCGCCTCGGCCAAGCCCGCCACGCGCAGCGCTTCGGGGCCCATGGAGGCACCTCGATGGCCCGCGCCAATGTCGGTGGGCGCGCCGATCAACGCGACGGTCTGCTTGGCCAGGTTCATTCGGACGTCGCCCCTGCGGCAGGAACAGCCACCGGCCGCCCCTCGGACTCCCAGCGTAGCCAACTGCCTTCGATCTGCCGAACGTCAAAGCCGGCGTCGGCCAGCACGCCCTCGGCTGCACCGGCGCGCTTGCCACTCCGGCAGTACACCAGCACCCAGCGTGACTTATCCAGTTCGCCCAGGCGCGCGGCCACTTGGTCGTGCGGGATATTCACCGCGCCGGGCACATGGCCAGCGGCAAACTCCTCCGGCGAGCGAACATCCAGCAGCAGGGGCGCATCCGGGCGCTGCGCAACCTCATCCACCACCGCCGGCGACACCGCAGGCTTGGCGGCTGCCGCGACGGAAGGAAGCACCAGGGCCAGCAGCAAGCCGGCGAGAAACAGGGTAAGTCGAGTCATCGGATTCACGCGAGTGGCAGGGAGTGTGGTGCCGGCACCCGGATTTGAACTGGGGACCTACCGCTTACAAGGCGGTTGCTCTACCAACTGAGCTATGCCGGCAATAGCGGCATTCTAACCCGCAGGCACGCGGCGGCGAGGCTAGCCGCAGGCCACGGCCGTGGCCTGCACGTCCTTGGCGTCGGGCAGCAGCGCGCGCCAATCCAGGCCAGGCTCCGCGGCCAGGTCTATCCACCACTGCGGGGCGTCTTCGGTGCGCGGCTCCAGCACCGGCTGGAAGCCCTGGGTCGCCACCTCATCGCGGCGGCGCTCGGCATTGGCCAGGTCGCGGTACTGGCCCAGCGATACGGTGTTCTGGTCCACGCCGGCGGTGACCACGTAGTAGTCGGTGATGCCGCGTGCCGCCAGCTGGCGCACGGTGGCCAGCGCCGCCTCGCGGCTGGGCGAAGCGGCCAGATACACGCGGTAGCCGCGCAGCTGCGTGGCCTTGACCTCGCGGTACTGGATGCGACCCACCGCAGGCGTGAGCGCATTCATTGCCGCGCGCAGCTCTGCCGGCGTCCAGAACGGCCCCAGGCTCAAGCAGCTGGGCGCATCGGGCATCAGCGCCGGTACCGCGCCCAGTTCGGCCTGGTCGCCCGTAGGCACCGGCTCGGCTTCACCCAGCAGCACCAGGCTGCCCACGCCGGCATCGGCCGCCGGAGGCGGCATCACTTGCGGCACGCGATGCTGCCACCACCACGCCGCAACGCCCAGGTTCAGGCAAACCAGCAGCACCACCAAACCACGCGACATCATTGACCACGGCTCCCACATTGCGCGGCGTACACCGCCAGCCCTTCCAGCGCCAGGTAGGGCGCGGCTTCGAATTCCAGTTCAAGCGCTGAACCCAGGCGAGCGCTGCCGCCGCCGCTGAGCAGCAGCCTGGGCGCGTTGCCCAGCCGACGGCTCGCCTGGCGATGGCAGCGCTCCACCAGGCCCAGCGCGGCGCCGACGCTGCCGCTGGCCAGCGCGTCGGCGGTATCGCTGGCGAAATCGCTGGCTTCGCCGCCGGCGAACGCCAGCGCCGGGAAGCGCGCCGCCAGCGCCGCACGCATGTGCTCGGGGCTGGGCGCGATCACGCCGCCCAGGTGCTCGCCGTGGGCAGCGAGCAAGTCCACGGTGAGCGCACTGCCGGCCGAAACAATCAGCCACGGTCCGTCGCCGCGCGCGCGCGCCGCCAGCAGCCCCAGGAAGCGGTCCACGCCCAGGCGCGAAGGTTCGGCATAGGCAATGCGCACGCCGGCGCACTCGGGCTGCGTGCGCGCGCGGGTGGCGGGGTTGCCATGGCTGGCCAAGGCCTCGGCCACCGCCGAGGTGAGCTCCGAGCTGGCCACCGACGCCAGCCAGCAGGTATCGCCGGCTTGCACGGTTGCCAGCCAACGCTGCATCGAAGGCGCGAAATCGGCGGCACCGTGGGTCCAGGCCTGCACTTCGCCCAAGCCCTCGCCCGGGCGCCATGCGGCCACCTTGAGGCGCGAATTGCCGAGGTCCAGGAGCCAGTTCATGCGGCGCGCAAGCTGGCTTCGCCGGCATGGAAGCCACGCTCGCCGTCGGCTTGCTGCAGGCGCAGCGCACCGTCGCTGCGAATCCCCAGCGCCAGGCCCTCGTGTACGCGGCCACCTTCCAGCAGCCGCACGGGCCGGCCGGCCAGCAGGTCGAGGCGGGCCCAGCCGGACAGGAAGGGCGCGAGGCCTTCGCGCTCGAATCGCGCCAGCGCTGGCAGCAGCGCATCCAGCAGCGCCACGCAAACCTGCGGGCGCGATGCGCGTGCGTCCGAAAGCGAATCAAGGTCGCACCAAGCTTGGTCGATGTCGGCAGCGGCCACGGGCGGCATCGCGACATTCACGCCCAGGCCCACCACCACGCGCAGCGGTCCAGAGGCCTCGCCATCCACTTCCACCAGGATCCCGCCAAGCTTGCGGCCGTCCACCAGCAGGTCGTTGGGCCACTTCAGGCCCACTCGCGCATAGCCCAGCGCGTGCAGCGCATCGGCCGCCGCCACGCCCACCGCCAGGCTGAGTCCCTGCAGCGCCGCCACGCCGCCTTCGAAGCGACGCGCGATGCTGAGATACACATGCGCCGCCAGCGGCGACGTCCACGTGCGGCCGCGTCGCCCGCGGCCGGCGCTCTGGCGCTCAGCGAGCCAGACCTGGCAACCGCTCGACGCCGCAGGCTCGCGCAGCGCCGCCGCATTGGTGGAGTCGGTTTCAAACAGGACCTCCAGCGTGGCCAACTCGGCGCGCGCAGGCGCCGACAGGTCGGCGACCAGCATCGGCGCATCAAGCAACTGCACCGGACGCGCCAGCGCGTAGCCGCGTCCCGGCGCGGCCAGCACGTCCACGCCGGCCGAACGCAGCGCCTGCACGCGCTTCCAGACGGCGCTGCGGGTGACGCCCAGCTCGCGCGCCAGCTCCGCGCCCGACGCCGGGCCCTCGCACAGCCGCAGCAGCAGCGCACGGTGGCTCACGCCGCGCCCCGCCGCAGCCGCGCCCAGATCCGCGCGCGCTCGAATCGCGGTTCGGTGCCCGCGCGCAGACGCGCCAGGTTGCTGCGGTGGGTGTAGGCGATGAACACCGCCATCACCGCGGAAAACCCCAGCCGCAGCGCATCGGCGCCGGTGAGCAGCGCCAGCGGCAGCAAACTGGCAGCGGCCAGCACGGTAGCCAAGCCCACGAAACCGCCGATACTCAGCACCAGCAGCCAGCTGCCGATGAGCACCGGCACCGCCAGCGGCCACAGCATCAGCAGCGCGCCCATCAAAGTACCCGCGCCCTTGCCGCCGCGAAAACCATGGAACACCGGCCAGACGTGGCCCAGCACGGCCGCCACGGCCGCCGCGTAGGGCAACCAAGCCACGCCGGCGCCAAAGCGCTGCGCCAGCCACACCGCCAGCACGCCCTTGCCCACGTCCACCAGCACCGTGCCCAGCGCGAATTTGAAGCCCTGCGTGCGCAGCGCATTGGTGCCGCCGGCGTTGCCGCTGCCCAACTGGCGGATGTCGACGCCACGCAGCCTGCCCAGCAGCAGGCTGCCCGAGAGCGAGCCCAGCAGGTAGGCGATGAGGATGAAAGCCGCGGCGGTCATGCCGGCATTATGGGCCAGCGTTGCGCAGCCGTCCGTCCAGCGGCTGTAGCGACACCACCAGCGCGCCCGGGCCGGCATGCGCGCCGATGGCCGAGCCGGTTTCCACCAGCCAGCTCTCGCCGATGTTCAACTGTGCCCGCAGCGCCGCCAGCAGGCGCTCGCCGTCTTCGACGGCCCCGCAGTGGCCCACGATCATGCGCCAGCGCTGGCGGCGGTCGGTGCGCTTGGCCACGTGGGCGGCAAAGCGCTCGGCCACCTGGGTTTTTCCGAACAATCCGCCGGCCATGCCCAGCTTGCCGGCGGCATTCACTTTGGCGATCGGGGTCAGACCCAGCCATTCCACCACCGGCTTGGCCCAGGCCGGCAGCCGGCCGCCGCGCACAGCGTGGCTGATGTCGCGGGCCAGCGCCCAGGTGGCGGTGAGCGGCTTCAGCCGCGTCAGCTCGGCCAGGATCGCGGGGACGTCGGCACCTTGCGCCGCCAGTTCGCCCGCACGCAGGGCCAGCAGGCCCTCGCCGCCGGACGCATTGCCGGTGTCGAACACGTGCGTGCGCTCCGGATGGCCGCGCAGCGCCGCCGTTTCCGCCGACTGCAGGGTGCCCGACACCGCGCGCGACAGGCCCACGTACACCAACTCGCGATGATGCGAGAGCAGGAACTCGAACTGCCGGCGGAAATCTCCCGGCGGCGGCTGGCTGGTGCGCGGCAGCACCGATTCGGTGCGCAGCTTGCGATAGAACTCGGCGGTGGAGAGCCCCACCTTGTCCAGGTAATCCTGATCGCCGAAGTTCACGCGCGCCGGCACCATGTGGATATTGAGGCGCTGCATCTCGCTCTCGGGCAGGTCGGCGGCGCTGTCGGTGATCACCGCCACCGCCGTGCCGCCGGCGGCCGTGCGGGCCTGGGCGTGCATGTCGTCGGCCTTGGCGCCTTCCACCAGGCCAAAGCGCGCGGCCAGTTCGAACATCGCGCTGGGGTTGGCCACGTGGGCATGCAGCCGCATGCGGGTCTGGCTGCCGGCGATCACCACGCACGACGCGCCCAGGCCGGCCATGGCACTGCGCAGGCCGGCGCGGTCCAGGCCCGTGCCCACCAGCAGGCACTCGCTGCACCAGCGGTGCGCGGGGTCGCCCTCGCCCAGCTCGCCGTGCGCTTCGGCTGCTTCCAGGTCGGCAGGCCGTTCGTCGGCCACGCCTACGGAATCAACGGCGCCCGAAGCGATGAACTCGTCGATGCCTTCAAGCAGATCCACGAAGCCTTGCCCGCCGGCGTCCACTACGCCCGCGCGCGCCAGCACCGGCAGCTGGTTGGGCGTGTTGGCGAGCGCACGGCGACTGTGCTCAAGCGCGCCGCGGAACCACGCACCCACATCGCCGGCGCT
Source organism: Lysobacteraceae bacterium (assembly GCA_031415095.1). Classification (GTDB taxonomy): domain Bacteria; phylum Pseudomonadota; class Gammaproteobacteria; order Xanthomonadales; family Xanthomonadaceae; genus Arenimonas. The sequence continues at coordinate 7,343 of JANORD010000016.1, forward strand.
GCGCTGCTCCAAGGCGTCGGCGAAGGCGCTGATCACACTGAGGATGGTGCCCTCGCGCGGCTCCGACAGCGCCTGGCGCGCCGAGTCGGCGCCGGCCCGCACGGCCCGCGCCAACGCCTCGGGCTCCAGCGCGCGCACCGACCCGGTGGCTTCGGCCACGCCGGTGAAAAACTGCGCCAGGATGGCGCCGGAATTTCCGCGCGCGCCATCCACCGCATCCTCGCCCACGCGCCGCAGCAAATCCCCCGCGCCCTGCGTGCGCCGGCTCAACGCGCCCGCGAGTACACCGCCGAGGGTGAAGGCGAGATTGCTGCCGGTGTCGCCATCGGGCACTGGGAATACGTTGATTTTGTTGAGCGACTCGCGCTGGGCGATGACGCGGCGCGCGCCGGCGATCAGCGCGCGGCGCAGGGCGGGCCCGCGGATCAGCGGCCGCGGCAGGTCAAGGTAAGTGGAATTCATGGGTCGCCTGAGTCTGCCGGAAGCCGCGGCGCAGGCCATGCTGCACTGCGGCAAGCCATCCCGCCGGACGGCAGCGCTTGCGCCTCGGGCGCCCCGTCCCCATTGGCTGGGCATGATTTCTTTTTTCGACAAGTGGCGGCCCCGGCCGGCAGCGCTGCCGCCGGACCAGCAGGCGCTGCTGCAGTTGCAGCATCCCTGGATGGCGCGCCTGGCGCCCGAGCGCCGCGCCCGCCTGCACGATCTGGTGGCGCAGTTCCTGGCCAGCAAGACCATCACGCCCGTGCAGGGCCTGGCGCTGGACCCGGCCCAGCGCCTGCGGCTGGCCGCGCTGGCCTGCCTGCCGCTGCTGGAGTTCGGCGCCCAAGGCCTGCACGGCTGGCACCAGGTCATCGTCTATCCCGGCGCCTTCCGCGTGCAGCGCCAGCACCACGACCACGACACCGGCGTGGTGGCCGAATGGATGGAGGAATTGTCGGGCGAGTCGTGGGAAAACGGCCCCCTGGTGCTGTCCTGGGCTGACGTGGAGGCCGAGCGTGACGACCCCGAGGCCGGCTACGCCCTGGTGGCCCACGAGATGGCGCACAAACTGGACGCGCTCGACGGCGCGATGGACGGCACGCCGCCCCTGCCGGCAGCCTGGCAGCGCGAATGGGCGCGGGACTTCCAGGCGGCCTATGGCACTTTTTGCGCGCGCGTGGACGCCGGCGAGCACACGGACATCGACGACTACGCCGCCGAAGCGCCTGAGGAATTCTTCGCCGTCACCAGCGAGTATCACTTCTCGGCGCCGGCGCTGCTGGCGCGCGAAATGCCAGCAGTAGCCGCACACCTGACGCGTTTCTACGGCGCCTCGCCGCTGCCGACAGGCTAATCAGAACGTCGGCGGGAAACGCACCTTGAAGCTCGCACCGCCCAGCTCGGGCGCACGCTGCACCGTCAGTTCGCCGCGATAGGCCGCCACGATGTCCTGCACGATGGCCAGGCCGATGCCGTGCCCATGCACGCGCTCGTCGCCGCGCACGCCGCGCTGGAGCAGCCGGTCCACTTGCTCGGGGCGGATACCCGGGCCGTCATCGTCCACGGTGAAGCAAACGCCAGGCCGCCGATTCGCCTCCGCTTCCACCGTCACGGTGAGCAGCACGCGCTTGTTGGCCCATTTGAAGGCGTTTTCCAGCAGGTTTCCGAGCAGCTCCTGCAGGTCGCCCAGTTCACCGTGGAAACGCGCCGCCGGGTCGATCTCGAACTCGCAGAACACACCTTTGGCGGCATACACCTTTTCCAGCCCGGCCACGATCTCCTCGGCGCGCGGCTCGATCTCGATGGGCGCGGCGAACAGCGCGTGGCCGCTGCGCGCGGCGCGCGAGAGCTGGTAGGACACGATCTCGTTCATCCGCTGCACCTGGCCGGCGACGTCGGCGCGCAGCTCGGGAAGGCTGGCGTCGGACTCCAGCCGCGAGCGCAGCACGGCCAGCGGCGTCTTCAGGCTGTGGGCGAGGTCCGACAGCGTGTTGCGGCTGCGCTCCAGGTGGCTGCGCTCGCTTTCAATCAGGCTGTTGATGCTCTCGGTGATGGACTCGAGCTCGCGCGGATGCCAGCCCGACAGGCGCTGGCTCTGGCCCTGGCGCACGCGCGCCAGCTCGCGCTCGACGTTGCGCAGCGGAATCAGGCTCCAGCGCAGCACCAGGATTTGCACCAGCACCAGCAGCAGCGCCGCCAGTCCCAGGTAGCCCCACAGCGCGCGCCGGAACACATTCACCTGGTCCTCGATCTGCGCGGCGTCTTCATAAACACTGAAGGTGAGCTGGAAGTCGCCCGCCGATTCCCAGATGACGCCGATGGAAAACGCGTACACGCTGTTCTCCATGCCGCGCGCATCCACGATGCTCAGCGGGCCGTCGAAGCGGCGCTCGCCGGCTTCCAGGAACGCCACCGGCGGCAGCTGCCGGCCCAGCGACGACGCCGACTCCCAGCGCAGGCCCTCGCCGCGCACGCTGGCGTAAAGCCCGCTGCCGGGAATCATGAAGCGCTGGTCGGGCGGAAATTCAGGCGAGATGAAGGCGCGGCTGCGGTCGAGCTCGCTGCCCGACAGATAGCCGTTGGCCAGGTTTTCCAGGCGCTCGCGCAGCGCGTTCTGCGCGGTGTCCACGAACGCCCGGTCCAGCGCGATGCCGGTGAAGCTGAGGAACGCCACCAGCGCCAGACTGGCCGCCAGCAGCTGCCTGGCCTGCAGCGACAGCGTGCGCCAGCCGCCCACCGGGTTTATTCGTCGCGCGGGATGGCGAAGCGGTAGCCGCGGCCCCGCACGGTTTCAATGGGCTTGATCTCGCCCTCGGGGTCCAGCTTCTTGCGCAGCCGGCCGATGAAGACTTCCAACACGTTCGAATCGCGGTCGAAATCCTGCTGGTAGATGTGCTCGGTGAGGTCGGCCTTGGACACCAGCTCGCCGGCGTGCAGCATCAGGTATTCCAGCACCTTGTACTCGTAGCTGGTCAGGTCCACGCCGGCGCCGTTCACGGTGACGGTCTGGGCGGAAAGATCCAGCTTCACCGGGCCGCAGTCCAGCGAGGGCTTGCTCCAGCCGGCGGCGCGGCGCAGAAGTGCATTCAGGCGCGCCAGCAGCTCCTCCACGTGGAAGGGCTTCACCAGGTAATCGTCGGCGCCGGACTTCAAGCCTTCCACCTTGTCCTGCCAGCTTGAACGCGCGGTGAGGATGAGGATGGGGAATTTCTGGCCTTCGGCGCGCAGCGCCTTCACCAGGTCCATGCCCGACATCTTGGGCAGGCCCAGGTCGATCACGGCGATGTCGAACGGCACTTCGCGGCCGTGGTACAGGCCTTCCTCGCCGTCAGCGGCGGTGTCCACTGCGAAGCCTTCGCGCTTGAGGCGCGCGGCCAGGGTTTCACGCAGGGGGGCTTCATCCTCGACCAGCAGTACGCGCATGTCGTCTCCTTTCGACAGGGAGCCGGCCCTCGCGGGCCGGGTAATCAGTAGCGGCCAGCGCGGTCGCCGCCGCCGGGAGGCGGCTGCGGGGCTTCGCTGGGGGCGGGGTTGGGGGACTCTCGGCGTCCGGGTTCGGGGCGCGAGTCGCGGGGCATCGGCGCCTGGCGCGCGGGATCACCGAAGTCGCTGCGGCCGTAGCGGTCGCGGCGCGATTCGGCCTGCTCGCGGGCGCGGTCGTCGTGCAGCACGCGCACGCGGCCTTCCGGGGTCAGCACCTTCAAACGATAGACCTCACGGCCTTCGCGCTGCATCGGCTCGGCCTGCAGCACTCGGCCACCGTCGCGCTCCACCTCGCGGACTCGGTCGCCGGCGTCTTCGCGCTGGCGGGTGGGCTCGGGCTCCGGATCCTGCGCGTTCGCAGGCGCCACCGCGATGAACGCGATGAGCAGCAGCAGCGGGCGCAGGGCGTTCAGCATCGTCGGGATACTAGCTCCAAGGGGGTCGGACGGATAGCCAGACCACGGGCAGGAGTGTGGGCCGGAGGCGGTGAATCCGGTCTGAACCCTAATGGCGTCAATAACTTGGCAGTGGCACGGTTCAGCGCTCAGTAGATTTCAGCCACGCAGCAGCGCAGTGAACCCCCGGCCTTCTCGATTTCATCCAGCGCCACTGGGGCCACCGCGAAGCCGGCGTCGGCCAGCGTTTTCACCTGGCCAACAGTGAGGGCATCGGCGCCCGCCTGGCTGAACCAGGCGCGGTCCGGCGACAGCGAGATGCAGTTGCCGGCGAACGCCGCCTTCTGCGCCGCGCTCAACTCCACCACGTGCGGCGCGTAAAGCGTGGCGATGGCCTGCGCCACCGCCGGATCGGCAAAGCCCGACGCGCACACCACCATCGCCCGGCCCGCGAGCACGCTCAGGGTGACATTGGTGTGGTACTCGCCCGGCGCCAGGTTGAACAACAGGGTGGCGCGCAGGCCGAAGGCGGCGTGCATCGCCGCCGCACCCACCGCGTCGCAGCGCTCGCTCAGGCCGGCAAAGCCCAGGCCGCGGGCGCGGTCAATCACCAGGGATCCGGTGAGTTCGCAGAAGCCAGGCTGGTCGCGCAGGTCCACTTCCGCGTAGCCCATGGCGGCGAAGAAGCCGCGGATGTCGGCGCGCTCGGCCTCGCGGCGGCGCACGGGGTGGCGCATGTGGCCCAGCAGCAGGCGGCCGGGCGCGGTGCCGAACACATTGTTGGGAAACAGGTCGTCGGGCGTGGACAGGTCGCCCGGGAACGCCACCGTGGGCAGCGCGCTCGCAAGCGCCGCGTGCAGCGCGTGGTGCTGCTCCAGCGCGCGCAGCGGATCCACCGCCACGCCCAGGTCCATGTAGGCGTTGTCGCTGGCGGATTCCTCGGCCAGCGCAAAGCCGTCGGGGATAACCAAGAAGGCGGCCTTGGCGCAGGCCGGGCCGAAATCCGGCGCGGTGTTTCGCGCCAGTTCCAGGAACGCCGCCACGTCACGGGTGATCATGCGGCCACCTGCGCGCGCGCCGTCACTGCCAGCGCGCGTTCAATCAGGTCCCAGCCGGCGTCACGCTGCGGCGCGCCCTCGCTGAGCACCTGCCGGAACGCACGGCCGCCGGGCTGGGCATGAAACAGCCCCAGCAGATGTCGCGTGATGTGCTTCACCGCCACGCCGCGCGCACGGCAGGATTCCACGTAGGGGCGCAGCGCCTGCAGCAGTTCGGCGCGATCGCGAGGCGCCTTTTCGGGCGTGAACATGGCCAGCTCCATCAGGTGCAGTCGATACGGCTCATGGTACGCCGCGCGCCCGATCATCACGCCGTCCACCTGCGCAAGCGCCGCCACACTGTCCTCCACCGTGGCCAGGCCGCCGTTGAGCACGATGCACAGATCCGGTCGCTCGCGCTTGAGCTGGTACACCCAGTCATAGCGCAGCGGCGGGATGTCGCGGTTTTCCTTGGGACTCAGGCCCTGCAGCCAGGCCTTGCGCGCATGCACCGCGAACACGCCGCAGCCCGCCGCCGCCACCGTATCGATGAATTCACGGAACACGCCGTAATCCTCCAGCTCGTCCACGCCCAGCCGGCACTTCACCGTCACCGGCAGCGCGGTGGCGGCGGCCATGGCCGCCACGCACTCGGCCACCAGCGCCGGCTCGCGCATCAGGCAGGCGCCGAAGCGGCCGGCCTGCACGCGATCGGACGGGCAGCCAACGTTGAGGTTCACCTCGTCGTAGCCCCAGTCCGCGGCGATGCGCGTGGCCTGGGCCAGGTGCGCCGGGTCGCTGCCGCCCAGCTGCAGCGCCAGCGGGTGCTCGCTGGCGTCGAAATCCAGGAGCCGCGCGCGGTCACCGTGGATCACCGCCTGGGCGTGCACCATTTCGGTGTACAGCCGCGCATTCGGCGCCAGCAGGCGATGGAAGACCCGGCAGTGGCGGTCGGTCCAGTCCATCATGGGTGCAACCGACAGCCTGAAATCTGCGGGGTCGCAAGCCTTGCGCGGCCCGTCGCCTGCGCTCATGGGCGTCCTCAGCGGGCGCCTTCAGTGTCCGCCGCGGCCATTGCCCTTGCTCTTTTCTTCTTTCTCGCCCTTGCCCGGATGCCCGCCGTCCTGGCCACTCTCGCCCGGCTGGCTGCTGGACGGCCCCTGGTTGCCGCGACCCTGGGGGCCACCGTGCGACTTGAGCTTGCCGTGTCCCTTGCCGACGCGTCCCTTGAGCTCATGGAATTCAGCCGAGCCGGGCTTGATGCCCATGCGCTGGGCCAGCGCGCCCCAACCCTGGCCGGGATGGCGGTCGTAGTCGCTGACGATCTCGCGGCACGGCCGGTCCAGCAACTCGGCCAGGGCACACGCGAAATAGATATCGCCGGGGGCCCAACGCCGGTCCACGTACAGTTCACGCACGTAGTCGCGCGGCACGCCGAAGCTCGAATACAGGTCGTCGTAGAAATAGTCCGGATCGCCGCGGCCATAGGTGTTGATTTCACCCAGCCGCGCGTCGACCCAGACGTCGCCCGTGCGCGGGCTGTAGTTGAGCGAGAGCGTCTGTGCCTGCGCGGCGGCGGCGATGGCCAGTGACGCGGCCAAGACGAGCGAGATCAGGGACTTCTTCATGTCAACTCCCGGGTGGGCGTGGATTCCGCCCCCAGGGCGTGCGGCGTGCGCAAGGCGGCGGGGCGGGATGCTGGGGTAGCGGGCGCAGGATACTACGCGTTCCCCAAGCACATGGAACCGCCAGCCCGGCGGTGGCGAGGGCCGCGCGGTGGAAACTGTCATGGAGTTTTGTGGATGATCTTGGGTTATGCCCAAGGCGACCCCGCGCGCCGGCGAACTGGAACCCAACGCAATGACGCAGACCCTGACTGCCTGCCTCGCGCTCTCGGGCGCGCTGGCCCTCTCGAGCTGCAGCCCGCGTGCTGTCGACCCGGCCCCGGCGCCGGCCTCGGCGCCGGCTACCAGCGCCATCGCATCCGCTGCCGCCGTGGGCCAGACCCAGTCCACCGACGCCGGCGAGATCAACGCCAGCGTGCTGGTCCTGGACGCCGCTGATCCTGCGCGCAGCCGCATCCTGGCCACGGCCGCGCTCGGGGGCTTGGAGCTTTATTCGCTGGACGGCCAGCGCCTGGGCCGCACGCCGGCCGGCGACGTGGCCAGCGTGGACGTGGCCTACGGCGTCGAGCTGCAGGGCCGCGAGCACACCGTGCTGGCTGCCGTGGACACCACCGACAACCGCCTGCGCTTGTTCACCTTCGCCGACGACGTGCTTACCGAGGTAGGCGCCCGCCCGATGCCGCTGGGCTTCGCCGGCGAAGGCGTGTGCCTGTACCGCAGCGCGCTCGACGGCGCGCACTACGCCTTCATCGTTGGCGACGGCGGCGAAGTGGACCAGCAGCTGATCTTCGCGACTGCCGACGGCAAGCTGGACGCGCGCCAGGTGCGCCGCATCCAGGTGCCTTCCTCGCTCAAGCAGTGCGTGGTGGACGCCGGCGGCAACGTGTATGCCACGGAGGAAACGGTGGGCATCTGGCGTTTCAACGCCAACGCCGAGTCCGACGTGTCCGCGCGCCTGGTGGATACGCCGGGGCTGGGCCACCTGGACGAGGAAGTGAGCGGCCTGGCGCTCTACGACGGCGGCGAAGGCAGCCGCTGGCTGATTGCCTCGGACGCTTCCGGCGGCCGGCTCAACGTTTACGACCGCGACGATGACGATGCGTACCTGGGCTCGCTCACCGTCAGCGCGCCCGGCAGCGATGAGGCGATCGGGGAACCGGGGGCGCTGTTCGCGACTTCGCTGGCCCTAGGCGAAGACTACGAAAGCGGCCTGCTGCTGGTGGGCGACGAGGACGGCGGCAACAACCACAAGCTGGTGTCCTTCGCCGCTGTCGCCAGCGTGCTGGGGCTCAAGCCCGGCACGCCGCAGGACCCGCGCCGCGCGCCAACCGCGCCGATGCCGGTGGTGTCGGCCGTGGCCGAAACGGCGCCGGTGCCCAGCTACGGCGACGCCGCCGACGACCCGGCCATCTGGGCGCACCCCACGCGCCCGGCCGACAGCGTGGTGATTGCGACCGACAAGAAAAGCGGCCTGCACGTGTACGACCTGCAGGGCCAGGTGCTGCAGTACCTGCCCGACGGCAAGATGAACAACGTCGATTTCCGCGACGGTTTCCCGCTGGGTGGCAAGCCGGTCACATTGGTCACCGCCAGCAACCGCACCGACCGCTCCATCGCCATCTATCGCTTTGACCCGGACACGCGCCAGCTCACCGCCGTCGCCGACGGCGTGCAGCCCACCGGCCTGGACGACCCCTACGGCCTGTGCATGTACCGCAGCGCCAAGACCGGCAAGACCTATGTCTTCATCAACAGCGGCGAAGGCCCGCTGAACCAGTGGGAGCTGGTGGATGCCGGCAACGGCAAGGTGAAGGCAAACCTGGTGCGCGAGATGATGTTCGATTCGCAGACCGAAGGCTGCGTGGCCGACGACGCCGCCGGCCTGCTCTTCATCAACGAAGAAGACACGGCGATGTGGCGGTTGAACGCCGAGCCCGATGGCGGCAGCGACAAGACCGCGGTGGACCGCGTGGACGGCAACCCCGCCATCAAGGACGACCTGGAGGGCGTGGCCCTGTACGACCTGGGCGACGGGCGTGGCTATCTGGTCTCGTCCAGCCAGGGCAACGATACCTATGCCGTTTACCGGCGCGAGGGTGAGCAGGAATACCTGGGCTCGTTCGCGGTGGTGGGCGACGGCGCGCGCGGCATCGACGGCATCAGCGAAACTGACGGCCTGGACGTGAGCAGCCGCAACCTGGGCCCGGGCTTCGAAACCGGCGCGATGGTGGCGCAGGACGGCCGCAACGTGCTGCCGGTGGAAAACCAGAACTACAAGACGGTGCCGTGGTCGGCGATTGCCGAGGCGCTGGACCTGGAACAGCGCAAGGACTGAGCCCCGCCCCCGCGCGCTACATCCGCTGCAGGCGGTATTCCACGCCGCCCGCCGCCGAGGCGTCGCGCGACGGCAGGAGTTCCAGCGCGCCGTCATCACGGCGCCAGAACCAACGCCCCGCGCCCTGCGGATCCAGGTGGTAAAGCGCGGCGGTTTCGCCGTCCAGCTCGGTGCTGTCTTCGGTCCATTCACCGGACTGCTCGAACGGCTTGCCGCCGATGGCGTCCAGGTAGGTTTCCTGCAGCACATAGCGCTGCCCCGACGGGCCCGAGCTCAGCGTGAGGCGGGTCTGGATGCCGTCGCAGTCGGCGCAGGGCAGCACGCCGAGCCAGGTTTGTTCGGGGGCCGCGGCTTCAGCCTGCAAATCACTGTCCGCGGCGTCGGGGGGCGCGCCGACGGCGGCGGCCGGCGGTGCCGGTGGCGCCGGATCAGTGGCTTGGCCGCAAGCCGTCAAGGCAAACGCGAATACAAGCAGCACGGCAGTGCGCGAATGGGTCATGGGGGCTCCTTCGGGTTCCTCATCCTAGCCGGTACGCGCGTGCCCGCGTCAGCCTCCGGACGCCGCACAACCCCACTTTCCATGCTCGCGCGTTCAGGTCATGGCCACCCCGCCAGGAGCGCACCATGACCCCCAGCCCGACCATCCCCTCGTCCTCTGCAGGCATCGACGCCCAGCGCGTCGCCGGCAACAGCCTGGCCCTTTTGCTGCACGCGCTGGCGCTATCGGTGCTGATGCTGCCCAGCGGCTGGACGCCGCCGGCGCGCCCGGCGCCCACGCCGCTGGTGGTGATGCCCGACGTGGTGAAGCCCGAACCGCTGCGCCCGATGCCGCCGCCCGACCCCCGGCCCGAACGCGAGCGCAGGCCAACGCCACTAGCCACGCCAACGGCCGTCCGCAGCCCGATCACCGACAGCGCCCCCGTGCTGGACGCCGGAACGCAGGCAGCGCAGCCCATCGCCGAAGGCACTCTGGCGGAAACCTACACGCCCGGCCCGCCCGCGCTGGCCATATTGGCCTACGACGTGTACCCCGCGCCGCGTTACCCACGCGCTGCCGCGCGCGCCGGGAAAACCGGCACGGTCACCCTGAAAGTGCTGGTGGATGCACAGGGCTGGCCGCGGCAAGCCGAGGTGGACACCAGCAGCGGCCATCGCGAACTCGACCGCGCCGCGCGCGAGCAGGTGCTGGCGAAATGGCGCTTCCATCCGGCCCAGAGCCAAGGCCACGCGGTGTCGGCGTACGCGCTGGTGCCGATTGAGTTCACCCTGCCATGAGTGACATGTTCACGCCGGTTGCACGGTGTATCCTGAAACCTTGATCTTGGTAAATACGGATATCACCATGCGCGCATTCATGTTTGTCTTGCTTGTTTCCTGCGCCTGCGCGCCCGCCTGGGCACAGGATCCGGCGCCTGCCGAGACGCCCGCGCCCGACAGCGCCGAGCCTGCCGCCGCCACCGCGCCAGCTGGCCCACCGCGCTGGACCCTGGGCCTGTTGGCCTTGAATCGCAATGCGCCCTACGTCGGCCTGGACGAGGACAACTACCTGGTTCCCCTGGTGCGCTTCGAAGGCGAGCGGGCCTACCTGCGCGGCCTGCGCGGCGGCTGGCGCGTCTACAACAAAGGTAACTTCGAGCTGGCGGCCATCGCCCAAGCGCGCCTGGACGGCTACGACCCCGACGACTCGGCCTTCCTCGCCGACATGGACAAGCGCAAGTTCTCGATGGACGTGGGCATGAGCGCGGACCTACGCGTCAAGGGCGTGGGCAACTTCGAGGCCGCGGTGGTGGTGGACGCGCTGGACCGCAGCGGCGGCACGGAAACGTCGCTGGGCTGGAACGGCCTGGTCCGCGCCGGCAGCTGGTTCATCATTCCCGGCGTGAGCGGGCGCTGGCAGGACGCCAGCCTGGTGGATTACTACTATGGCGTGCGCCCCGACGAGGCCCTGCCCGGGCGTCCCGCTTACCGGCCGGGCGCGGCCTTCAAACCCGAGGTGTCGGTGCTGGTGAATCGCAACTTCGGCAGCAAGAACCGCTGGTCGTTCTTTGCGCGCGCCGCGCACGAGTACCTTCCCAGCACCATAAGCAACAGCCCCATCGTGGACGGCAACGGCAACACGTCGCTCTTCATCGGCTTGGGCTACTCGCCGCAGTAATCACGCACTCACAGCCACTCCGGGCGAGTGTCGAGCACGCAGGCATCCAGCGCCGAAAGCAGGCGCGCGTCGTGCTCCACGGTCGGCAATTCGTGATCGAAAAAATACCGGCAGGCGGCCAGCTTGCCGGCGTAAAAATCGCGATCGGCGTGGGTGGCTGGCGCCGCGGACTGCGCGGCCAGCGCGAGGCGCAGCCAAGTCCAAGCCATGACCACCTGGCCCACCATCGTGAGATAGCGCGAGGCGTTGGCTAGCGCCGGGCGTACTTCCCCGCGCGCCATGGCTGCGCTTAGTGCGGCGGTAGTGGTCGCCACCAGCGTGGCCGCTTGGGAAAGCGTAGTGGCGTGCCCGGACAGCTCCGGCACGGCGCCGGCCGCGCTCACCGTGCTGGCGATCTCGCGCAGCAAACGCTGCAACGCGGCGCCGTTTTCCATCATCACCTTGCGACCCAGCAGATCGATGCCCTGGATGCCGTTGGCGCCTTCGTGGATGGGGTTGAGGCGGTTGTCGCGCCAGTGCTGCTCCACCGGGTACTCGCGGGTGTAGCCGTAGCCGCCCAGCACCTGGATGGCCAGGTCGTTGGCCTTCAGGCACCAGTCGGCGGACCAGGCCTTGACGATGGGCGTGAGCAATTCCAGCAGCAGGTGCGCTTCGCGGCGCGCGCCGGCGTCGGCCGCCTGGTCTTTCTCGTCCACCAGGGTGGCGGCGTACACGGCCAGCGCCAACGCGCCTTCGGTGTAGGTTTTCTGCTGCAGCAGCATCCGGCGCACGTCGGCGTGTTCGATGATGGCCACCGGCGGCGTGGTGGGGTCTTTCTGGTCCGGATGCCGGCCCTGCCGGCGCTCGCGCGAGTACTGCAGCGAATAGCGATAGCCGGCGCTGCCCAGCATGATCGCGCCCAGGCCCACGCCGATGCGCGCCTCGTTCATCATGTGGAACATCTGCGCCAGGCCCTGGTGCGGCTGGCCCACGAGTTCGGCGCGGCAGTCGCCGCCTTCGCCGAACTTCAGGAAGGTGTTGACGATGCCGCGCTGGCCCAGCTTGTGGTTCACGCCGGCCAGCTGCACGTCGTTGCGCTCGCCCAGGCTGCCGTCGGCGTTGACGCGGAACTTCGGCACGATGAACAGGCTGATGCCCTTCACGCCCGGCGGCGCGTCCGGCAAGCGGGCCAGCACCAGGTGCACGATGTTTTCAGCCAGGTCGTGCTCGCCGCCGCTGATCCACATCTTGGCGCCGGTGAGCCGGTACCCGCCGCGGCCGTCGGGTTCCGCACGGGTGCGGATATCCCCCAACGAGGAACCGGCCTGCGGTTCGCTCAGGCACATCGTGCCCAGGAAGCGGCCCTGCAGCAGGGGCCTGCGATAGCGCGCGCACTGCTCGGGCGTACCGTGCGCCTGCAGCAGGTTGGCCACGCCGCGCGCCAGCATCGTGTAGCCGGCGGTGGAGACATTGCCAGCGGCGAACATGGCGTCGCAGGCCAACGCCAGCGTGTAGGGCAGCTGCAGGCCGCCCTCCTCGGCGTCGGCCATCAGCGCGCTGAAGCCCGCTTCGGCATACGCATCCAGCGCCTGCTTCACTTCGGGGATGATCCGCACGTGGCCGTCCACGAACTCGGGCTCATGCACGTCCGAGGCGCGGTTGTGGTTGGCGAACTTGGCCAGTGCCAGGTCGTGCGCAGCGTCCACCACGGCGTCGAAGGTTTCGCGCGAATGCTCGGCGAAGCGCGGATGACGGCACAGGGCCGTGACGTCGTGCACTTCGTGCAGCAGGAAATCCAGGTGACGGCGGTCTAGCAGCGGACTATCGGACATGGCGACCTCGAGGAATAATCCCGAGCTTACCAGCGCCTCAGTCGCGTCCGCGCATCGTTGACTGCGCCCGTGCCTGCAGGGCGGCCAGCGCCTTGGGAATGGTGGCCGGCGCGTCCACGCGGATCACGCGCGGCTCGTGCTCCGGCTCGAGGCCGGTCTCCTGCTCATGTGCCCAAGTGACGGCGTAGGGAAGATGAACCCCCCAGCCGCCCAGGCGCACCACCGGCTCGATGTCCGAGCGCAGCGAATTGCCAACCATGGCGAAGGCCGACGGCTCCACCCCGAACTCGTTGAGCACGCGGGAGTAGGTGCGGGCGTCCTTCTCGGACACGATCTCGATGCGCCGGAACAACTCCGTGAGACCCGACGCCGCCACCTTGGACTCCTGGTGGAACAGATCGCCCTTGGTGATCAGCACCACGGGATAGTGGTGCGCCACGCTGGCCACGGCATCCCGGATACCCGGCAGCAGCTCCACCGGATGCGCCATCACTTCCTTGCCCAAGGCGATGATGCGGTGCAGGTCGGCGGCGCTGATGCGCTCGTCGGTGACGGCATACGCCGCCTCCAGCATGGACAGGGTCATGCCCTTGGCGCCGTAGCCGAACAGGGCGATGTTGCGACGCTCGGTTTCCAGCAGGCGCTGGTGCAGGTTGGCGTCGGCCAGGTCCACGTACTTGCCGACGATGGTTTCGAACGCCGCGTGCGCCGCCCGGTAATAGCCTTCGCTATGCCAGAGCGTGTCGTCGCCATCGAAACCAATCAGCTGGATCATGGGCCAAGGAGCACCGCCGGGGGAAAGGCTAGCCTACTCCTTCGACGGGTCGTTTCCTGCCGCAGGAACAGAAAGCGGTGCGGTGGCGGCTTCGCCGATGGCCACGCGGCCCACGCGCATTCCGTAGATGGCATCGTAGGGTCGGCCGAACACCTGCTCGGTGGCTTCGGCCAACTCAACGCCCGCGCCGTTGGCCAGCCAGTAGCGGCCGCAGTCGTCGCCCATGGCGGTGGAGCGCTCCAGCCGCGCGGTCTTGCTCAAGCCAGTACCTGTGATGCGCTGGGGCTGGCTGCCGCTGGCGAAAACCGCCTGTAGTTGGGTTTCCGGCGATGGCCGCAGTGCCCACACGCTGGCGTCGGGCGCGGTGAGCAGCAGCGATACCGGCCCGGGCACCAGGATGTCGACGCGACGAATGGATTCGCGCCCGGCCTCGGCATCGGGTCCCGGCAGCCCGCCATCCACCACGAACAGACGGCCTGCGACCGGCAGGCCCAATCCTGCGAAGCGGCAGCGGCTCCAGTCGGGCCCAGCCGGCGACGGCGCGGCGTCCGGTGCGTTCGCAGCGCCCGTGGCGGCAGGATCGGACTCCGGCGAGGAGCAGCCCGCCAGCAACACCGGCAGGCACAGCAGCAGGGCAAGGCGCAGCGTGGGCGACATCGCGATTTCCGTTGGGCGGGACCCCTACCGGGGCCGCGGCGCCGAAACGACGGCCGCTGCCCAGTCTAACGTTGCAAGCCGGCCAGCGGCGCTTGCTGCGTCTGTGCGCATCAGGGGTGCTCGGCCTGCGCATGCACGCGTTCATGACGCACCAGGTAGACGCCGCTGGCCACCAGGATGCCGGCGCCGGCGAAGGTCCAACCGTCGGGCAAGGCTTGCCACACCAGCCAGTCCAGCGCGATGGCCCAGGCCAGGGCGCTGTACTCGAACGGCGCCACCACCGAAGCCTCGCCGGCGCGAAACGCCTCGGTGATGGCCACTTGTGCGCCGAATCCGGTGATCCCCACCGCGGCGATGACCCAAGCGTCTGCGGCCAGCACGGGCTGCCACTGCGGTAGCGCCAGCGCACCGGCGCCCACGCCGGTCATCAGCAGCGCCCAGAACACCATGCTTTGCGAACTGTCGGTGCGGTGCAGCACCCGCACCATCACGGCCGACAGCGCGTAGCACGCCGCCGACAGCAGCACCGCGAAACCGGCCAGGGTGAGCATGCCCTCGCCCGCCGGCCGCAGCACCACCAGCACGCCCAGCAAGCCCACGCCGATGGCGGCCCAGCGCCGCGCCCCCACCGATTCGCCCAGTATCGGCACCGAAAGCGCGGTGACCAGCAGCGGCGAAACGAAGAAGAGCGCATAGGCACCGGTCATGGGCATGCGCTTGAGCGCGTAGGCGAAGGCCGCCAGCATCACGACGGAGAGCGCGCCGCGCAGCAGGTGCAGCGGCCAGCGAATGCGCCACAGCGAGCCGAACGCGCCGGTGGCCGCCACCCACACCAGCACCAGCGGCAGCGAGGACAGGCCGCGGATGGCCGCCACCTGCATCGGCGGGTAGTGGCCTGAAAGATGCTTGAGCCCGGCATCGAGCAGCGAGAACAGCGCTGCTGCCGCCAGCATGGCCAGGATGCCGCGAAGATTGCCGCTGCGATTCATCGCGCCATTGTGGCGCATGCGGCTCAGCGCGCACAGGCAAGCGCCACCCGGGCGTCAAGTTCCGAGCGCTGCTTGAAGCTGAGGCGGTTCCACAGGCGGTCGCGCTGCTGCGCGGCGGATTGGCGCGCCAAGGTGCAGCGCGTGGCGGCGGCGCCGGCTTGCCCGCTGGATTTGGTGCCGCGGCGCGCCGGCACCGATGGCGTTGCGGGGCGGCCGCCAGGCGCCGGTGTCGGCATCGCGACCGGCACCGCGACGGCCGGCGCCAGAGGCGCCAGTTCACGCACCCACGCCGTGCGCTGGCCGTCGGCGCAGGCCTGGCTCTGGTAGCTGGCCTCGCCATTTCGGGCCAGGCATTTGTAGAGCGCGTTCGCCGACGCTGGCGCAGCCAGATGGGCGACGACAAGCAGGAGTATCCAGCGCATGGCAGGCCCTCGGTAGTCAGGGCCATTTCAATCCAGGACGCTGGCGCACGGCAGCGGAAAATCTCGGCGCTTGGCGTATGAATCCAGCGCCGCCGGGCTTCAGAAAAACCGAGTCAGGACTCCGGCTCCGCCGCCACCGGCGCATCCGGATCGCGGCAGGTGTCCACGACCCAGCGCTTGATGCGTTCGCTTTGCGCCTGGGTCAATTCCAGCCAGGGCTTGGCGGCGGCGGCATCCGAGAAATCGTGCGCCAGCGTGCACTCGCTCTTGCGCTCGGGGATACGCCCGGCGGCTTCCTCGAGCCGCGCCCTCGTCTCTTCGTCGCGCTGCGCCTGCACCGCCAGGCGCTGCTGCTCGGCCAGCCGCGCGGCCTGCGCCGCCTGGTCGGCCTGCGCCTGCGCCAGCTGCGCGCGCGCCGCGAGTTCCTCGGGCGTGGGGCCCGCCTCGGGCGAAGCATCCCGCTTCCACACTTCGGTACTGCCGCGGGCGCAGGGCTCGGACTGGATGCTCACCGCACCCTTAGCGTCCGTGCACTTGTACAGCGACTCGGCCTGGGCCAACGGCGCCAGCAGCAGCAACAGCAGTGCGGGCAGGCGCCGGGCCATGGCGCTTACTGCGGGGCCGTGGCGGTGTCGGCGGCCGGCGCGGCTTCAGCCGGCGCCACGCCGCGCAGATGCTCTTCCAGGAACGCCAGGATCTTGCCGTAACCCTCGATCTGGTTTTCCTTCTTGGTGAAGCCGTGGCCCTCGTCGTCGAACACCACGTACTCCACCGGCACGTTGTTCTTGCGCACCGCCGCCACGATGTCGTCGCTCTCGGGCTTGATCACGCGCGGGTCGTTGGCGCCCTGCAGCACCATCAGCGGCACGTTGATCTTGTCGGCATGGAACAACGGCGAAGTCTCCATCAGGAAATCACGCTGGGTCTCGGGGTTGCCGATTTCCTGGTATAGCGCCTGGCGGAAGCTCTCCCAGTAAGGCGGGATCGACTCAAGCGTGCGCAGCCAATTCGAGACGCCGAAGATGTTCACGCCCACCTTGAACTCGCCGGGCTGGAAGGCCAGCGCGGCCAGCGTCATATAGCCGCCGTAGCTGCCGCCGATGATGCCGTTCTTGTCGTCGTCAACGTAATCCAGCGACTGCAGGTACTTCTTGGCCTCCACCGTGTCCCACAGCGGCTCGCGCCCGTGCTTGCCGTCATCGGCGGCGAAGAAGGTCTTGCCGTAGCCCGAGCTGCCGCGGTTGTTGATGCCCAGCACCACGTAGCCGTGGTTGGCCAGGTACTGGATGAAGGCCGAATGCCCGCGCGTGGTCTGGCCGCCCGGGCCGCCGTGCACCCACACCAGCGCCGGCGCCTTGGCCTCGGCCGTGGCCTGGTGCGGCTTCCACAGGATGTTGGGGATTTCCATGCCGTCGAAGCTCTTGAAGCGCACGACGCTCGAATCCACCAAGTCGGCCGGGTCGATGGCCGGGTTGAGCGAGGTGGTGAGCTGCAGCGGCTCGCCGCCGAACTCCAGCACGTAAAGATCGCTCGGCTGGCGGTCGCCGTTGAGGTAGAAGGCCATGCGCTTTTCCGAATCGGAAATGCGCAAGCCGCGGATCTCGCCGGCCGGCAGCGCCGGCAGCGGCTGCTCGGCGCCGGTGGCGGCGTCATACAGCTTCACCTGCGTGCTGCCGTCCACGTTGGTAGCCACCGCGAGGTACTTGCCGCCCTTGCTGAAATAAGCCGCCACGATGTCCCAGTCGGCGCTGCGCACCGGCTCATGCTCCCAGGTACCGAGCTTCACCCGCCGCAGCTGGGCGAACTCGCCCTGGTCGTTGGCGGTGTAGTAGAGCCACTGGCCATCGGGGCTGAAGTCCTGGGCGGTGAACTGCGCCTGGCCTTCGTGCGCGGAAACCTTGGTGGAGGTGCCGGTGGCCAGCTCCACGACATGCAGGTCGCTGTCATTGGTGGTGTTGGACTGGCCCAGCGCCAGCCACTTGCCGTCAAGCGACACTACCGAAGGCTCGAGACCCGCAGTGTTCTCGTAGACGCGCGTGCGCTCGTAGCTGGTGGCGTCATAGCGGTAGACGTCGAAGAAACGCGGGTCGCGCTCGTTGCTGATCACATGGAAGGCGCTGCCGTCGGCGGTGAAGCCGAGGAAATCGGCCTTGAGCTCCTTGCCCGGCGTGAGGTCGGTCTCCACGCCGTCGGCGCCGATCACGTACAGGTGGTTGAGCTCGTTGCCGCCCGCGTCGCGCGTCACCAGCACGCGGTCGTCGCCGGGGAAATAGCCCACCGCATAGTTGTTGTCGGTTTCCGAAGACGTCACCGCCGTCCAGTCGCCGCCGCCCACCGGCATGCTGTACACGTTCCAGATGCCGCTCTTGTTGGACGAGAACAGGATGCGCGATTCGTCGGCGTTGAAGGACGCACCGGATACGCCAGTGGATTCGACGAATTCCTCGATGGCGTATTGCCTAGCCGGGCGGGCCACCTGCGCCTGCGTGGCTGCGGTTGCCGCTGGCGTGGCCTCGGCGGGTACGGTGCCACGGTCGCAAGCGGCGAGGGACAGGGCAAACGCGATGGCCAATGGCAGGGCGGTGCGGCGGGTCGCAAGCATGGAGGGCTCCGGGGCGGGTAAGCAAAACCCGACTCTACGCCGGGGCAGGCGGCGACGGCCAGTGGCCGCAGCAGCTAGCGCGGACGCGTCGGCAGCGGGTCCCGCCCGGCCCGGCGCGCAGTGGCGCGCTCAAGGATGGCGGCGCGTTCGGCCCGGTCGGCCTGCTGCCAGGCGATGATCTCCTGCAGGTGCCGGCCACAGCCCAGGCACACATCGTCGGCGTCCAGGCAGCAGTTGCGGACGCAGGGGGATGCCTGGATTGGCTCCTGAGTTCTCATGCTGCCAAGTCTGGACGGGCGCGCGTGACGACGCCACCGCATGGCGCTGCATCGCGCGAAATGCCCCGCGACCCTGCATCTTGCCCACCGGAGCAGCCTTTCCGGCGCGCAACGCCTTGATTTTTGCGGCCGCGCCCGACTGGCAAGCTACTTGCTGGTGATCTCCCTACCCGCCCCTCGGAGATTTGCCCATGCCTCTTACGCCGCCGCTGTTTAAACCGCGCGCCGAGCTTCGCATCGCCTTACTTCTGGACGCGCCTTGGGCCTTCGCCGAGGAGTTGTGCCTGGAAGGAGTTGAGGTGGAGGAAGCCCGCCGCTACGCCCAGTGGCGCGACCGCAAAGTGCGCTGGCTGCACGTCCCGCGCGACGCACTGGCCCGTGCGCTCAACACCGGCCTGGTGGACCTGGCGATTGGCGGAGTTCGCGCCACGCCTGAGCTGTGCGCCAACGCCAAGGTTGCGCTTTTCTGTCCGGAACGGCTGGACCTGGATCTGTGCCCCGATGGCGTGGGCCAGCGCCACGTGTGGGCCGTGGGCCGGGAGGCCTGGCGGGAATGGGCGATGGTGAAAACCTACCTGCAGGTGATACGCCCGCGCCTGGCCGGCGTCGCCGAGACTGCACGCGCGGCGTAAGCGCAGGCAGGGCGCTGCGGCCCGGACGCGGGCTGGAAGCGCGGCAGCGCCCGGTCAGCGGTAGTTGTGCGACGCCACCTTCAGCGTCCCCAGCATCGGCGTGAAGTCGTGCAGCCGGCCGGCGATGAGGTGGCTGACGCCATCCACGGTTTCCCAGCGGCCGTCCACCGCCAGCAGGCTGGCGGTGGCCAGTTCGCGGCGCTGGCGTTCGGCCAGGTCCTGCCATACCACCACGCTGACCGTGCCGTCCTCGTCCTCGAGCGTGACGAAGGTGACGCCGTTGGCGGTCTGCGGGCGCTGGCGCAGCGTGACCAGGCCGGCATGACGGATGTGCACGCCGTGCGGCAGCGTGGCCAGCTCGCGCGAGGGCCGGCAGCGCTGCGCGCGCAGCTGCTTGCGCACCAGCCGCAGCGGATGCGGCCCCAGGGTGGTGCCGGTGCTGGCGTAGTCGGCGAGCACGGCTTCACCGGGAGTGGGCGGCGGCAGCGCCACCCGCGCTTCCGGCGAGGCCTGCAGGCCGGCGAACAGCGGCAGGTTGGCCTCCACGCCGCTGGCGGCCCAGCGCGCGCGGTTGCGGTGCCCGGCCAGGCCGCGCAGGGCGTCGGCTTCGGCCAATCGGTCCAACGCGCGGCGGTCCAGGCCGGCGCGATGGGCCAGGTCTTCGAGGTGGCGGAATGGGGCCTGGGCGCGGGCGATCATCAGGCGTTCGGCGGCGGCTTGGGGGAAGCCGGTGATCTGGTTGAGGCCTAGCCTTATGGCGGGTTGGGGGATCAAGGGCATCGGGACTGAAGTCCCTCCTACAATTCCAGCGGCTGCAGGAGGGGCTTCAGTCCCGATGCTTTCCAGCGTGCACTCCCAATCACTGAATCGCACATCCACCGGCCGCACCGCGACGCCATGCCGCCGCACGTCCTGCAGCAGCTGGTTGGGCGTGTAGAAGCCCATGTGCGTGGGCGTATTCACCAGCGCGCAGGTGAACGCCGCCGGCTCGTGGTGCTTGAGCCAGCAGCTCACGTAGGCCACCAGCGCGTAGCTGGCGGCGTGCGATTCCGGGAAGCCGTAGCTGCCAAAACCCTTCACCTGCTCGAAGATGCGCGCGGCGAACTCGTCGGGGTAGCCGCGCTCGCGCATGCCGCCCAGCAACCGCTCGCGGTGCGGCTCCAGGCCACCGTGGCGCTTCCAGGCCGCCATGGAGCGGCGCAGCTGGTCCGCCTCGCCCGGCGTATAGCCGGCAGCCACGATGGCGATCTGCATCACCTGCTCCTGGAACAGCGGGATGCCAAGCGTGCGGCTTAGCACTTTTTCCAGCGCCGGCGAGGGATACACCACCGGCTCCCGGCCCTGCCGCCGCTGCAGGTAGGGATGCACCATCTTTCCCTCGATGGGGCCGGGCCGGACGATGGCCACCTGCACCACCAGGTCGTAGTAGCACGCCGGTTTCAGCCGCGGCAGCATCGCCATCTGCGCGCGGCTTTCTATCTGGAACGCGCCGATGGTGTCGGCGCGCTGGATCATGGCGTACACCTGCGGGTCTTCGGCCGGGATGTCCTGCACCGTGAGGTCGCGGCGGCCGCTGGCGCGCAGCATCTGCAGGCAGCGGGCGATGGCGCCCAGCATGCCGATGCCCAGCACGTCCACCTTCATCAGGCCCAACGTATCCAGGTCGTCCTTGTCCCACTGGATGACGGTGCGGTCGGGCATGGCGGCGTTCTCCACCGGCACCAGCGCGTGCAGGGGCGCGTCGGAGATAACGAAGCCGCCCGGGTGCTGGGACAAATGCCGCGGGAAGTTGAGCAGTTGCGCGGTGAGCGCGAGCACGCGCTTGAGCGCGGGGTTTTCCGGGTCGAAGCCGGCTTCGCGCAGGCGGTCGTCGGCCGGCAGCGCGCTGTCCCAGCGGCCCAGGGTGCGCGCCAGGCGGTCCACTTGATCCGGCGCCAGGCCCAGGGCCTTGGCGACGTCGCGAATGGTGCTGCGCCCGGAATACGTGGTGGCGATGGCGGTGAGCGCGGCACGCTCGCGGCCGTAGCGTTCGTAGACGTACTGGATCACTTCCTCGCGTCGGGTGGAGTCGAAATCCACGTCGATGTCGGGCGGCTCCTTGCGCTCGCGCGAGATGAAGCGCTCCATCAGCATGCCGATGCGCGCCGGATCCACCTCGGTGATGCCCAGCACGTAGCACACCACCGAATTGGCGGCCGAGCCGCGACCCTGGCAAACGATGCCCTGGCTGCGCGCGAAGCGCACGATATCGTGAACGGTGAGGAAATAGGATTCGTATTCGAGTTCGGCAATCAGCGCCAGCTCGTCGTTGATCTTGTGCACCACCTCCGCCGGCACGCCCGCGGGCCAGCGCCAGCGCGCGCCCACGTCGCTCAGCTGGCGCAGCCCGCAGCAGGGCGCATGGCCATCGGGCACCACCTCGCGCGGGTACTGGTACTTCAGTTGGTCCAAGGTGAACGTGCAGCGCTCGGCCACGCGCAGGGTTTCGGCCAGCAGTTCGGGCGGGTAGACCTGGGCGAGCAGTTCGCGCTTGCGCAGGTGGCGCTCGCCGTTCGGGAACAGGCGCTCGCCGGCATCGCGCACCGTGGTGCGGTGGCGGATGGCGGTGACAGTGTCCTGCAGCGCGCGGCGGCCGCGGGCGTGCATGTGCACGTCGCCAGCGGCCACCAGCGGCAGGCCCAGGGCGGCGCCGAGTGCGCGCAGTTGCTCCAGCCGGCGGGCGTCGCGGGCGCCGCGGTGCAGCTCCACCGCGATCCAGCTGCGGCCGGGGAAGCGCGCCTGCAGCCACGCGCCCTGCGCCGCATCGGGCGCCGCGCCCGGCAGCCACAGGGCGAGCAGGCCGTCGGTGTCGCTGCCGATGTCGGCCATGGCGAGCCGATAGCTCCCCTTGCTGGCGCGGCGCCGGCCCACGGTGATCCAGCGGCACAGGGTCTGGTAGCCCTGCAGTGTCTGCGCGAGCAGCACCAGCCTGGGGCCTTTTTCCAGCGCGATCTCGCTGCCAACGATCAGGGCGACGCCGGTTTTCTTCGATACTTCGAACGCCCGGACGATGCCGGCCATCGAGGCTTCGTCGGTGATCGCCAACGCGCGATAACCCAATGCCTTCGCCCGCTCGAACAGCTCCTGCGCCGAACTCGCCCCGCGCAGGAAGCTGAAGTTCGACAGGCAGTGCAGCTCCACATACCCCGGCAGCAAAACAGGGG
>JANORD010000017.1:0-4124 GCA_031415095.1 Lysobacteraceae bacterium
TCCCTACCGGGAGATCCACGACCGCACCGGGGTCAGCGTCACCACCATCGGCCGAGTCGCCCGCTGCCTGGACCTGGGCGCAGGTGGCTACCGAATCGCGCTTGAGCGCCTGGGCCCTGGCGCCCAGGACGCCAAGCACTAAATCCAACCGTTTATCACCCGGAGGGGCGTCATGAGGACGCACGACCGTTTACGCATTGCCATCCAGAAGTCCGGCCGCCTGTCCGACCCCGCGCGCGACTTGCTCGCCCGGGCCGGCCTGGTGTTCCGGGAAAGCCGCGACCGGCTGTTCTGCTACGGCGAATCCCTGCCCATCGACCTGCTGCTGGTGCGCGATGACGACATTCCCGGCTTAATCGCCGAGGGCACCTGCGACCTGGGCGTGGTCGGCGGCAACGTGCTTGAAGAACAGGCCTGCGAGCGCCTGGCCGATGGCCGCGGCGAGGCCTTTCGCTCCATCCGCGAACTGGGCTTCGGACGCTGCCGCCTTTCGGTGGCGGTGCCCGCCGAATGGGAGTGGCCCGGTCCGCAGCGCCTGTCCGGCACCCGCATCGCCACCAGCTACCCCCAGCTGCTGGCGCGTTGGCTGCGCGAGCAGGGCGTGGACGCGGCGCCGGTGGTGCTGTCGGGTTCAGTGGAAATTGCGCCGCGTCTGGGCAAGGCCGAGGCCATCTGCGACCTGGTGTCCACCGGCGGCACGCTGGTGGCCAACCAGCTGAAGGAAGTCGCCATCATCCTCGAGAGCCAGGCCCTGCTGGTGGCGCCCTCGCAGCCGTTCGGCGACGAGCGCGCGGAGCTGGCGGCCATGCTGCTGCGCCGCCTGGACGGCGTGATGAGCGTGCGTGCCAGCAAGCTGGTGCTGTTCCAGGCCCCGCGCGACTGCCTGCCCGGCCTGCTCAAGCTGCTGCCCGACGCCGAATTGCCCACCGTTACCGCCATCGAGGGCCAGGACGGCCACGTTTCGCTGCAGGCCCTTTGCCGCAGCGCGATGACCTGGCAGCGGCTGGAGGACATGAAACGCGCCGGCGCTTCGGGCCTGCTGGTGCTTCCCGTGGAGCAAATGCTGGCATGAAGCGCATTGTCTGGAGTGAGTTGGACACCGCCGCCCGCGCCGACTGCCTCGCCCGGCCTGGTCGCGATGGCCAGGCGGAAATCGAGGCCGCGGTGCGCCGCGTGTTCGAGCAAGTGCGTGCCGATGGCGACAGTGCGCTGCGGGCGCTGACCCGTCGATTTGACGGCGTTGAGCTGGACGGATTGGCGGTGACGGCGGCGGAGTGGCAGGTCGCGCTGGCGCAGGTGTCGCCGGAATTGACCGATGCGCTTGCGCAGGCCCGCGGCCGGCTGCAGGCCTGGCACCAGGCCGGCATGGCCGCTGAATTCGAAATTGAAACCGCGCCCGGCGTGCGCTGCGGGCGGCTGCTGCGGCCCATTCGTCGTGTCGGCCTGTACGTGCCCGCCGGCACTGCGCCGCTGCCGTCCACCGCGCTGATGCTGGGCGTGCCGGCGGCGCTGGCGGGCTGCGAGGAAGTGGTGCTGTGCACGCCGCCGCGCGCCGACGGCAGCGCCGATCCGGCCGTGCTGGCCGCCGCATCGCTGTGCGGCATCACCCGCGTCTTCAAGCTGGGCGGCGCGCAGGCCATTGCTGCGATGACGTTTGGCACCGGCACGGTGCCGCGCTGCGACAAGCTGTTCGGCCCCGGCAATCGCTACGTCACGGCGGCCAAGCAGCTGGCGGCGATGTCGGCCGGTGGGCCGGCCATCGACATGCCGGCTGGCCCGTCCGAAGTGCTGGTGATCGCCGATGCCGGTGCGCCACCCGCGCACGTGGCCGCCGATCTGCTTTCGCAGGCCGAGCACGGCCCGGATTCGCAGGTGATCCTGGTCACCGATTCGGCCGAGCTCGTGCTGGCGGTGGAAGCGGAAGTGCTGCGTCAGCTGGCAACGCTTCCGCGCGAGGCTATCGCCCTGCGCGCGCTCGAATACGCCCGGCTGGTGCAGGTGGACTCGCTGGCGCAGGCCTTCGAACTGAGCAATGACTACGCGCCCGAACACCTGATCCTGGCCCTGCGCCAGCCGCGCGACTGGCTAGCCCAGGTGCGCTGCGCCGGCTCGGTATTCCTGGGCGATTTCGCGCCGGAATCGCTGGGCGACTACTGCTCGGGCACCAACCACGTGCTGCCCACCGACGGCGCCGCGCGCGCCTGGAGTGGCGTGAGCGTGGCCAGCTTCCAGACCAGCATCAGCGTGCAGGAAGTGAGCCGTGCGGGGCTGGAAGCCATCGGCCCCTGCGCGGTGGTGATGGCGCGCGCCGAAGGCCTGGAGGCCCACGCGCAGTCCGTGCTGCGCCGCCTGGAGACGCCGGCATGAGCGGCCTGCTTGAACTGGTGCGCGAGGACCTGCGCGAATTCGCCGGCTACAGCTCGGCGCGCCGCACCGGCCTCACGGGATCCATCTGGCTCAATGCCAACGAAAGCAGCTGGCGCAATCCGGCCGATCCTGGCCTGGGCGCCAACCGCTACCCCGATCCACAGCCGGCCGCGCTGCGCGAGCGGCTGGGGGCGATTTACGGCGTGCGCGCCAACCAGGTGCTGGTGGGGCGCGGCAGCGACGAAGCTATTGATCTGCTGGTGCGCGCCCTGTGCCGCCCCGGCCAGGACGCGGTGGTGATCGCACCGCCGGTATTCGGAATGTATGCGGTTAGCGCGCGCCTGCAGGGTGCGCCGCTGGTGGAAGTGCCGCTGCGCGACGAAGGCACCCAGTTCAGCGCCGACCTCACCGCCATGGCCGATGCCGCGGTGGCGTCGGGCGCCAAGCTGGTGTTCCTGTGTTCGCCCGCCAACCCCACGGGGCAGGCGCTGGCGGCAGCGGACGTACTGGCGATGGCGCGCCGCTTGGCTGGCCGCTGCCTGGTGGTGGTGGACGAGGCTTACGGCGAATACTCCGACCAGGCTTCGCTGGCTGGCGAGATCGACGCCCAGCCCAACCTGGCCGTGCTGCGCACGCTATCGAAGGCGCACGCCTTGGCCGGCGCGCGCATCGGCTGCCTGCTGGCGGCGCCGGAGCTGGTGGCCGTGCTGCGCAACTGCCAGGCGCCGTATCCGCTGCCTTCGCCCTGCGTGCAGCTGGCGCTGGCAGGCCTGAGCGAGCCGGCGCTGGCGCAGACCCGCGGCCGCGTGCTCACCGTGCGCTCCGAGCGCGAGCGCCTGCGGCACGAACTGCCGGCGCGCGCAGGCGTGCGCCAGGTCTATGCTTCGCAGGGCAACTACCTGCTGGTGCGCTTCGACAACCCCGAGGCGGCCTTCCAGCGCCTGCTGGCGGTTGGCGTGGTGGTGCGCGACATGCGCGCCTCGCCGCAGCTGGGCGACGCGCTGCGTATCAGCATCGGCAGCCCCGATGAAAACGACGCGCTGCTCAAGGCGCTGTCAGCAGGGAGGGTGGCGGCATGAGCGGCCAGCGCATCGCGTTCGTGGACCGGGACGGCACCATCATTGCCGAGCCGGCCGATTTCCAGATTGACGCCTACGACAAGATCCGCTTCGTCGACGGGGTTATCCCGGCCATGCTCAAACTGCGCGATGCCGGCTACCAGTTCGTGCTGGTGACCAACCAGGACGGCCTGGGCACGGCCAGCTTCCCGCGCGCCAGTTTCGACGGCCCGCATGCGCTGATGGTGCAGGTGCTGGCCTCGCAAGGCATCCATTTCCGCGAGGAGCTCATCGACGAGAGCTTCGAGCATGAGAACAAGCCCACCCGCAAGCCGGGCCTGGGCCTGCTGATGCACTACCTGCGCGACCGCAGCATTGATCTCGCAAACTCGGTGGTGGTGGGCGACCGCGAAACCGACCTGCAGCTGGCCGCCAACCTGGGCTGCCGCGGCTACCGGTTGGCGCCGGGCCCGGACACCTGGGCGCAGATTGCCCATGAGTTGGCCGACGCGCCGCGCGTGGCCAGCGTGGAGCGCAGCACCAAGGAAACCCGGGTGCGCGTGCGCGTGGATCTCGACGCCACCGCCGATCCGGTGGTGGCCACGGGGCTGGGCTTTTTCGACCACATGCTCGAGCAGTTGGGCAAGCACGGCGGCTTCGCGCTGCAGCTCACCTGCGCCGGCGACCTGCACATCGACG
>JANORD010000018.1:0-2778 GCA_031415095.1 Lysobacteraceae bacterium
TCGAAAAAGAGGGCGGGGCGGCCTTGGCCGCCGGAGCTGCCTACCGTGGCCAGGGGCTCGCCGGCGCGCACCCAGTCGCCGACGTCCTTGAGCAGGGCGTCGTTGAAAGCGTACAGGCTCATCCAGCCGTCGCCGTGGTCCACGATCAGCAGCAGGCCGTAGCCCTTGAGCCAGTCCGAAAACGCCACTCGACCCGGCGCGGCGGCGCGCACTTCGGCGCCTGCGGTGCCGGCGATCAGCAGGCCGTCGCTTGTGCGGCCATCGGGCAAGCGGCCGCCAAAGCCCGCCAGCGCCGTGCCGGCAAGCGGCCGGCCCAGCTGCCCGCGGCGGCTGGCGAAGGGGCGGTTGTCGTCCACCTGGCGCGGGATGTCGGCCACGGCGTCGCGCAGTTGTTCCAGCAGGCGCACCACCGATTTTTCGTCGCGACCCAGCGCGGCCAGGCGCGCGGCGCGGTCGGTGAACTGCGACTCCAGCGCGGCCAGCACGGTGGCGCGTTCGCCGCGCTGTGCTTCAAGCGCGGTCAGTTCGGTCTGCTGCTGCTGGCGCGCGGCTTCCAGTATCTGCTGCTGGTCGGTGATCTGCTGGGCTACGGCGGCCAGCTCGCGCAGTTCGGCGGTGAGGCCGCTGATGCGCTGCTGGCGATCGTTCTGGAAGTAGCGGTGATAGGCCAGCACGCGGGCCAGGTCGCTCATGCGGTCCTGGGCCAGCAGCAGCTTTAGCTGTTCGTGCCGGCCCAGCGCGTAGGCCGAACGCACCAGCGCGGCCAGCGCCTCACGCTGCTCGCCCAGGCCCGCTTCCAGCGCCCGCTGTTTTTCCTGCAGCGCCTGCAGCTCCAGCTCCTGGGTGGCGATGCCGGCCTCGGTGCGGCGCAGGTTGCGCACCGCCAGGCTCACCGTCGCGTCGGCCTCGCGCAGGCCGCGGGTGGCGTCGCCGCGCTCGCCTTCCAGCGCGCGCTGCTCGCTGGCGATGGTCTTGATCTGGGCGCGCAGGGTGTCGAGCCGCTCCTGCGCCGCGGCCTCTTTCTTCGCGCGCTCGGGCGCGCCTTGGGCGAAGGCCGGGTGCGCCGCCAGAATCAGCGCCACGGCCAGCAAGAGGCGGGAGATCACCCCAGCGCCACCAGCGAGCGGCCGGTCATTTCCGGCGGCGCCGGCAGGCCCAGCAGGTACAGCAGGGTGGGCGCGATGTCGCGCAGCGCGCCGCCGCTGCGCAGCGTGCCCGCACGTCCCACGTACACCAGCGGCACCGGGCCAACCGTGTGCGAAGTGTGCGGCTGGCCGGTGACGGGGTCGCGCATCATTTCCAGGTTGCCGTGGTCGGCGGTGACGATCATCTCGCCGCCGGCGGCTTCAAGCGCACTGCGGATCGCGCCCAGCGCGGTGTCCACGGCTTCGGCTGCCTGCACCGCGGCGGCGAGGATGCCGCTGTGGCCCACCATGTCGGGGTTGGCGATGTTGCAAATGATCACGTCGTGCCGGCGCGCGCGGATGTCGTCGGTGAGGCGCGCGGTGAGCTGGGGCAGGTTCATCTCGGGCTGCAGGTCGTAGGTGGCGACCTTGGGCGAAGGAATCAGCGCGCGATCCTCGCCGGCCACCGGCGCCTCGCGGCCGCCGCTCATGAAGAAAGTCACGTGCGCGTATTTTTCGGTTTCGGCGATGCGCAGCTGGGTGAGGCCATTCGCGGCCAGCACGTCGCCCAGGGTGTTGCGCAGGTCTTCGGACGCGAACGCCACCGGCGCCGGCAGCGCGGCGTCGTATTCGGTGAGGCAGGTGAAGCGCGACAGCACCGGCGCGTGCGGCCGCGCGAAACCGGTGAAGCCGGGCGACACGAACGCAGCGGTGAGCTGGCGCGCGCGGTCGGCGCGGAAGTTCATGAACACTACCGCGTCGCCGTCGCGCATGCCGCGCGCGCCGCTGATGACGGTGGGCTGCACGAACTCATCGTTCTCGCCGCGGCCGTAGGCGGCCTGCAGCGCGGTGAGCGCATCGGACGCGGTGTCGTCGGCCTCGGCGTGGGCGATCGCAGTCCAGGCGCGCTCCAGCCGGTCCCAGCGCTGGTCGCGGTCCATGGCCCAGTAGCGGCCGCTGACGGTGGCGATGTGGGCGTCGCCGCCCTGCGCGCACAGCGCCTGCAGCTTGGCCAGGCTGGGTTCGGCCGAACGCGGCGGGGTGTCGCGGCCGTCTAGGAACGCGTGCACGGCGATGTCGGCCACGCCCTCGCGACGTGCCAGTTCGATCATCGCGAACAGGTGGTCTTCGTGGCTGTGCACGCCGCCGGGCGAAAGCAGGCCCATCAGGTGCAGCGTGCCGCCGCTGGCCATGGCGGCGCGGCAGGCGGCCAGCAGCTCGGGGTTGGCGTAGAAGCTGCCGTCCTCGATGGCGGCATCCACCCGGGTCAGGTCCTGGTAGACGATGCGGCCGGCGCCGATGTTCATGTGCCCCACTTCGGAATTGCCCATCTGGCCATCCGGCAGGCCGACGTGGCGGCCCTCGGTGTGCACCAGGGTGTGCGGGAACTCGGCCAGCAGCCGGCGCCAGTTCGGCAGCCGCGCCTGGGCGATGGCGTTGTCGGCGGGATCCTCGCGGTGGCCCCAGCCGTCCAGGATCAGCAGCAGCAGGGGCGTGGGGCGGGCAGTGGCAGGCAAGGCAGGCTCCAGTACGGATGGCACGCGCCCAGTGTAGCCGCCGGGGGCTAAAACGGTGTCAGAGTGAGTTCCTGGAACTCACTCTGACACCGTTTTAAACCCTGGGGCCGTCAGCGGCATCCCAGCAGTGAATTCCA
>JANORD010000019.1:0-5326 GCA_031415095.1 Lysobacteraceae bacterium
AGCCCGTCCTGGGCAAGCTCACCGCGGGTGGCGACCATTGGCGACCACACCTTCTTCCGGGTCCAGCGGCTGGTTCCCGCGCCGCGCGTCACCGATGCGGCGACCCTGGCTTCGAATTAGCACCTGGCGCACTGAGCCAACGCAAGCGCCTCAGCGCTTCCAGTAGCGCTCCATCCCCAGGTAGGTGAACGAGGCTGACCAGGTGATCAGCACGAAGCCGCTGAGCGCCGTCATGCCGGCCATGAAACGAATGGGCCCCTGCGGGACCAGGTCGCCAAACCCCACCGTGGTGTAGCTCACGGCCGCCATGTATACAGCGTCGAAGATCTGCAGTGGCTCGGCCCCCAGGATCCGCCCGGTGCCCGGCACGTGCAGCACCAGCCAAAACGCCGAGCCAAACACCCATATCTCGACAATGTGCGCCAGCAGGACGCCCAGGATGCCGTAGACCACGTTCCGGCGCTGCTGGTGCCTGGGCCAAGCCGCCAGCCGGCGTGACATCAGGCTGAGGGCTTCGTAGTGCAGCAGCACGCAAATGCTCACGGCCAGCAGCGTGCCGCCGACCACGGTCGCGTTGGCTACCCAGTCCGAGTAGAGGTCAGCGCTGGCCAATAGCAACGAACGCGCGGTCTTCGGGGCCGGTGTAGTTGGCGCTGGGCCGGATGATCTTGCCGTCGATGCGCTGCTCGATCACGTGCGCGGACCAGCCGCTGGTGCGCGCGATCACGAACAGCGGGGTGAACAGCGGCGTCGGCACGCCCATCATGTGGTACGCCGAAGCGCTGTACCAATCCAGGTTCGGGAACATCTTTTTCAGGTCCATCATCAGCGTCTCGATGCGCTCGCTGACGTCGAACAGCACCTCGTTGCCGCCTTCCTGGCACAGCTTGCGGCTGATGCCCTTGATGATGGGATTGCGCGGGTCGCCAATGGTGTACACCGGGTGGCCGAAGCCGATGACGATTTCCTTGCGCTCCACCCGGGCGCGGATGTCGGCCTCGGCAGCATCCGCACTGCCGTAGCGGGCGATGATTTCCATGGCCACTTCGTTGGCGCCGCCGTGCTTGGGCCCACGCAGCGCACCGATGGCGCCGGTGATGCAGCTGAACAAGTCCGAGCCGGTGCCGGCGATGACCCGCGCGGCGAACGTGGAGGCGTTGAACTCATGCTCGGCGTACAGCACCAGGGACTGGTCCAGCGCCCGCGCATGCGAGGCGCTGGGCGGCTCGCCGTGCAGCAGGTGCAGGAAATGCGCCGCGATGCTGTCGTCGTCGGTCTCCACGTCAATCCGGCGGCCGTTGCGGGTGAAGTGCCACCAATAGAGCAGCATCGAGCCGAAGCTCGCCATCAGGCGATCGGCGATATCGCGGGCCTCGTTTTCAGGATGGCCATCGCGCTCGGGCAGCACCACGCCCAGCATCGAGCAGCCAGTTCGCAGCACATCCATCGGGTGGGCGTTGGCGGGCACCAGCTCCAGCGCATCGGTGACGATGGCGGGCAGGCCGCGCAGGCGCCGGAGCTTGGTCTTGTAGGCCGCCAGTTGGCCGGCGGTGGGCAGCGCGCCGTGCACCAGCAGGTGCGCCACTTCCTCGAAGCCGGCCTTCGTGGCCAGGTCGTGGATGTCGTAGCCGCGATAGTGCAAGTCGTTGCCGCTGCGGCCGACGGTGCACAGCGCGGTGTTGCCGGCGGCCGTGCCGCTCAAGGCCACGGATTTCTTGGCCTTCGGAAGTAAATTCGGGGCGGTGTCGCTCATGCTCAGCCTTCCTTCTTGTCCTGCGCGAACAGCGAATCGAGCTTGTCTTCATAGGCGTGGTAGCCCAGGAAGTCATACAGCTCGGCGCGGGTCTGCAGCGTGTCGATGATGTGCTTCTGGGTGCCGTCGCGGCGCACGGTCTGGTAAAAATTCAGCGCCGCCTTGTTCATGGCCCGGTAGGCGCCGCAGCAGTAGAGCGCGATGTCCACGCCCGCATCGCGCAGCTCACCGGTGGTGAAGAACGGGGTGGAGCCGAACTCGGTGAGGTTGGCCAGCACCGGCACTTTCACGGCGGCTTTAACCTTGCGGTAATCGTCCAGGCTGCGCATCGCCTCGGGGAACACCATGTCCGCGCCGGCTTCGACGTAGGCCACCGCGCGCTCGATTGCCGCGTCCAGACCCTCGACGGCCGCCGCGTCGGTGCGCGCCATGATCACGAAGCTGGCGTCGGTACGGGCATCCACGGCAGCCTTCACCCGGTCAACCATCTCGGCCTTGGACACCACTTCCTTGCCCGGCCGGTGGCCACAGCGCTTCTGGCCCACCTGGTCTTCCATGTGCACGGCCGCCACGCCGATGTTGCTGAAGGCCTTGATGCTTCGCGCGATGTTGAAGGCGCCGCCCCAGCCGGTATCAATGTCCACCAGCAGCGGCAGGCCGGTGGCGTCAACGATGCGGCGCGCGTCGGTGAGCACGTCTTCCATGGTGCTGATGCCGAGGTCGGGCACGCCCAGCGAGTTGGCGGCGACGCCACCGCCGGACAGATAGAGCGCCCGGTAGCCGGTGCGCTTGGCCATCATGCCGGCGTACGCGGTGATGGCACCCATCACCTGCAGCGGGGATTCTTCCTGCACGGCAGTGCGGAAGCGTGCGCCAGCTGAGTTGGATGCCGTCATGCCGTTTCCTCGAATGCGCGAGGCCGGCCCGGAGGCCGCCATCGCTGATCAGCTCAAAGCAGGTGGGCAACGCCCGCGCGCTCTTCCTCAAGCTCGGCCAGGGTCTTGTCCATCATGGTGCGCGAGTAATCGTCCACCGCCAGCCCGGTGACGCGCTCATAGGCGCCGCCGCTGCAGGTGACGGGCACGCCGTAGATCACGTCCTTGGGAATGCCGTAGCTGCCGTCGGAGGGCACGCCCATGGTGACCCACTTGCCGCCAGTGCCCAGCACCCAGTCGCGGATGTGGTCGATGGCGGCATTGGCGGCCGACGCCGCGGAAGACAGCCCGCGCGCCTCGATGATCGCGGCGCCGCGCTTGGCGACCTTGGGAATGAAGGTGTCGCGGTTCCAGGCTTCGTCGCCAATCTTTTCTTTCAGCGAAGCGCCGCCGACGGTGGCGAAGCGGTAGTCGGGATACATGGTGGGGCTGTGGTTGCCCCAGACCACCAGCTTCTCGATGCCGGCCACGTCCACGCCGGCCTTGCCCGCCAGCTGCGACAGCGCGCGGTTGTGGTCCAGGCGCAGCATGGCGGTGAAGTTGGCCGGATTCAGGTCAGGCGCGGACTTCATGGCGATGTAGGCGTTGGTGTTGGCCGGGTTGCCCACCACCAGCACTTTCACGCTGCGCGCGGCGACGGCATTGAGCGCCCTGCCCTGCACGGTGAAGATCTCGGCGTTCTTGAGCAGCAGGTCCTTGCGCTCCATGCCCGGGCCGCGCGGCATCGCGCCCACCAGCAGGGTTACTTCCACGTCCTTGAAGGCCACCATCGGGTCGTCGGTACCCACCATGCCCGCCAGCAGCGGGAACGCACAATCTTCCAGCTCCATCATCACGCCCTTGAGCGCGGCCTGGGCCTTCTCCATCGGCAGCTCGAGCATCTGCAGGATCACCGGCTGGTCCTTGCCCAGCATTTCGCCGGAGGCGATGCGGAACAGCAGGGAGTAGCCGATCTGGCCGGCGGCGCCGGTGACTGCTACGCGAACGGGGGTTTTCATGGCATCTCCTGGTTTTGAAATCGGGCCTGAAGGCCTTCCCACATGGAGAGGGCGCTGCTCTAGGGCCCAGGGGAAGGGTTAGGACAGTTCGGCGAAGAATTCCTGGATGCGCTGCAGGCCCACCGGCAGCTGCGCCGTCGGGCAGGTGTAGCTGATGCGCAGCGCGCGCGGCTCGCCGAAGGCCGAGCCGGGCACGCAGGCCACGCCCTTGGCCTCGAGCAGCACGCTGCAGAAGTCCACGTCATTCTTGATCAGCGTGCCGTTGTGGGACTTGCCAAACGCGCAGCTGATGTCGGGAAACACGTAGAACGCACCCTGCGGCTTCGGGCAGACCACGCCCGGGATGGCGTTGATGGTGGCCACCACCAGATCGCGCTTGCCCTGGAACTCAAGGCACTTGGCCTCGGGCACGTCCTGCGGGCCGGTCAGCGCGGCTACGGCGGCCGCGGTGACCACTTCAGGCAAGTTGGTGATGTGGGTGGAGTTGAGCGTGGTCAGGGCCTTGGCCACCGACTCCGGGCCCGCCATGAAGCCGACGCGCCAGCCGGGCATGCCGTAAGTCTTGGAGACTGAATCCACGAACACCAGCCGGTCGCGCAGCTCGGGCCGGAAATGCAGGAAGTTGTGATAACCCAGGCCGTCGAACACCATGGTGTTGTAGATGTCGTCGGTAATGATCCAGGTGTCTGGATACTTGGCCAGCACGTCCGCGAGCGCTGAAACTTCGTCGCGCGTATAGACCATGCCGGTCGGGTTGTTCGGGTTGTTGAACAGGAACACTTTGGGCCGCGTGGCCATGGCCGCGTCCAGCTGCGCCGGCGTGAGCTTGTAGTCCTGGCTGGCGGGGCACGGCAGCTCGAGCACCTTGGCGTTGAGCACCTCGGCGATGTCGGCGTAGGTGGTCCAGTACGGCACGGCGTAGGCGATGGTGTCGCCTTCGTCCAGCAGCGCCTCGGCCAGGTTGTAAAGGATGTGCTTGGCGCCGACGCCGGTGGAGCAATGGGCGCGGGTGTAGCCGGTGAGGCCCAGCGCCGCGATGTGCGCGAGGAAGGCATCGAGCAGGACGTCGGCGCCTCGGTTGCTGCCGTATTGGCCCGAGTCCCGGGACAGGGCCTCGCGGGCGGCGGCGTAAACGTGCTCGCCGGGCAGGAAGTTGGGGACGCCGATGGAGAAGCTGACAATGTCCCGGCCTTCGGACTTGAGCTTCTTGGCTTTTTCGGCGACGGCCATGATGGCGCTGGGCTTGGCGCGACCCATGCGCTTGGCAAGCTGTGGCATTTCGTTCCTCGCGGGTGTGATGTAGCGGGGCGGAAAAACCCCGAAAGGATACCACGGGGCTGCTTCCCGTCGTCCTGCGGGGAACTTGCCAGACGCCCGCTTTCGGGCATGCTGGGCTCAGGAGGAACCCCCATGAGCCCATACGCCCGAACTGCGCTTGCCGCCTGGCTGTTGCTTACTTACCTGCCACTGCAGGCGCTGGCCTACGACCAGCGCCGGGTCGCCACCGACGAGGCTGGGAACCCCGTGCGCATTGCCGGCAGCGTAGTGGTGATCGAGCCCGACATAGAGCTGACGCTGGTCACGGCCGGCGGTATGCAGGAGCCACGCCGCGAATGGTCCGAGCAGGCGCGCCGCTTCTA
>JANORD010000020.1:0-4052 GCA_031415095.1 Lysobacteraceae bacterium
GTTCGTGCCGGTGGAGGCCGCCTTCCTGGAGGCGCTGCGCAGGGATCCAGAGCTTTACGACTTCGCGTTTTCACGCAAGATCATCCTGGTGGGCCCCAGCAACTTGCTGGCTTCGCTGCGGCTGGTTGCGCAGATCTGGCGCACCGAGCAGCAGACCAACAACGCCAAGGCCATCGCTGAGCGCGGCGCGGTGCTTTACGACAAGTTCGTCGGCTTCGTGGAGGACATGGGGCGGGTGGGCGAGGCCCTGGACCGGGCCCAGAAAGCCCAGCATGACGCCGTGCAGAAGCTCTCACAGGGCAAGGGCAACCTGGTGGGCCAGGCCGAGAAGCTGCGCAAGCTCGGCATCGCGCCTTCCAAGAAGATGCCGCTGTCGCTGCAGGACCTTTCCAGTCCGGACGACGACGCAACGGCCGAGTAGGCCGCTGCCTTTTCAGGCCTGCCTGGCGCCGAAAATCCGGAACAACACCCAAGACAGCAGGGCGACACCAAACGCGCCGAAGATCATCGACCACGGCGAAGTGAAGATCAGCAGCGCGCAGGCCAGCAGCGACACTGCGCCCAGCCATTTATCCCTGCGGCCCGACGGGCGCTCGGGGGTGCCCACCAGCAGGGCCAATCCGGCCGCCACGTAGGCCAGCACGATCAGCAGCGTCACCATGCCGATGATGGTGCCGAACTGGCCGGCGACCGTCGGAGTCACCGTTGCGAAGGCGATGCCGGTCATGGCCACGGTCACGATCACCAGTCCCCAGCCTGCGGCGCCGTTGGGCAGCAAGCGGCCAAAGATCGCGGGCAGGTAGCCGCGATGCGCGGCACGTGCGCCCGCTTCGCCGGCAACCAGCATCCAGCCGCCCAAGGTGCCGGTGGCCTTGAGTGCCGCGGCCGCGGCGATGGCCACCGCGGCCCAGGGGCCGTAAATTTCGGCCGCCACCAGCGCAAAGGGCGCGCCGGACGCGGCCAGTTCATCCGCCGGCACGATGCCCATCACCAGCACCGACGACACCAGATAAACCACGCCGGCCAGCAGGATGCCGGCAAGCGTGGCGCGCGGCACGTTGCGGTCGGGGTCGTCGACGATGCCCGCCACCATGGCGCCGGTTTCGAGGCCGATGAATGACCAGAAGACGGGCGCCAGGTTGCCGAACACCACCGCGGCGTCGGACTTCTCGGTGACATTCCAGTCGGCCGCGAACAGCGACGCGTCGAACTGGGTCCAGCCACCCACCAGCACCACCGCCACCGGCAGCAGGCCGAACACGACGCAGAAGGACTGGAAAGTGGCGACCCGGCGCGGGCCGGCCAGGTTGATCGCCAGCATCAGCCAGATCAGCGCCAGCTGGCCGCCCAGGCGCACCGCCGTGCTGTCGCCGTCAAGCGGGAGCAGCAGGACCAGATACCCAAACGCGGCCACCGCGACAGCGTTGTTCCCCGCCCACGATGCCGCCCAATAGAGCGTGGTGGCAAGAAAGCCCATGTCGCGGCCCAGCGCCGGCCGCACGTAGTCGTCCGGGCAATTGAGGTTGGGATAGTCGCGCGCCAGCCGGGCAAAGGCGCCGCCGAGCACGACCGCGATGACCGTGCCGATCAGCCAGCTGAGCGCAGTGACCGAACCCTGCGTTGCCAGCGAAGCGGGCAGCAGGAAGAACCCGGAACCGATCATGTTGTTGGCCACCACGAAGGTGGCCAACACCACGCCTATCTTTTTCGGCGCCGTCATGGGCGCGCCCCGACCTAGGCCCTACTTGGCGTCGGGTAGATCGTCACCCTCGAACTGCTCCAGGCCTTTGTGCAAGCGCGAGTTGTGCATGCCATAGGCGAAGTAGAGCGCGATGGCGCCCAGCAGGTACCACCCGAAGAACACCAGCACGCGGTTCTCGACGGTGAATATCAGCGCGAAGCAGGACACGATTCCCAAGGCCGGCAGTGCCGGATACAGCGGCACGCGGAAGCCGCGGGGAATCTCCGGATGCGTGGTGCGCAGCCAGATCACCGCCAGGCAGACGATACCGAAGGCCGCCAGCGTGCCCACCGAGGTCATGTCGCCCAAGGTGTTGATGTCGAAGAAAGCGGCGGCACTGGCCGTGAGCACGCCCACCAGGATGGTGTTCACCCACGGGGTGCGGAAGCGCGGATGCACCTTGGCGAATACGCTGGGCAGCAAGCCGTCGCGCGCCATGGTGTAGAAGATGCGGGTCTGGCCGTACATCAGCACCAGCACCACCGAGGTGAGGCCGATGATGGCGCCAGCCTTGATGATCTTGGCGAACCAGGCCCAGTCCTTGCCCAAGGCGTCCACTGCCACGGCCACCGGGTCGGGCACGTTCAGCACCGAGTAATTCACCACCAGCGTCATCACGATCGACACCAGGATGTAGAGGATGGTGCACACCACCAGCGAGCCGATGATGCCGATGGGCATGTCCTTCTTCGGGTTCTTGGCCTCCTGGCCCGCGGTGGAGACCGCTTCGAAGCCGATGTAGGCGAAGAACACGATGGAGGCTGCGCGGAACACGCCGCCCCAGCCGAACTCGCCTTCCTTGCCGGTGGCCGGCGGGATGAACGGGTCCCAGTTGTGCTTGAGCGTCTCGAAATTCTGGATGACGTACCAGCCGACGATCACGATGAAGGCGATGATCACCGTCATCTTGATCGCCACGATGACGTTGTTGACCTTGGCGCTTTCCGACACGCCAACCACCAGCAGCGCCGCCAGTGCGATGCACACCAGGAAGGCCGGCAGGTTGAACAGCGTGGTCACCGGGGAGCCGTCTGCGCCGAGCACGGCAGCGCCATTGCGCATCAGCGCGTGGCCGTAGGGTCCGGTGAGTTCGGGCGGTATCGCCACGCCGTAGTCGCCCAGCAGGCTCACCACGTATCCGGACCAGCCCACGGCAACCACTGAGGCGGCCAGGCCGTATTCAAGCAACAGCAGGGAACCCATGATCCAGGCGGCGAATTCGCCGATGGTGGTGTAGCTGTAGGTGTAGGCCGAGCCCGAAACCGGCAGGGTGGAGGACAGTTCGGCGTAGCACAGGCCCGCCAGCGCGCAAACCGTGCCCGCAATCAGGAACGAGAGCAGCACCGCCGGGCCGGCGTGCAGCGCCGCGGCATTACCGGTGCGCACGAAGATGCCGGCGCCGATGATGCAGCCGATGCCCAGGAATATGAGGTTCCATGGCCCCAGGGTGCGCTTGAGCTTGCTGGTTTCCGTTTCGCGCTGGACTTGTTCAACGCTTTTACGGAGCAGCAGGCGCCCCATGAAGCTGCGTTCGGACGTGCTTGCCATCAATATTCCCCTTCTTGATTGCGTCTTGGGCCTCGCCACGGCGTGGGCGGCGGGCCTGATCATGGCCGCGACCCAAGGTCACGGGCAGCGACTAACCTTAGCCCAGCCTGCCGGGTGCCACAAGCCGCAGCGGCCTGCTGCGCGGCCTCGCCAGCGGCTAAGCTGTTCGCCTTTTCCGGAGGCCGGACATGCACCCGCCACGCTTCGACCTTGCCGCTGCGCTCGCGCGCTACCGCCTTGCCCATCCCGACGAGTCGGGTGTCGCCGACCTGTTCAGGCAGTTCCTGGGCTCGTCGCCCGAGGTGTTTGAACGACGGCATCCGCCCGGCCACTTCACGGGATCTGCCTGGCTGGTGAGCGCCGACGGACTGCGCGTTCTGCTCACCCACCACCGCAAGCTGGGCCGCTGGCTGCAGCTGGGCGGCCACGCCGACGGCGATGCCGACCTGGCGATGGTGGCGCTGCGCGAGGCGGAAGAGGAGTCAGGACTGATGAATCTGGCCGTGGACGAGGAAATCCTCGACATCGATCGCCACGCAATCCCGACCCGCGGCAGCGAGCCGCAGCACTGGCACTACGACGTTCGCTTCATCGTGCGCGCTTCCGGCAGCGAGGATTTTGCCATCAGCGAAGAATCGCTGGCGCTGGCCTGGCGTCCGGTGGCGGACATCGCCGCTGATCCCGATGCCGACGACTCGCTGCGCCGAATGGCGAAGAAATGGCTCTCCCACTGCACCGACTGAACCCCATCTTTCATCCTGTA
>JANORD010000021.1:0-2562 GCA_031415095.1 Lysobacteraceae bacterium
ACCCCATGCCAAGCTCAATGTGCACGGCGGCGCCTGCGCACTCGGGCACCCGATTGGCGCCTCTGGGGCCCGCCTGGTGGTCACTCTGCTGCATGCCCTTCGGCGCAACGGGGGACGGCGTGGCGTGGCCGCGCTGTGCATCGGCGGCGGCGAAGCGACCGCCATTGCGCTAGAATTGCCCTGAAATCCGCGGGAGACCGACATTCCGTCTACCGCGGCCAATCATGTAATTTTCGTTAAAGTCCGGTTCTGCTTGACTCTGAGCCAGTTCCTGACATGATTTTAACCACGTGTGTCGTACGGCTCACGTTCTGTTCTTACAACGTCTAGACGAGGAAACAAAACCATGTCCCTGAACAAGACCCTGCTCGCCATGGCCCTGGGCCTGGCCCTGGCGGCCTGCTCGAACCAAGCTGAGCAGGCGGCTGACGCGGCTACCGATGCCGCTGCTGCTGCCGATGCTGCCGCCACTGAGGCTGCTGACGCCGCTGCCGCTACCACCGATGCCGCCACCGAAGTGGCTGCTGACGCGGCTGCTGGTGCTGCTGAAGTTGCTACCGACGCTGCCGAAGTCGCCACCGACGCTGCTGCTGATGCCTCGGCCGCGATGGATGCCGGCGCCGCTGCTACCACCGACGCTGCTGCCGACATGGCTGACACCGCTGCCGAAGCCGCTTCCGACATGGCTGACACCGCTGCCGAAGTCGCCACTGACGCCGCCGAGACGGCCGAAGAAGCTGCTGAAGTGGTCGAAGACGCTGCTGACGGCGGCAACTAAGCCTCAGCTGCAAGTTCCAAGCTTCAAGCCAACGGGCGCGACGCAAGTCGCGCCCGTTTTCTTTTGGGCGACGGCGCTAGGCTGGATGCGCCGCGAACCGTAAACTCGACTCGGTTTCCAGCGAGTTCACGCGCATGCCCCTGATCACCAGCCAGATTGATCCGCGCTCTCCGGAGTTCCAGGAAAACGCCGCGCAGCTGCGCACCGCGGTTGCAGACTTCGACGTGCAGCTGGCCAGGGTTGCCCTGGGCGGCGGCGAGAAGGCCCGCAGCAAGCACACCGAGCGCGGCAAGCTGCTGCCGCGCGAGCGCATCAGCGCACTGCTTGATCCGGGCTCACCCTTCCTCGAACTGTCTGCCCTGGCCGCCGGTGGCCTCTACGACGATGCCGCGCCGTGCGCTGGCCTGATCACCGGCATCGGCCGCATCCACGGCACCGAAGTTGTGGTGGTGGCCAACGACGCCACGGTGAAAGGCGGCACCTATTTCCCGATGACGGTGAAGAAGCACCTGCGTGCCCAGGAAGTGGCGCTGGAGAACCACCTGCCCTGCCTGTACCTGGTGGATTCAGGCGGCGCCTTCCTGCCGCTGCAGGACGAGGTGTTTCCCGATCGCGAGCACTTCGGCCGCATTTTCTACAACCAGGCCCGGATGAGTGCGCTCAACATCCCGCAAATCGCGGTGGTGATGGGTAGCTGCACCGCCGGCGGCGCCTACGTTCCGGCGATGTGCGACGAGTCCATCATCGTCAAGGATCAGGGCACTATTTTCCTGGGTGGCCCGCCCTTGGTGAAAGCCGCCACGGGCGAGGTGGTGGATGCCGAAACCCTGGGCGGCGCCGACGTGCATACCGCCATCTCCGGCGTAGCCGACCACTACGCCGAGAACGACCACCACGCGCTGCAGATAGCCCGCGACATCGTCCGCCACCTCAACCGGAAGAAGTCGCTGCCGGTGGCAGTGCAGGCGCCCAGCGAGCCCAATTACGCCGTTGAAGAACTCTACGGCGTGATCCCCAAGGACACCCGCAAGCCCTTCGACATCCGTGAAGTGATCGCGCGGGTGGTGGACGGCAGTGAGTTCCAGGAGTTCAAGGCACGCTACGGCAAGACCCTGGTCTGCGGCTTCGCCCACCTCCACGGCTATCCGGTGGGCATCGTCGCCAACAACGGCATCCTGTTCGGCGAGAGCGCGCTCAAGGGCGCGCACTTCATCGAGCTGTGCAACCAGCGCGACATCCCGCTGGTGTTCCTGCAGAACATCACCGGCTTCATGGTGGGCAAGAAATACGAACACGGCGGCATCGCCAAGGATGGCGCCAAGATGGTCACCGCCGTGGCCTGCTCGCATGTGCCCAAGTTCACTGTGGTGATCGGCGGCAGCTTTGGCGCCGGCAACTACGCCATGTGCGGCCGCGCTTACGGCGCGCGCTTCCTGTGGACCTGGCCCAACGCCCGCATCAGCGTGATGGGCGGCGAACAGGCCGCCAGCGTGCTGGCCACCGTGAAGCGCGACGGTTTGGAGGCCGCGGGCACCGCGTGGAGCGCGGAAGAGGAGGAAGCCTTCAAGGCGCCCATCCGCGACCAGTACGAACGCCAGGGCCACCCCTACTACGCCACTGCCCGCCTCTGGGACGACGGCATCATCGACCCCGCCGACACCCGCCGCGTACTGGGAATGGCGATCTCGGCCAGCCTCAACGCCCCCATCGAGAAAGCCCGCTTCGGCGTCTTCCGCATGTAGCCCCGCCGCTACACATCCCTTGTAGGAGGGACTTCAGTCCCG
>JANORD010000022.1:0-3822 GCA_031415095.1 Lysobacteraceae bacterium
CGGGACTGAAGTCCCTCCCACAGGGTTCGGCTTTTTGCAGGAGGGGCTTCAGCCCCGATCGCACCTCCCGCCGAGCGCGGCTCAGTGGTCCGTGCCGCCCTCGCCGTGCACGTGGCCATGCTCGATTTCCACCGGCAGGGCCACGCGCACCTCGATGATCTCCACGTCGAACTGCAGGGTCCTGCCGGCCATCGGGTGGTTGAGGTCGACGTCCACCACGGTGCCGCCGACTTTGACAACGGTGACGGCGCGCGGACCCATCGAGGTGTTGAGCATCACCTGCTGGCCAGGCTGCAGGCGGGCGTCCCGGAAGTGCTTCTTGGGCACGCGCTGGGCCAGGCCTTCGCGGCGTTCGCCATAGGCTTGGTCGGGCGCCACCGTCGCCTGGAAACTTTCGCCGGCGCTGCGCTCCATCATCGCCGCCTCCAGGCCGGGAATGATGCCGCCATGGCCCATGAGCACGGCCAGCGGTTCGCGATCACACGAGCTTTCCACCGGCGGCTGGCCGGCCTCGGAGACGGTGTAGTGGAAGCGGACAACGCGGTTGTTTTCGATCTTCATGAAGTTTCCGGAAAAGTGCCGGTGACGCCGCCGGCGGGATCGGGCAGACTGGGCCCGTGACAGAAAACCCGCATTATCCCGGCCGTTTCCGCCCGGCGCCAGTTTCCAGCTTGGCTTGGGCGCTGCTGCTTGCGCTGCTGGCCGGCTGCGGCTCCGAGCCCACCCGGCCGTCGGCGCCAGCGCCGGCGGCGGCGCTGCGCATCGTGGACGTGGCCCCCGCCGATCCCGCCCGCGCCAACGACGTCCTGATGCGCGCCCTGGGCCTGGTGGGCACGCCCTACAAATGGGGCGGCAACACGCCTGAGGGCGGCTTCGACTGCAGCGGCCTGGTGGGCTATGTGTTCCTGGACGCCGCGCGCGTTTACCTGCCGCGCACCACCCGCGACCTGGCCCGAGTGGAGGCCCCCACTCCGCCTCGCGACCGCCTGGCGTCCGGCGACCTGGTGCTGTTCGCCAACGGCGGCTCGGTTTTCCACGTGGGCATCTACGTTGGCGAAGGCCGGTTCGTGCACGCACCCAGCACCGGCGGCACCGTGCGCCTGGACCGCTTGGACAGCCCCTACTGGAGCCAGCACTACACCGGCGCGCGGCGCGTGCTGGACTAGCGCGGCGGTTCCGGCCGCAGCCACAGCCAAGTGCCCACCGCGGCCATGATGGCGCTGCCCAGCGCGGCCATCCACCAGCGCGGCGCGGTCAGGAAAAAAATCACGGCGCAGGCGGCCATGCTCCCGAGGGCCCAGGTTTTTGCGCGGCGGCTTACCGCGCCATGGGCCTGCCAGTCGCGGATCATCGGGCCATACAGCCGGTGCCCGAGCAGCCAAGCATGCAGTGTGTCCGAGCCGCGGGCCGCAGCGTAGGCAGCCAGCAGCACGAACGGCGTGGTGGGCAGCCCCGGCAGGAAAATGCCAATCACGCCCAGCGCCAGCGCTGCGTAGGCCAGCAGCAGCCAAAGCCAGCGGGTAGCGCGAAGTCCAAGACTCATTCGGGGCGCAGGCGCGCGACGGCGTGCTCGATGTCCTTGCTCAGGGCCATCACCTTGAGCGCGTACTCGGCCAGCCGGCGGTCATCGTCGTCCACCGGCTCCCAGCGCGGCACCGGCATGGATTTTTCCTGGGAATCATCCATGGCGACAAACACGATCATGCAGTGCGTGCACAGGTGCTCGCCGTCGTCTCGCATCGGGTCGCGGGCGCGCACGTCCACCGCGAAATGCATGCTGCTGGTGCCGGTGTAGACCAATTTGGCGGTGATGGTAACCAGGTCGGAGATGCGGATGGGCGTGACGAAACGGATGCCGCCCACCGCCACCGTGACGCTGTAGCGGCCGCTCCAGCCCACCGCGGCGGCATAGCCCACCTGGTCGATCCACTTCATCACTGCGCCGCCGTGCACCTT
The DNA here is from genome assembly GCA_031415095.1 of Lysobacteraceae bacterium. GTDB lineage: Bacteria > Pseudomonadota > Gammaproteobacteria > Xanthomonadales > Xanthomonadaceae > Arenimonas. The sequence continues at coordinate 1,957 of JANORD010000022.1, forward strand.
GCCGCCGTAGTTCACGTCGGTGGGTTCGGCCAGGAAACGGAAGGTCAATTCACGCTGCGCGCCACTCATGTGGACGGCTCCCCGCCGCGGGAGGCGGCATTCGGCGATTCTAGCGACCTGAACGGAACATGCACCGTCCTAACGCCCGGGCTGGCTCAAAACCTGCATTTGCCGTAGTATTCGCCCTGTTTGCTGCACGGCTGACCGTTTTCCCCCGGTATGCCCGCCACCCAGGTCTCGAGTTCGCTCGTCCTGCGTCTGGCCCCACTCCGCACGCCTTTCGCTGCGCAAACCCGTCGGGTCCGAATCCGGAACCTGCCGTAAAACCAGCTTCACCAGCTCGCAGCGCGGTTTCAGGGAACGCTCCGGGTTACACAACGGAGTACCACCATGTCTTTTGAAACCCTTGGGCTTGCGCCCGAGCTGAACCGTGCGCTTGCCGAACTCGGCTATGCCATCCCCACCCCGATCCAGGCCGAGGCGATTCCTCTGGTCATGGCCGGCCACGACCTGATGGGCGGCGCCCAGACCGGTACCGGCAAGACCGCCGCGTTCGCGCTGCCCTTGCTGCACCGCCTGGCCCAGGCCGGCCCGATATCCGGCCCGCGCAAGCCGCGCGCCCTCATCCTCACCCCTACCCGCGAGCTGGCGGTGCAGGTACACGACAGCCTGCGCGCCTACGGCAAGCACGTGCGCCTGACCACCACCACCGTTTACGGTGGCGCCGGCATGCAGCCGCAGATTGATGCGCTGCGCCGCGGCGTTGACATCCTGGTGGCCACCCCGGGCCGCCTGCTCGACCATCTCGAGCGCCGCAGCGTGGACCTTTCCCACGTTGAAATCCTGGTGCTGGACGAAGCCGACCGCATGCTCGACATGGGCTTCCTGCCCGCGATCAAGCGCGTGATGGCCAAGATCCCGTCGCGCCGGCAGACCCTGCTGTTCTCGGCTACGTTCGAGGACGCGATCAAGAAGCTGGCGATGGAATTCCTGCGCGACCCGAAGGAAGTGCAGGTGTCGGTGCGCAACGCCGTCGCCACCAACGTCACCCACATCGTCCATCCGGTGGATGCGAGCCGCAAGCGCGACTTGCTGCTGGAAATCCTGTCCAAGCGCTACCAGGACCAGGTGCTGGTGTTCGGCCGCACCAAGCACGGCTGCAACCGCCTGTCGGAGCAGTTGGACAACGCGGGTATCAATTCGGTGGCCATCCACGGCAACAAGAGCCAGGCCCAGCGCCTGAAGGCCCTGCGTGACTTCAAGTCGGGCAAGGCCCGCGTGCTGGTTGCCACCGACGTCGCCGCCCGTGGCCTCGACATCCCGCTGCTGCCGATGGTGATCAACTTCGACCTGCCGATGGTGGCCGAGGACTACGTGCACCGCATTGGCCGCACCGGCCGCGCCGGCGCCAGCGGCGAAGCGATTTCGCTGGTGAGCGCCGACGAGGGCGGCCTGCTGCGCGCCATCCAGCGCGTGCTCAAGGCCGACATCGAGATGGTGGAAGTGGAGGGCTATTCGCCCAGCCGCCCCATCCGCATGGGCAACGATGCACCGTCGGGCCGTCCGGCCGGCGGCCAGCGTCCGCCGCAGCGCCACGCCCGTCGCCCGCACGTGGGCAACGGCGAGCGCCACGCCCACGCCGGCCCCAAGGGTCCGCGCGACGGCGCCCGCGACGGTGGCCGTGGCCGCGGTGGCGAGACGCGCAACGCGCGCTGATTCCAGCCGCGTCGCAATGAAAAAAGGCCGCCTAGTGCGGCCTTTTTTTATTCCTCATCCGAATGCGTCGCTGCACAAGAAGCAGGCTAGCTTGTGACTACTTCGCAGCGCCGGTCCCCACACAGGTTGCATCGCTGCCCGGCGTCTTGC
>JANORD010000023.1:0-3931 GCA_031415095.1 Lysobacteraceae bacterium
GGCATCGGGACTGAAGTCCCTCCTACAAAGGGGTGTCGGTCAGATCAAAGGGGTGTCGGTCAGATTCGGGCCGGGGCCATGGAATAGCCCTTGAGGCGCGCGGAGAACTCCTCGAGCTGGCGCACGCCGGAGGCTTCGGCCTCGGCGCACCAGGTGCGCAGCGCGTCCATCTTGGCTTCGGCTTCGGCGCTCTTGAGCTCGTAGATCGCCAGCAGGCGCTGGCGGAACTCCATCAGCCGCGCCGTGTTCGGGCGCTCGGCGATCCACGCGCGGAACTGGGCGCGGGGCACGTCATCGAGCCACCTGCCTTCGCTGCGGAAGGCGCGGCGCAAGCGCGCCGGCAGGTCCTTGGCTTCGGACTGCAGGTGCGGCTTGAGCACCATCTGGAAATAGTCGGTGGCCACCTGCCAGCGGTGCGCCATCACGGCGCGCAGGGTGTCGGCGTCGGGCACGTGGATGTTCGGGCGCACGTCCAGCTCGGGCGCCACCCGCAGCACCTTGGCCAAGCCCGCGGCCTGCAGGCCGCGGATCACCGTCCAGCCAATGTCGAACTCGTACTTGCGCAGCGCGAACTTCGCCGAACTGGGGAACGCATGGTGGTTGTTGTGCAGCTCTTCGCCGCCCACCCAGAACGCCCACGGCGTGAGGTTGGTGGCGGTGTCGGCGGTGTCGAAATTGCGGTAGCCCCACCAGTGGCCCAAGCCATTGATGACGCCGGCGGCCCAGAATGGAATCCACGCCATCTGCAGCGCCCAGAGGGCGATGCCCGGCACGCCGAACAGCGCAAGGTTGATGAAGAACATCAGCGACGGGCCGAGGAACGGCGCACGCGTATAGAGCCGGCGTTCAATCCAGTCGTCCGGCGAACCCTTGCCGTACTTCTCCAGCATGTCCTTGTTCAGGCGCGCCTCCTGGTAAAGCTCCACGCCGCGCCAAAGCACCTGGTGGATGCCCTGGAAGCGCGGGCTGTGCGGGTCCTCGGCGGTCTCGCACTTGGCGTGGTGCTTGCGGTGCACGGCCGTCCATTCCTTGGTCACCATCGCGGTGGTGAGCCAGGCCCAGAAGCGGAAGAAGTGCGTGAGCACGGGATGGAAATCCACGCCGCGGTGCGCCGCGCTGCGGTGCAGGTAGAGCGTGGTGGTCATGATGGTCACCTGGGTGACCACCAGGAAATAGATCGCCATCTGCCAATAGCTGGCCTGGGTGAAGCCGCGGGCCAGCCAGTCGAAAAGATCAAGGGACATCGGGAATTCCTCAGGAGTCGGGCACGCGCCGCGCATCAATGCGCCGATGATGCCCGCCCGCGCCGGGCCGGTCACCCTGCGCCAAGGTATGGTGTTCAGGTGCAGCGATTGCAATGCGGTCCCAGGCCGCCCGTGGCGGCCTCGGTGCTTTAGGTACACTCTTCGCTACTGCCCGAAGTTGCCGGGCCCCGGGAAAGCGCATGCCCTTCGCCGCCCATCGCCTGCAACGCATCCGCCATTCAGCGGCGCCGGGTAGGGCGGCTGCCGCGGTCGCTGGCGTCATCGCGTTGGTGCTGCTGGCAAGACTGGTGATCACCGTGGCCAGCCCGGCACGGCTTCCGCTTCCCGCGATGGGCGCGACTGCCGCAGCGCCGGAGGCGGCGCGCGTGCCCATTTCGGATTGGCATCTGTTCGGAACGGCGGGCACGTCAGTGCGCGCTACCACGCTCGAGGCACTACTGAAGGGGGCGGTGGCGGTAGCCGACCCTGCCGGGGGCACCGCCTTTTTTTCCGATGCCGGCGGGGCTGACCGCGGCTATCGGGTTGGAGAGTCGCTGCCCGGTGGCAGTGTGCTGACGGCGGTCTATCCCGATCGCATCGAATTGCTGCACCAGGGCCAGCGCCAGGTCCTGCTCCTTTCGGGCGCGTCGGGCGACGCGGGCGCGGAGCCCATGGCGACCGATACCGCATCCGCGACCGACCCGGCGGGTCCACGGGTGGATCCGGTGCTGCGTTCGGGCCAGATGCTGGGCCTGAGCCTGGCCTTCGCCGACCCGGTGCTGCGCGAGCAGTTGGGCCTGCGGCCGGATGACTTGGTGACCTCCGTGGACGGCCGCGACGCCAATGATCCGGCTTTGGCTGGCCAACTGCAGGCGCGCCTGGCGCGCGGCGAGGCGCTGCAGCTGGGCTTGCGTCGCGGCGGCGAGGATTTCACGCTCGATCTGGCCGCTCGGACGCCGTGATGCAAAAAACGGCCCTCGCGATCGCCCTGCTCCTGCTCGCGACGTTCTCCTGCGGCGCGGCCTGCGCGCAAGACGCTGCTGCCGCGCAGCAGCCCACCACCATCAACCTCAAGTCGGCCGATATCGAGGTGCTGATCCGCACCGTGAGCGAGATCACCGGCCGCAGCTTCATCGTCGATCCAAAGGTGACCGGCAAGGTGACGGTGATTTCGTCCAAGGCCATTTCTCCCGAGGAAGTGTGGGACGTTTTCACCTCGGTGCTGCAGGTGCACGGCTATGCCGTCACCCCCGCCGGCAGCATGTGGAAGGTGCAGCCGGCGGCGGAAGCCGCCACAGCGGGAGAGGCCGCGCAGGCCGACGGACCCAACGCGATGGTGACGCGGGTGATCGAGGTGCAGCAGCTACCGGCGGCGGAGATGGCGGCGCTGCTGCAGCCGCTGGTGCCGGCCAGCGCGCGCATCAGCGCGCGTGGCCGCCAACTGGTGGTCACTGATCGCGCCGCCAATGTGGATCGGCTCGCGCGCCTGGTGGCTCGCATCGACGCCGCCACTGACAGCGCGGTGGAGGTGATGCCGCTGCAGCATGCCGACGCCGGCGAAGTAGCGCGCGCCCTGGCCCAGTTGGAAGGACCCGCCAGCGCCGACGCACCGCGCCGGATGGTGGCCGACCCGCGCAGCAACTCGCTGCTCATTTCCGGCGACCGCGCCGAACGCCTGCGGCTGCGCAGCCTGGTGGCCAACCTGGACACGCCGCTGGGCGAGGGCGAGCACACGCAGGTGATTTACCTACGCAACGCCCGCGCCGACGACCTGGTGCCCATTCTGGAATCGGTAGCGGCCACGCTGGCATCCCCCGCGGCGGCCACGGATACCCGCAAGACTGCGTCCATCAGCGCCCACGGCGAAACCAACGCGCTGGTCATCAGCGCCCCACCGGCTCTGTACCGCGAGCTGGCGGCGGTGGTACGGCAGCTGGACCTGCGCCGGGCCCAGGTGATGGTGGAGGCGGTGATCGCCGAAGTGTCCGACGAACTGGCCGATGAACTGGGCGTGCAGTGGCAGGCGACCAGCGTGGACAACAACGCCGACGGCAGCCTGCAGCCCGGGGTGATCGGCGGCACCAATTTCCCGGGCCGCACCGGCGGCGGCATCATCGGTGCGGCCACCAACCCGCTGGACGTTGGTTCCGGCCTGAGCCTTGGCTACTTGGGCGGCAGCCTCAGCCTGCCCGGCCCCAACGGCACCACCATCGAAATCCTGCAGATCGGCGCCTTGGTGCGCGCGCTGCGCGGCGACGGCCGCGCCAACATCCTCTCGCGCCCCAGCGTGATCACGCTCGACAACCAGCCGGCGGAGTTCAAGGTGGTGCAGGAAGTGCCGTTCCTCACCGGGTCCTACTCCAGCACCAGCACCGGCGGCACCAACGTGGCCAACCCGTTCCAGACCATCGAACGCAAGGACGTGGGCTTGATCCTGAGGGTGACCCCGCACATCAACGAAGGCGACAGCGTGCGCCTGGACATCGTCCAGGAAGTGTCGTCGCTGGCGCCGGCGCAAGTAGCCGGCGCGGTGGATCTGGTGACCAACAAGCGGGAGATACGCACCACGGTGCAAGTGGCCGACGGCGCCATGCTGGTGCTGGGCGGGCTGAGTTCGGAAGAGGTGACCGAACTGGTGCAGGGTGTGCCCGGGCTGTCGCGGCTGCCGCTGCTGGGAGGGCTGTTCA
>JANORD010000024.1:0-6533 GCA_031415095.1 Lysobacteraceae bacterium
GAAGTCCCTCCCACGGGGGGGGGGATGTTGGGGCGGATTGGGGGGGTGGGGGGGATCGGGACTGAAGTCCCTCCCACAATTCGGTGTTGTAGTCGTGGCGGCGGGTGGGGGTGCGGAGGGATTGCCAGGCGGTGGTGATGCGGTCGGCGTAGACGCTGTCCCAGTCGTCCTGGTCGCGGTCGGGGTGGAGCCAGCGGAGCAGCCAGCGGTAGTGCTCTTTTATTTGGGTGTCGGGGGCGTCGGCGTTTACGCCGAGCAGGCGGTAGCTGTCGGCGCCGGGGGCGAACAGGAGCTGCTGCACGTAGAACGCGGCGGCTTCGCGCACGGTGCTTTCGAGTTCACCGGTGGCGCTGGCGGCTTCGGCCAGCAGGGCTTCGTCGCCGGCGGCCAGGCGCAGCACCGGCAGCATGGGGTCGGGCAGCGGCCGCGACGCCGCGGCCACCAGCTGGCCCGGCGCGCGAAAGTAGGCCAGGGCCTGCTCCAGGGCGGGGCCGAGCACCTGGCTCATTTGCGCCCGAGCCGCTTGGGCGCTTCGTTGCCGCCGTAGGAGTAGTAGTTGTAGTGGCCGTAGGCGTTGCCGGCGTGCTTGTTGTTGAACTTGGTCAGCAGCGCGCCCACCACGTGCGCGCGCGCCGCCACCAGGCGCTTCAAGCCATTGGTGGCCAGGGCGATGCGGGTTTCGCCGGCCTCCACCACCAGCAGCGTGCCGGTGGCCATGTTGGCCAGGATGGGCGCGTCGGCCAGGCCCATCACCGGCGGGCCATCAATAATCACCTGGTCGAATTTTTCCGCCGCGATGGTGAGCAGGCTGAGCATGCGCGGCCCCATCAGCAGTTCGGCCGGGTTGGGCGGCAGCGGGCCGGTGGGCATGAACATCAGGTGCGGCGTGTCGGTGGCCAGGATCATTTCCGTAGCCTTGGCGCCGCCTGCCAGGTAGTTGCTCAAGCCCGCGCCGTTGTCGCGCTGCAGCGACCGGTGCAGCGACGGATTGCGCAAATCGGCGTCGATGATGAGGACGCGCTTGCCCAACTGGGCAAAGTTGATGGCCAGCGTGAGCGCCGTGGTGGACTTGCCTTCCGAAGGCGTGGCGCTGGTGATCAGCAGGCAGCGCGGCACGCCGTGGTCGGTGGAAAACTGCAGCGCGGTGCGCACCGACCGGTAGGACTCGGCAAAGGCCGAGCGCGGGTCTTCCATGGCGCGCATTGGCGTCATCGGCGCCTTCAGCAGCGGGATCACGCCCAGCACCGACAGCCCCAGCCGCTTCTCCACGTCCTCGGGGCTCTTGATGGTGTCGTCCAGGTATTCGAACACCAGCGCCAGCATCACGCCCAGCAGCAGGCCGGCCAGCAGGCCGATAAACAGGTTGCTGCTCAGGTTGGGCTTGAAGCGGTAGGCGCCCTCGGCGCGGTCCACGATGGAGATGTTGTTGGTGGTGACGCCGGCCGCCACGCCGATTTCCTTGTAGCGCTGCAGCAGGCCGTCGTAGAGCTGGCGGTTGGTGTCCACTTCGCGCTTGAAGATGTTGTATTGGATGGACCGACTTTGCAGATCGAGCGAATCGGCCTTCACCTGCTCCAGCTGCTCCGACAGCAGGCGCTCCTGCTCCTGCGCGGCCAGGAACTCGGCTTCGATGGCCGACTTGATGTAGCCCACTTCGCTGCCGATCTGCTTTTCCACTTCGTCTATCTGGCCCTTGAGCTGCAGCATCAGCGGGAAGGCCGGCTTGTACAGCCGCAGCTTGTCCTGGTACTCGGCCATCAGCGTGGCGCGGCGCTCCTGCAGGGACTTGATGATGGAATTTTCCGACACCTCGCCCAGCAGCACGTTGCCGCGCGAGGCCTGCGCCTGGCGCCAGCGCGATTCCGCGGCGATGCGATCGCGCCCGGCCTGCGACACCGCAGCGTTGAGGGCGCCGAGGTTCTGCTCGCTCAGGCTGCTGCCGTCGTCGCCGGTGGAAACAATATTTTCCTTCTGCGCAAACGCCACCAGCTCGCGCTCGGAGTCTTCGAGCTTGAGCTTGAGTTCGGCCAGGCGGTCTTCCAGGTACTGCTTGGCGTAGCCGGAGGAATCCAGCCGGCGCTCCAGCGTGCTGGAGATAAAGGCGCTGGCGACCGCGTTGGCGGCCTGCACGGCGAAGGCCTGGTCGGGGCTGTCGAAGCTGATGTACACCAGCTTGGTGTCGCGCACCGGGCTGACGGTGACGCCGCCGGCGATGATGCCGGTCATCTGCGACTGCAGGTCGGCGATGGCTTGTTCTTCGTCTTCTTCCCCACCCTCGGCGCTGCCGAATACCGAGAACAGCCGGGCCCACGGCGACTGCACCTGCAGGCGCGCCAGTTGGTCGGGGTCGGTGAGGCCCAGGTCGGCGGCGGCGCGTTGCGCCAGCGCGCGGCTGCGCAGCAGGGCGTACTGGGTGTCGTAGAACTCGTAGTCGTAGCTTGATTCGCCGCCGGTGGCGCCGATTTCAACCACGCGCACGGCGTCGCGGTCTATCTGCATGCTCACCGAGGCGCGGTACACCGGCGTGGTGAGCAGGGTGGCCACCAGGGCGCTGGCGAAGGCGATGGCGGCGGCGCCGAGTATGGTCCAGCGGCGCTTTACCAGGATGCGCCAGTAGCTGAGCAGGTCTATTTCGTCGGGCGATGCGCCGGCCTCGGGGGCGCGCAGTTCGAGGCTGAGGGCCTGGTTGCGCGCGGCGGCGGCGAGGGCTTGGGTGCGCTCGGTGGATTGGGGGGCCGGGAGGTTGGCTTGGGGGGCGCCTTCGGGTGGGGTTTGTGGGGGCATTATTGGTGGGTCCTGGGGGATCGGGACTGAAGTCCCTCGCACAAGTATCGGGACTGAAGTCCCTCCTACAGGAGGGGGGCAGTCCTAAATGGGGGTTAGTAGAGGAGGAACATGTTGAAGACGGGGAGGGTTTCCAGGACGCGGCGGAGGCCGGTTTTGGCGCCGGACTGGTCTACTACCACTACGTCGTCGCCGTAGATCTGGGGGTCGGGGGCGTCGCCGGCGCGCACTTGTTCGAGGCTGAACACGGCGGCCATTTTCTTGCCGTCCACGGTGCGGAACACCACCACGCCGTCCAGGTTGGCCAGGTCGGAGACGCCGCCGGCCATGGCGATGGCCTGGATGAGCGAGGTCTTGCCGGTGATGGGGAAAATGCCGGGGTTCTTCACCGCGCCTTCCATGGTCACCCGCTGGCTGGTGTATTCCTTCACGAACACGGTGACCTGCGGTGCCTGCAGATAGCTCTCCGACAGCTTGGCGGCGATCAGGGCTTCGAGCTCCTGCACGGTGCGGCCGCCGGCCTGCACCACGCCGATGAGCGGCAGCGAGATCTGGCCGTTGCTGTTCACGCGCACGGTGCGGCTGAGGTCGTCCACCTGGAAGACTTCGATTTCCAGCAGGTCCTGGCCGCCGATGCGGTATTCGGACTTGCCGGTGTAGGCGCCGGACTCGGCCGAGGTGTCGGGTGCGCCGAGTTCGTCGGTGGCGGTGACCGCGCGCGCGGTGCCGCTGCGCACGGAACTGCTGCTGTTGCCGCCGCAGGCGGCCAGCAGGGAGCACAGCACCAGCAGGGTGAGCAGGCGCATCAGGGACGGGGACATGGCTGCTCCTAGTGCGTGGGTGGTGGGGTTACGGCGCGCCGAATAGACGCTGGAAGAAGCCGCGCTTGGCCGGTGTCCCGGGCGCCGGGGCCGGAGGCGGCGGCAGCTGGCCGGGCGCGATGTTATCCAGTATGCCCTGCGGGCGGGTCAGCACGAGGTGCCGCGCCTCGTCGTCGCCCACGCGCCGGGCGGCGGCGTCGCGGCCTTCGGCCAGCAGCGGCGGGCGTTTGTCGATGTGGTGGGAGTCGGTGGCCACGATATGCACCAGGCCTTCGTCGAGCATGCGCTCGGCCCAGTAGCGCGGGCGCGGCCCGAAGCGGCCGGTGAGGCTGCCCGAGGTGAGCTGCATCCACGCGCCCTGGCGCACCAGCGTGGCCATGAGCGGGTAATGGTTTTCGATCCAGCTGAGCCGCTCGGGGTGGGTGATCACCGGCACGATGCCGGCGCCGAGCAGGCCGAACACGGTCTGGTCCAGGCGCGGCGGCGCCACGTGGTGCGGCGGCTCCAGCAGCAGGTAGCGGCTGCCGGCCAGGGTGGGCACGCGGCCGGCGCGGATGCCTTCCAGCAGGTCCGGCGCCAGGTGGGTGTCGGCACCGAAGCCCAACTGCAGCGGGATGCCGGCCTGCGCCAGCGCGGCGCGCAGGGCCTGCACGGCGGCTTCGATGCCGGGGCCGTCGTTTTCGTACAGGCCCGGGTAGATGTGCGGCGTGCAGGCGATGTAGGTGATGCCGTCGTCCACCGCGCAGCGCGCCATCGCCAGCGACACCGCCATGTCGCGCGGGCCGTCGTCGATGCCGGGCAGGATGTGGCAGTGCAGGTCAATCATGCGGCTGCGCCGGCGCGGCCAGCGCGGAGCGGCCCTGCCTGAGGCGACGGATGCGCGCCACGGCCTGGTCGTAATCCTTGCTGAAGACGTACCAGCCCGCCAGCAAGGCCAGGAACACCAGCACCAGCCAAGGGCGGTAGAACCCCAGCTTCACCGCCATGGCCGCGGCCAGGCCCAGCAGCAGCGACAGGCCGCCCAGCACCAGCACCACCTTGCTGGGCGTGAACCCGGCGTCGAGCAGCATGTGGTGCATGTGGTGGCGGTCCGCCGAAAACGGCGAGCGGCCCTGGCGCCAGCGCCGGAACATCAGGCTGACGCAGTCGATGAGCGGCAGCGCCAGCGTCCACGGGCCCAGCACCGGGGAAATGGGGTGCGCGGGATCCTGCGTCAGCCGCACCGAGGTCCAGGCGATCACGAAGCCCAGCAGCATGCTGCCGCCGTTGCCCAGGAACACGCGGGCGCGCGGCTGCCACGGCAGGCGCAGGTTCCACAGCAGGAAGCCCAGCAGCGCCGCGCACAGCGCCAGCAGCCGTTCGGCCTGGGCCACGTCGCCGGCATAAAGCGCGAAGCCGGTGAACAGCAGCAGCGAGACCAACGACAGCGTGCCGGCCAGTCCGTCCACGCCGTCGGCCATGTTCAGCGCGTTGATGACGCCCACCGCGATGAACACCGTGAACGGCACCGCGAACAGGCCCATGTTGGCGCCGGTGAATCCGAACACGTCCTGCAGGTTGCTGGCCTGCACGCCGGCGATGTAAATCATCATCAGCGCCGCGCTGGCCTGGGCGCCGATGCGCCAGCTCCAGTGCAGGTCCCACAGGTCGTCCAGCTGGCCCACGGCCACCATCAGCCCCGCCGCGGCGATGAAGGTGAGCGACTGCACCGACGCGCTGGTTTCGAACCACAGCGACGACAGCGCCAGCGCAATGAAAATCACCAGGCCGCCGATTACCGGGATGGCGCCGGCGTGGTCCTTGCGGCCGCCCGGGTGGTCGAGCAGGCCCAGGCGGCGCGCCAACGGGAGCGCCAGCGGCAGCACCGTGGCGCACAGGACGAAGGTGAACGCCGCGCGCAGCCAGCTGCCGCCGTCGAGTTGGCCCACCAGGTCCAGGTACTGGCTGGGCATCAGGTGCCGCCGCGCCCGTACACGTCTTCGAAGCGGACGATGTCGTCTTCGCCCAAATAGCTGCCCGACTGCACTTCGATCAGTTCAAGCGGCATCAGGCCGGGGTTCTCGAGCCGGTGCTTGCTGCCCAGCGGGATGTAGGTGCTCTGGTTTTCCGACAGCAGGAACACCCGGTCGTCGCAGGTGACGCGGGCGCTGCCGCTCACCACGATCCAGTGCTCGGCGCGGTGGTGGTGCATCTGCAGGCTGAGGCTGGCGCCGGGATTCACCACGATGCGCTTCACCTGGAAGCGCTCGCCGCTGTCCACGCCGTCGTAGCTGCCCCAGGGCCGGTAGACCTTGCGGTGCACGCTGGCCTGCGGGCGTTTTTCGGCCTTGAGCCGGGCCACGATGTCCTTCACTTGCTGCACCTGGTCACGCGCGGCCACCAGCAGGGCGTCGTCGGTGTCCACCACGATCACGTCCTGCAGGCCCAGCAAACTCACCAAGCGCCGGCCGCCCCAGGCCAGGGTGTTGCGGCAGTTCAGCGCCAGCACGTCGCCGTGGTGGGCGTTACCGTCGGCGTCCTGGTCGGCGATTTCCCACAGCGCCGCCCACGAGCCCACGTCGCTCCAGCCCACGTCTATTGGCAGCACGGCGGCGGCGTCTGTTTTTTCCATCACGGCGTAGTCGATGGAGTCCGCCGGGCAGGCTTCGAACGCGGCGCGGTCCAGGCGCAGGAAATCCGCATCGCGTTTGCCGGCCGCCAGCGCCGCCGTGGCCGCGGTGACGATGGCCGGCGCGAACTGCTGCAGCTCGGCCAGGAAGCGCGAGGCGCGGAACAGGAACATCCCCGAGTTCCAGAAATAATTGCCGCTGGCGACGTAGGCCTGCGCCGTGGCCAGATCCGGCTTCTCCACAAACCCCGCCACCCCCCGCACCAAAGCCCCCCCTGTAGGAGGGACTTCAGTCCCGATGCTCTTGGCCAAAGGCATCG
>JANORD010000025.1:0-5116 GCA_031415095.1 Lysobacteraceae bacterium
CGCGTCACGCTGGAAGGCAATGCCGACGAGCGCGGCACCCGCGAGTACAACCTGGGCCTGGGCGAGCGCCGCGGCAACGCCGTCTCCGGCGCCCTGCAGGGTGCGGGTGGTTCGGCCGGCCAGATCACCGTGGTTTCCTACGGTGAAGAGCGTCCGACCTGCACCGATTCCACCGAAGATTGCTGGGCCAAGAATCGTCGCGTCGAAATCGTGTACACCGCCAAGTAACTGATGGCACGCCAGCGCATTCTTTGCGTTGTCACCGTGGTGGTGGCCCTCGCGGCCGCCACCCCGGCCTTCGCCCAGCGGCAGAGCTTGGGCGAACGCGTTACCCAGCTTGAAAACCAGGCCAATGCCCAGAACCAGGGCGCCGGCCAGGCCAACCTGGAAAACCAGAACCGACTGGTGCAACTGCAGACCGAAGTGCAGTCGCTGCGCAACGCCGTCGAAACGCTCCAGAACGAGATAGAACAGCTCAAGCAGCGCAACCGCGAGCAGTACGTGGACCTCGACGGCCGCCTCGGCCGCCTGGAAGGCCGCCCTGCCGATGAGTCCGCCGCCCCCGATTCCGCCGCCGCGCCCGCCGCGCCGGCTCCCCGTGACGCCGCGCCCGCCGCCGCGCAGGGTTTTGAAGATGTGTCCGAACCCGCCGCCTTGGCCGCCGTTGGCGCCGAAGCGCCGCTGGCCACCGCCGCCGATCCCGCCGCCGAAGAGTCCACTTACCAGGCTGCGCTGGACGCGCTGGTGGAGCGCTTCGAGGCGGCCGATTCGGCGCGCTTGTTCCAGGGCTTCCTGCGCGACTACCCGGCCAGCCCGCTGGTGCCCAATGCCTACTACTGGCTGGGCGAAAGCTACTATGTCACCCAGAACTACGACCTGGCCCTGGACGCATTCCAGACCCTGCTGTCGCAGCATCCCGGCTCCCGCAAAGAGGCCGACGCCCTGCTCAAGCTCGGCTACAGCCAGATCGCCTTGGGCCAGCGCGACGACGGCGAGGCTTCGCTGCGCGACGTGACCGCCCGCTTCGCCGGCACCGACGCCGCAGGCAAGGCCGAAAGCCGCCTGCGCACGCTCGCCCTCGAAACCCGCTGATCCCGGCCCCGCGCCGGCTCCCGCCATGGACACCCCGGCCGCCGATCGCCTGCGTTTGACCGAGATTTTCCTGTCGGTGCAGGGCGAGGCGCGCGCGGTGGGTTGGCCCACCGTGTTCGTGCGCCTCACCGGCTGCCCGCTGCGATGCCAGTACTGCGACACCGCCTACGCCTTCCACGGCGGCGAGTGGTGGGACATCGAAGGCATCCTGGCCGAAGTGGCGAAGCACGGCGTGCGCCACGTCTGCGTCACCGGCGGCGAGCCGCTGGCGCAGAAGCGCTGCCTGGCCCTGCTGGAAAAACTCTGCGACGCCGGCTATGACGTTTCGCTGGAAACCTCCGGCGCCATTGATATCGCCGGCGTGGACGCGCGCGTAAGCCGGGTGGTGGACCTCAAGACCCCGGCTTCCAAGGAAATGCACCGAAATCGGCTGGAAAACATCCCGCTGCTCACTGCGCACGATCAGGTGAAGTTCGTCGTCTGCGACCGCACCGACTACGACTGGGCCAAGGCGATGGTGGCCGAGCACGGTATCGTCGCGCGCTGCGAGGTGCTGTTCTCACCCAGCCATGCCCAAGTGGCGCCGCGCGAATTGGCCGAGTGGATCCTGGCCGATCGCCTGCCGGTTCGCTTCCAGATGCAGCTGCACAAGGCCCTCTGGGGCGACCAGCCGGGACGCTGAGATGAAGAAGGCCGTGGTGCTGGTGTCGGGCGGGATGGATTCGGCGGTGACGCTGGCGCTGGCGCGCGAGCAGGGCTTCCTGTGCCACGCGCTCAGCGTGTCGTACGGGCAGCGCCACACCTCGGAGCTGGCGGCCGCCGCCGAGCTGGCGGTCAGCCAGGGCGCCGCCGAGCACAAAGTGGTGACGGTGGACCTGCGCAGTATCGGCGGCTCGGCGCTCACCGCCGATATCGCCGTGCCCGAGGCGGCGGCCGCCGGTATTCCCATCACCTATGTGCCGGCGCGCAACACCATCATGCTTTCCATCGCCCTGGGCTGGGCCGAAGTGCTGGGCGCGGACGACGTGTTCTGCGGCGTCAACGCCGTGGACTACTCGGGCTATCCGGACTGCCGGCCGGAGTTCGTCGCGGCGTTCGAGCGCCTGGCCAACTTGGCCACCCAGGCCGGGGTGGAAGGCCACGCGCTGCGCGTGCATGCGCCGCTGATCCACATGAGCAAGGCGCAGATCGCGCTGGAAGGCCAGCGGCTGGGCTTGGACTTCAGCCGCACCGTGTCGTGCTACCAGGCCGATGCGCAGGGCCAGGCCTGCGGCCGCTGCGACGCCTGCCGCCTGCGCGCCGAAGGCTTCGCCAGCGCCGGCCTGCCGGATCCCACGCGCTACGCCCCGCGGGCCTGATGCGTTAGAATTGCGACGCTGCGGGCCGTTAGCTCAGTTGGTAGAGCAGAAGACTTTTAATCTTTTGGTCGATGGTTCGAATCCATCACGGCCCACCACCTTCCCGCGAAACGATCAATGACGTCGTCTCGGGCGATCAATTGGGAGATGCGGGATGACGCCTTCGGCAACAGCGACGGAACTGGTGATCACCCGTCCGGATGACTGGCACCTGCATCTTCGCGATGGCGACATGCTGGCGCGGGTGGTTCCTGACACGGCGCGCCGGTTTGCCCGGGCCATCGTGATGCCCAACCTGGTGCCGCCGGTGACCACCGCAGAGCGGGCCCAGGCCTATCGCCAGCGCATCCTCGATGCTGTGCCCGCGGGGCTGCGGTTCGAGCCGCTGATGACCCTCTATCTCACCGACGACACCACGCCGGCGCAGATCGCCGACGCCAAGGCCAGCGGCTGCGTGCATGCGGTGAAGTGGTACCCGGCCGGCGCCACCACCAACTCTGATTCCGGCGTCAGCGATATCCGCCGCTGCGACGCGGCGCTGGCGGCCATGCAGGACCTCGACCTGCCGCTGCTGCTGCACGGTGAAGTCACCGATGCCTCGGTGGACGTGTTCGACCGCGAGGCCGAATTCATCGAGCGCCACCTGCGCCCGCTGATCGCGCGCTTCCCGCGCCTGCGGCTGGTGTTCGAGCACATCACCACGCGCCAGGCCGCGCAGTTCGTGGCCGCGGCGCATGAGGGCGTGGCGGCCACCATCACCCCGCACCACCTACTGCTCAACCGCAACGCGCTGTTCACCGGCGGGCTGCGGCCGCACCACTATTGCCTGCCCGTGCTAAAGCGCGAAGAGCATAGGCAGGCGCTGGTGGCGGCTGCCATCAGCGGCAGTCCGAAATTCTTCCTGGGCACCGACAGCGCGCCGCATGCGCGTGGGGCCAAGGAATCCGCCTGCGGCTGCGCCGGTGTCTACAGCGCGCCTGGGGCGATCGAGCTGTATGCGGAGATCTTCGAGCAGGCCGGCGCACTGGACAAGCTAGAGGCTTTCGCCAGTTTCTTCGGCCCGGATTTCTACCGCCTGCCGCGCAATACCGACACCGTCACGCTCAAGCGCGAGGACTGGCAAATGCCTGCGCAGTTCGGCGACGGCGCCGATGCGCTGGTGCCGTTCCGCGCGGGCGAACGCATGCCGTGGCGACTGGCCTGAGGCCAGCAGGGGCCCGTCGGCCGCGTCAAACCCGCACGATGCAGCGCAGGCCCAGGTGTGAAGTGGAGGTGTCCAGCGGCTGGGCCATGCGCGCCGCGGGGCGGTAGCGGCGGCAGTAGTTGGGCGCGCACAGGTGCGAGCCGCCCTTCATCACTTTGCGCGGTATGCGGATGGGCTGGTTCGGGTCGTAGCTGGCGTCCTGTGGGGCGCCGCGCGGGTTGCTGGGGATGCAGCAGGCCTTGGCTTCCGGTTCGGCATGGCGGCTGCTGTACCAGTCGGTGGTCCACTCCCAGACGTTGCCGATCATGTCGAGCAGGCCATAGGCGTTGGCGGGATAGAAGCCGACCGGGGACGTGCCCGTGTGGCCATCCTCGGCGGTGTTTTGCCAGGGGAACTCGCCCTGGAACGTGTTGGCCATGTGCTGGCCGCCGGGCGCCAGTTCAGTACCCCACGCATATTCAGTATCGCCGCAGGCGCCGCGTGCGGCCCACTCCCACTCGGCCTCGGACGGGATGTCCTTGCCGGCCCAGCGGGCATAGGCTTCCACATCCACGAAGGCCAGATGCACCACGGGATGGTCGTCTAGGCCGTCCAGCGTGCTGCCGGGGCCCTGCGGCTGCCGCCAGTTTGCACCGGCCACGAAGTTCCACCATTCGTAGTGATTGCGAAGATCCACCCGGTGCGCGGGCGGCACGAAGACAACCGAGGCGGGCACGAGCAGCGCTGGATCCGCGCCTGGATAGTCTTCGGCGCGCGGCGGGATCTCGCAGAAGGTGACGTACCCGGTCGCCTCGATGAATTCGCGGAACCGCGCGTTGGTAACGGGCGAGGCATCCATCCAGAAACCGTCCACTTTCACCGGGTGCGACGGCGCTTCTTCGGGATAGTGGTGGTCCGATCCCATGCGGTATTCCCCTGCAGGGATCCAGACCATGCCGGGGAACGGGGGCTCAGGGCGACTGGCGGCGTCGGAAAGGGTCATGGCTTCCATCATGGCTGTCGTGGTTGGCACCGGCTGGCGGATTGTAGGCCACATCAGCGCCCGGGCCGGCAAGCGGCACCGGGTAGGTACAAAGCCCAATAGCGTGGGTTAGCCCGGGCCACTAGCCTCTGGCACTACAGGCACTCATCCCCCACGCAACGCGGAGCCGCATCATGGCAAAGAAGAAACCAAACATCCTCATCCTCTGGGGCGATGATATTGGCCAGTTCAATATCAGCGCCTACAACCGCGGCATGATGGGCTACAAGACGCCCAACATCGACAGCATCGCCAACGAGGGCGCGCTGTTCACCGACTGGTATGGCCAGCAGAGCTGCACCGCGGGCCGCGCCGCCTTCATCACCGGGCAGTGCCCGATCCGCACCGGCCTGACCAAGGTGGGCCTGCCGGGCGCGCCGGAAGGCATGAAGATCCAGGACCCGACCATCGCCGTCCTGCTCAAGGCGCAAGGTTATGTGA
>JANORD010000026.1:0-4795 GCA_031415095.1 Lysobacteraceae bacterium
GGCTTCTTGCTACCGCCATCCCTGGCAGCAAAAGCCGCCCGCTACGGCATCCTGCCTTCGCTCTCCGCCGACACCCCTGCGTGTGGGGCGACGCCGCGGATCGTGCGGGCGTATCGAGAGGAAAAGCTCACTGCCTCGCATTGGCCGCATGCTCACGGTACCGATCAAGTCTGCTTCCGACCCGAAGCGGACATCCGCCAATTCCTGGCAGTGCGGTTCGACTGAGCACCGGTTTCATCCGTTGCCAGTCAAAGCCCCGCCTACGCCTGCCGCTCGACCTCATTCATGCCGATGTCCCCCGCACGCCGGAACGCGTTGGCCACAGTGTCGCTGTCCCGCTCGGACACGCCGCAGGCATCGAAGGTGTTGCGCCAACTGCGCGTGCACGCGACAAGCTGCTCGATGTTGCGCGCTGCCTCGCTCCGTCCCAGCCCAAACGCGCCCGCGCCGGCGAGCGCATTGTCCAGGCGTGCGGCGCGGCCCTGAGGGCCCGCGGAAAGATTGAGAAAGCGTTCGGTCCCCACCTCCGGCGATGGCACCACGTCGTAGAGCGGACTCAGGCGCCAACCGCGGCCTGCCAGGTCGTAAAGAAAGGCATGGTTGCGCAGATGGTCATCGTTGTTGGTCACCAGGATGTTGAACACCATTCTATTGAACAGCTCGATCCGATCGCGCTCCACGTGAGCAGCCGCGCCCCGGGAGCTGATCACGCCGGCGATTGCCTCGTAGCTCTGGTTCGGGGATTCCAACTCGGAGACTCCGAGCATGGTCAGAGCCGAAACCATGTGGCGCCGCGCGAAGCCGCTTTCTACCGGTTCGCGGTCGAAGCGCGCGATGAGCATCGCGGCGCGTTCGCCGTCGAGCCGGACAAGCTGGGTGTCCGGTACGTCGAGCCCGCACTCCCGCGCGAGCGCTAAAGTTGCGTACTCGACCGCCGGTACGTTGAACCGCTGATCTGCAGTGGACGGAAACTTGGCGACGAACTGTCGGCCGTCGTCGTGGATCACTGCCTTCGGTCGCATGCCGCCCATGGTCGGTCCGCCCTCGAAAAAGTGGGCTAGCCTGGCCGGCACCGGCTCGCCCGCCTCGATGCGCTCCACCGCGTCGAGCAGATAGGGGAGGTCGACGCTCGCTGGCAGGGTGGATTCGCGCGGCGGACTGTCGCGGTTGGTGCGGATATCGAGCGAGCCGGAGCGGTCGGAACCTGCATGGTCCAGATAGTCCACCTCGAGCAGCGGACCTGTGCGGCCGAGCCGGTTCTCGATCACGCGCCGACCCCAGGCATCCGGTGCGGCGTCGCGGATGGCGCCGAATAGCGGCAGCCCGTTGACCGGCTCGCGCGCGAACTCGGTTTCGCCGGCGAGCGGCAAGGACACCGGATCCACGTCCAGCGCATCGGCGCGCTCGCGGTAGCGCTGTCCGTATTGGAACCGCGAGGTGAGCAGCTCACCCTCGCGCGATACCAGTTCGAGCCGGCCGGCCGGCACCGCTTCGGTTTGGCCGGGCGGGTGAATGAAGACGTAGCGGACGGCCATGGTCAAAAGTCCAGGTCAGGCTTGGTGTTTTGCCGCGCGCGGCGGGCAACATGCGCCCTAGCCAGTTCGGACGAGACTTTGTCCTCGATCTTGAGGACTTGACCCAGCAGCCCGACTTGCTCCATCACCGACAGCCAGGTGCCAAGCGCGGTCTCCACCGCGCCTTTCTCGATGCGGATGACCGTGAGCTTGCTGGTCTTGGCCCGAATGGCCAGTTCGGTCTGCGGCATGCGTCGGGCTAGCCGCGCCTCTCTCACGAGGCGGGCCAGATGCTTCGCGGCGCGGCGGGTCTCGGGGGTAGTGAAATCAGCGGCAGTCGAGCGCATTGGGATCATCCGTAGTACCTTAATTGTCATAAGGTATCATATACAATACCTTTTGGTACTACCGGGTGAATGTTCGCCACCTCCGCCCTTTGGGGCTAGTGTGTTGCATCGACCCGTTGAATCCACCGCCGAGAGCGGACCAAGCTTAAGAATTGCGGCGAAGAGGATTTCGCGTACGTTTTGCCGCTGGCATGGGCGGGGGTCGCCGCCGGCAGGCTCAGCCGCGCACCTGCCCCTGTCCGTACACCACGTACTTCGAAGTGGTGAGCTGCGCCGCCCCCACCGGTCCGCGTGCATGCAAGCGCCCGGTGGCAATGCCTATCTCGCCGCCGTAGCCGAACTCGCCGCCGTCGGAAAAGCCCGAGGACGCGTTGTGCATCACCACGGCGGCGTCGATGGCGGCCAGCATGTGCTGCGCGGTGGCTGCGTTCTCGGTGACCACCACTTCGGTGTGGCCTGAGCCGTGGCGGGCGATGTGTTCGAGCGCGCCCTCCGGGCCATCAACGATGCGCACCGACAGGATGGCGTCCAGATACTCGGTGTCCCAGTCGGCTTCGGTGGCGGACCGCATCGAGGGGACGATAGCGCGCGCGGCGGCATCGCCGCGCAGTTCGCAGCCGCGTTCCGTCAGCGCCTTCGCGATATCCGGAAGCATCGTTGCCGCCGCGGCCGCGTCCACCAGCAGTGTTTCGGCCGCGTTGCATACGCCGGTGCGGCGCATCTTCGAATCCAGCACGATTGCGAGCGCCTTGGCCGGGTCGGCGTCGCGGTCCACGTAGACGTGGCAGATACCGTCCAGGTGGCTGAGCACCGGCACCCGCGCGTGCTCGCGAACGTGGGCGATCAGCGGCTTGCCGCCGCGCGGGATCACCAGGTCCACGCCGCCGTCGTGCAGCGACAGCATCGCGGTGACCCAGTGGCGGCCGGCGTCGGGCGGGGTTTGCACCGCGTCCTCGTGCAGGCCGGCGGCCCGCAGTCCGGCCCGCACCGCCGCGATGATGGCCGCCACGGTGCCGGCCGCCTCGCTGCCGCCGCGCAGGATCACGCCGTTGCCCGAGCGCACGCACAGCGCTGCGGCGTCGGCGGCGACATTGGGCCGGCTTTCGAAAACTACGCCGATCACGCCGATGGGGACGCTGACCTCGGCGATCTGCAGCCCGTTGGGCCGGGTCCAGCGGCGGCGCTCCAGGCCCACCGGGTCGTCCTGCCGCGCGATGCTTTCCACGCCGTCGGCCAGGGCCTGCAGGCGCGCCGGGTCCAGGCTGAGGCGATCGAGAAAAGCTGCGTCGCTGCCCTGCAGGCGCGCCGCATCCACGTCGGCGGCATTGGCCGCGAGGATCTGCGCGCCGGCCGCCCGGAGGGCCTCGGCCATGGCGAGCAGCGCGCGGGTGCGGCCTTCGGCGCCAGCGGCCTGCAGCGCGGCGGCGCCGGTGCGGGCCTGGGCGCACAGTTCGCGCATCGGGGTCAGTTGGTCCACAAACGTCTCCACGGTTCCGGAATCGGGGTCCGTCAATCGAGCACGATATCGGCGGCGTGCACAAGCGCGACGCCGCGCCGGTAGCCGAGCGCGGCCTCGATTTCGTCGGACTGTTTGCCGGCGATCTGTCGGCATTCGTGGCTGTCGTAGCCGGCCAGGGCCGTGGCGAAATCGGCGCCCGCATCGTCCACCAGCCGGATGGCGCCGCCGCGTTCGAAGCTGCCCTCCACCTGGGTGATGCCGGCGGCGAGCAGGCTGCGGCCGGTCTTCACCGCCCGGGTGGCGCCGGGGTCCAAGTGCAGGCGGCCGGTCACCGCAAGCGAGCCAGCGATCCAGATGCGCTTGGCGCTTTCGGGCGAGACGGCGGCGCGGAACCAGGTGGCGCGGGCGCCTTCCATCAGCGCTGACACCGGGCGCTCGCCGTCGCCCCGGGTGATCACCGTCGAACAGCCCGCCGCCATCGCCATCTCGGCTGCCGCGATCTTGGTCGCCATGCCGCCGGTGCCGGCGGTGCCGCTGCGCGACGGTCCGGCGAGCGCCACGATCGCCGGCGTGATCGCGTCCACCGTGGCGATATGCAGCGCCTCCGGGTGGGTGGCGGGGTCGGCGTCGTAGAGGCCGTCCACGTCGGAGAGGATGATCAGCAGGTCGGCGGACACCAGCTGCGCGACGCGCGCGGCCAGCCGGTCGTTGTCGCCATAGCGCAGCTCTTCGGTGGCGACCGTGTCGTTTTCGTTCACCACCGGCACGGCGCCCAGCTGCAGCAGGGTCTGCAGCGTGGTGCGCGAATTCAGCCAGCGGCGGCGATTTTCGGTATCCGACGGCGACAGCAGCGCCTGCGCGGCGTGGAATCCGTGCTGGGTGAAGGCCTGGTCCCAGGTCTGGATCATCAGCGTCTGGCCAGCCGCAGCGGCGGCCTGCTTTTCGTCCAAGCGCAGCGGGCGGTTGGTGGGCAGGTTCAGCCGCGGACGGCCCAGCGCCACCGCGCCCGACGACACCAGCACCACCTCGGCGCCGCGTTGGCGCAGGGCGGCGATCTCAGCGGCCACGGCGCTGAAGCAGCGCGTGTTGGCCAGCCCGGTGCGCCGGTCAATCAGCTGGGCCGATCCAATCTTGATGACAATCCTGCGGGCGTTTCCGAGCAGGTTCGCGGGAGCGGCAGACGAGTCCAGGGGACCTCCGGGGGCAGGGCGCAGGGCAGGGACGGGTGGCGGTGGAAGCGGCCGCGCTCGCCTAGAATGGCGCCATGAGCCAGCCGCGCGCCACCGATCTTATCCTGCACCAGGCCTCCCACGTGCTCGAAGTCGCCTTCGACGACGGCCAGCGCTTCCGCCTGCCCTGCGAGTACCTGCGGGTGGAATCGCCCAGCGCCGAAGTGCAGGGCCACGGCCCGGGCCAGAAAGTGCTGGTGGCCGGCAAGCGCGACGTCAGCGTCAAGGCCATCGAGCCGATGGGCA
>JANORD010000027.1:0-3787 GCA_031415095.1 Lysobacteraceae bacterium
ATCAGCGGATCCACCGCGCCCACCGTGGCCAGGTCCTTGTTGGCATAGGGAATGCGATGCAGCAAGTGGCGCAGCGCATTCAGTCGCGCGCGCTTCTTGCAGTCGGACTTGATCACGGTCCACGGCGCAGGCACGGGTGAACAGGGTTCGCCTGAGCGCCCTCACTTCGTCAGGCGAAGCGCCATCAATCAGGGCCTGCAGCTGCCGGATGGTCTCGGCCGTGGTCTGGGTGCCGGCTGCCTGCCGCGACAGCAGGTCGGCCACCACCATCTCGTGCACGGGGCGGGTGGTCTGGGCGCGACCTGCCACCGTTTCGGTCTCACCGCGAAGCGCCGCTGCGGGCGGGCGGGGCTTGCTGAGCTTGCTGAGCTTGCTCGGCTTGCTCGGCTTGCTCGGCTTACGGCTCTGTCTTGGCTTGGTCACGTGCGTCCTCGAAGGCGGTCAGGGGCTCCCGGCTCGCCTGACGATAGGCGCAGTCGTGGCCTCGCAAGTTGACTGACATCAATCGCCATGACGCGTGGCGTGGCCTCGGCGATAATGACGGGCGCCTCTGGCCCCGCGGCCCAACCGATCGGACCAGGCGCCGGCTTAGGCCGTCTTTTCTTCGAGAGCGCCCATGAGCAGCACCGACATCACCTGGATGCAGCACGCCCTGGCCCTGGCCGACCGCGCCGAACGCGAGCATGGCGAAGTGCCGGTGGGTGCCCTCGTGGTGGGTCCGGACGGCCGCCTGCTGGGCGAAGGCAGCAATCGCAACATCAGCGACTTCGATCCCAGCGCTCACGCCGAGATCGTGGCCATGCGCGGCGCCGGACAGGCCCTCGGCAACCACCGCCTGCTGGGCTGCACGCTTTACGTGACGCTGGAGCCCTGCGCCATGTGCGCCATGGCCATGGTGCACGCGCGGATCGAACGGGTGGTGTACGCCGCGACCGACCCCAAGACCGGCGCCGCCGGCAGCGTGTTCGACCTACTTGGCGATCCGCGCCACAACCATCGGGTGACGGTGCAGGGCGGGCTGCTGGCCGCGGAGGCCAGCGCGCGCCTTAGCGCCTACTTCCGAGCCAAGCGCGGAAAGCCCGCCGCCTGATCAGCGCCGGCGACGCACCAGTTCGGCGTCCAGCTCTTCGTCGAAGCTGCGCACCGACAGCACCACTTCCCGCCCCAGGTTCACGCTTGCCATCAGCAGGCCCAGCACGCCAACCACGGCCAGGCCGGTGGGCAGGTAGGGCAGGCGGAAGCCGGCGAAGGCGTCCACCGCCAAGGCCAGGCTGGTGCCTACGAAGGCACCCAGGCCCAGGTAAAGCATCAGGCAGGCATGCAGCACCAGCCGCGCGCGCTGGCGGTGGCGCAGGATCTGCAGCTCCAGCTCCACGCGGGTGATCGGGTCGCCGCCTTCGAGCTGGGCAATGATGGCGCGCAGCCGGTCCACCACCCGCGCCAGCCGCGCGTTGGCCGACACCAGCAGTGAGCCGGTGGCCGCCATCAGCAGCGCGGGCGCCAGCATCGAAGTGAGGATGCGGTAGTGGTCCAGGGCATCGAGCGGGGTCACGGCGTCATCTCGGCGGGGGTAGGCCTGAAGTATGATGCGGCCGTCCCCACTGCCGCCAGCCGCGCATGCCCGCCCACGAGCAGAACCTGATCTGGATCGACCTGGAAATGACCGGCCTGGACCCCGACACCGACTCGGTGCTGGAGATAGCCACCCTGGTCACCGACAGCCAGCTGAACTTGCTGGCCGAAGGCCCGGAGCTGGCGATTGCGCATCCGCTGGCCCGGCTGGAGGCCATGGACGAATGGAACCGCGGCACCCATGGCCGCTCCGGCCTCTGGCAGCGCGTCCTCGACAGCGCGGTGAGCATGGCCCAGGCCGAAGCCCAGACCCTTGAGTTCCTCGCGCAGTGGGTGCCGGCGGGCAAGTCGCCCATCTGCGGCAATTCCATCTGCCAGGACCGTCGCTTCCTGGTGCGGCACATGCCGGGGTTGGAGCGCTATTTCCACTACCGAAACCTCGATGTGTCCACGCTGAAGGAGCTGGCGCGGCGCTGGTCGCCGGAGCTGATGGAGGGTTTCAGTAAAGTGGGTGCCCACACCGCGCTGTCGGATATTCGTGAGTCGGTGCGCGAGCTGGCGCACTATCGCCAGCACATGGGCAAGCTGGGCGGGCACTGAGGCGATACCGATGTTGAAGCACTGGCTCCTGCGGGCGGCGGTAGTGACGATGGCCCTGGCCGTGCTCCCGGCCAGCGCCCTTGAGCAAAAGCGCCTCGACGCCTACGCCCGCGCGGTGTGGACCACCCGCGACGGCCTGCCGCACAACCAGGTGAACGCCATCGCGCAAACGCCCGAGGGCTACCTGTGGTTCGCCACCTGGGAAGGCGTGGTGCGCTACAACGGCCAGGAGTTCCGCAGCTTCGGCCGCAACAACGTGCCCGAACTGCTCGATAGCGGCGTGCGCTCCGTGAGCGTCGGCCCGACGGGCTCGCTGGTGGTCGCCACCTCGCGCGGCGGCGTCAGCGTGCTGCGCGGCGAGGAGTGGACCACCTACACCGCGGCAAACGGGCTGGCGCAGGATGAAACCTTCGCTGCCAGGGAAGACCGGGCCGGGCGCATCTGGGTGGCCACCGAGAGCCGCGGCGTCACGCGGCTGGACCCGGGCGGCGAGCCGTTCGTCTTCAACACCACCCATGGCCTCGGTTCGGATGTGACGTATGCACTGGCCGAAGACGGTGCGGGTGCGATGTGGGTGGCCACCGGCAAGGGCATTGCCCGCATCGAAGGCGACCGGGTCCAGGCCTTCCATACCGAAGAAGGCCTGCCGCCGGGCGCAGTGTTCAGCCTGGCCGTGGCTCCGGATGGGCAACTCTATGTCGGCACCGAGGAAGGCCTTTACTTGGGCCGCGGCGGGCGCTTCGAGCGTATCACCGCCGATTTCCCCAACGTGGCCGTCGCCAGCCTGCAGGTGGATGAGCAGGGCAGCTTGTGGATAGGCACCGTAAACAAGGGCCTGATGCGGTTGAGCAGCCGTGGCCTGGAGCGATTTGACGCCGAAGATGGCTTGCCCAACAACCGCGTCGCCGCGCTGTTCGCCGACCGCGAAGGCAGTCTGTGGGCGGGCACCAACGCGGGCCTGATGCGCTTTGCCGACACCCCCTTCGTCACCATCGACAGCCACCAGGGCCTGGCCGACGACTACGTGCGGGCGCTGCTGCAAACCAGCACCGGCGAGATCCTGGTGGGCACCAGCCGGGGCATGGACCGCTGGAAGGACGAAATGGTCACCGGCACGTCCGGGCTTGAGGGTGACTCGGTGCTCAGCCTGGCCGAAGACCAGGCCGGCGATATCTGGCTGGGGACGTATTCCACGGGCCTCGTCCGGTGGCGTGATGGCGAAATAAAGGAGCGCATCACCGCCCCCGGCGCGCTTCCCTCCAACCAGGTCCGTGCGATTCACCAGACCCGCGACGGCGCGCTTTGGGTCGGCACCGCCCGCGGGCTGCTGCGACGCGAACAAGGCCTGGACACCCTGCTCGTGGAAAAAGACGGGCTGCCGCGCGATTTCGTGCTCAGTCTGTTCGAATCTCGCGACGACAGCCTCTGGGTAGGCACCTCCAACGGTGCAGCGCAGATCGCCAACGGCGAGATCACGCCCTTGTCGCTGGCGGCCATGGACGGCGCGCAGGACGTCTTTGGCATGCACGAGGACGAGGACGGCACCCTGTGGTTCGCCACCGACCGCGGCTTGGTGCGTCGGCGCGACGGCGAGCTGAGCATCGTTGGCGGCCCG
>JANORD010000028.1:0-6387 GCA_031415095.1 Lysobacteraceae bacterium
CGCTGATCGTCGGGCGGCCGTCGCTGGTGCCTGGCGTGGGCGACGACCAGCTGGCGGGCAGCGCCAGCTGAGCTGGGTGCAGCGGCTCGTCGCGATGGCGTCCGGTTAGCCGCGCACCCGCGCTCACACCTTGCCGTCGCGCGAAAGCAACACCGCCAGCGGTCGACTTTCCTCGAACTCCGCCAGCACCAGCGCCAGGCAGGCCATCAGCGGCACCGCGAGGAAAGCGCCGGCCATGCCCCACAGCGAGCCCCAGGCCGCCAGGCTCACCAGGATGACGAATGGGCTGAGGTTGAGCGACTTGCCCATCACATACGGGTCGAGGAAAAAGCCGATGACGAACTGCGCGGCCGACAGCGCCAGCAGCAGCGCGAATAGGCTGTTCATGTCGGTGAGCTGCACGGCCGCGAACGCGCCGGGCAGGAACACGCCCAGCACCGAGCCGATGTAGGGCACGAAGTTCAGCAGGCCGACCAGCACGGCCCAGAAGCCCGCCAGGTCGACGCCGAAGCTGCGCAGTATCACGTAGCACAGCAGGCCCTGGACGGCGCTGACGGCGGTCTTGAGCAGCAGGTAAGTGCCGATGCGGTTGGTGATGCTCTCGAACACCCGCTGGATGCGCGCCGCCTGGTTCGGATCGCGGGAGAGACCCGCCAGCTTGGTTTTGACCGCACCGCGCTCAACCAGCAGCAGCGCAACGTACAGGGCCACGACAACCAGCCCCCAGGCAATTCCCGTGACCGAGACCACCGTGGTGCCGATCAGGCGCTGGGCGTTGACCCGCGCCAGCAGGTCGCCACGCAGGGATTCCCACGTCGGCGTCGTCTCCATGCCCAAGCGTGCCGCCCACTCCTGGATGGTGTTGAGCAGGGCGGCGGCGTACTGCGGCGCGGAAGCGGTCACCTGCCCCAAGCTTTGCGCCAGCTGCGATGCCAGCGCTACCAGCAGCAGTGCGATGGCCAGTGCCGCGGCCACGTGCGCCGAGGCCCCGCGCAGGTGCACTCCGACGACAGGAAGGCGAAGCAGCAGGCGCGCCAGACCGTCGGTGACGTAGGCGATCAAGACGCCAAAAACGACCGGCACCAGCACGCTCTGGCCCACATGCAGTATCCAGACCAGGCCAATGGCGAGCCAGACCGCGCTGGCCGCTCCCCGAAGCGGCGAGCTCATGCCGGGGACAGGCCGCGCCGTGCTTCGGCCAAAGCGTCGTTGAGGGACGCGCCGATGCCGGGCTGCTCGTCGAAAATGGCGCCCTCCCCCAGCTGCGCGGACAGTCCGGTGCGGTCGAGCTGGGCGCGAAGCTCTGCGCTCACGCCGCACAGCAGCAGACGGCCACCCTGCCGCTGCAGCGACGCGGCATAGCGCTTGATGAAGCGGATGGCGGTGCTTCCGAGGTCGTCGATGTCGCGCAGCACGAGGATGAGGCTGGTGCCAGACGCCCGGCTGACGTCAGGCATCTGGGACTCGAAGGCCTGGACGGAGGCGAAGTAAAGCGAGCCGCGGATGCGCAGCACCACCACGGTGTTGGGTTCGAGCGACTTGGGCGCGGGACGCTCGGTCGGGAATCCGCCTTCGACCAGGGCGAACTCCCGCACTTCGATGCGGTCGGACGAGCGCAGCACGTGCAGCAGGAAAGAGAGCGCGACGCCCACGGCGATGGCGTACTGCAGCGGCAGCATGAGCGTGGCCGCGAAGGTGACCAGCATGGCCGCCCGCGTGGCGCGCCCGGTGTGCCAGTTCATGCGCAGCTCGGCCGGCTGGATGTTCTGCAGGCCAACCACGAACAGCAGGCCGCCCAGGGCCGCCATCGGCACCATCTTCACCGCGTCCACCAGCAGCAGGACGATCAGCACCACGAACACCGCGCTGAAAATATTGGCCCAGCGCGACTGCGCGCCGGCCTGCACGGTAACGGCGGTGCCCGACATGGACCCGCCCGAGGGGATGCCGCCGAACAGGCCGCCGGCGAGGTTGGCCGCGCCCTGCCCGACGAAGTCGCGGGAGGTATCGGGGAAGGCGCCGCCCGGATTGGGGTAGCTCTGGCCGACCCCGGCGCCCTGGATCAGGCCGATGACCGCAATGGCGATGGCCGGCAGCAGCAGGTCGCCGATCAGGCCAGGGTCGGGAAGCACCGGGAGGGGGAGCGCACGGGGAATCTGCGCGATGTCACCCACCAGGGTGATGTGGCCCATCTGCAGCCCGAGGGACCACAGGGCCACCAGAGGGGTCACCACGGCGAGTGCCAGAATAAGCGCGAACCTGGAAAGGCGCGTTTTCTGGAAAGCGAAAATGGCCGCGATGGTGCCAATGCCGAAGGCAAACGTCCAGGCGTCCACGCGGCGCCAGTTCAGCAGCGTGTCCGCAAACCGGAGCAAGGACGTCGACTGGGAACTCTGGTAGCCCGTGAGGTCCGAAACAGAGCCGAGCACGATCAGCACCGCCACGCCAGTGATGAAGCCGGTCATGACGGCGTGGGATATGAAGCGCACCAGCCGGCCGAAGCCCAGCAGGCCGAAAGTGAGCTGGGCGGCGCCGATCATAAGCACCAGGGTGGCCAGCGCCTGCAGTTTGTCGGGCTCGGCGATGTCCACCAGCGCGTTTCCGGCCGCCACCGACATGGCGCCGGTGGTGGAGACATTCATGAAAACCGAACTGGTGAGCAGCGCGCCAATGGGCATGGCCACCATCAGCGCATACAGGCCCGCCACGGGGTTGACCGTGGCCAGCACGGCGTTGGCCATGCCCTGGGGCACGTTGACGACGGCAAACGTGGCGCCAGCGGCAAGGTCCGGCCCGAGGTTCTCGCGACGCAACTTCAGGCCGCTCCAGAAACTGCCCCGTGCGGCATGCGCCGGGGTGTCGGACAGTGAGGGATCCGGGTTGGGCGTGCTCATCGCCCGCTCCCGTGGGTGGAGAGGTACGCAGGGCGGCTGAGTTCGCTCATGGGTGTGCTTGCTCCCTATCTGTGCGTTCCGAAGGGCCGCCTAGACGGTCGCGGTCAGTCACTGCTGAAATCGCTTTCTGGCCGAGGCCGGCATGCGCTCGTACTCGGCAGTGAGTTTCTCCAAGCCTTGGAGATAGCTCACGGCGAGATCCCAGAACATGCTGGTTCGCTCCTGCTCGGTGAGCAGCCGGAGGATCGACTTCGAATAAAGCCCGAACATGTAGACCTGTGTCGACCTGGGCACGGCTTGGTTGTTGGCGAGTATGGCCAGCTGTTCGACGTGGAGGAGCAGCAGATGGAACTTCGCCTCCGACGCACGGTCGGCAGGATCGCGTCGAAACGACTCATCGGCCAGTTCGGCCAGATGGTTCATCAGGTAGCCTTCCGAGTGCATCAGCCGGCTGTGCACTTCGAAGAACCTGGCGACGTTCTCGATTCGCTGGTTGCGGCGCCTGACGCGGGAGTCGAAGATGAAGACGACCACGGCGACGAGCGCCGCTATGACGGTTGCGTAATTGCGTAGTTCGTCGCTAGTGAGTTCCATGGGATTGAGACTCGTCACTCCCACTCGATGGTGGCAGGCGGCTTCCCGCTGATGTCATAAACAACGCGAGAAACGCCGCGTAACTCGTTGATAATACGGCGAGAACAGTCGTCTAGAAGTTCGTACGGCAAGTGCGCCCACTGCGCGGTCATGAAGTCCACGGTCTCGACGGCGCGCAGTGCGATCACCCACTCATACGCCCGGGCATCGCCCACCACGCCCACCGACTTCACCGGCAGGAACACCGCGAAGGCTTGGCTGGTCTTGTCGTACCAGCCGCTCTTGCGCAGCTCGTCGATGAAGATGGCGTCGGCCTGGGCCAGCAGCTCGGCGTATTCGCGCTTCACTTCGCCCAAGATGCGCACGCCCAGGCCCGGCCCGGGAAACGGGTGGCGGTAGACCATCTCGCGCGGCAGGCCCAGCTCCACGCCGATGCGCCGCACTTCGTCCTTGAACAGCTCGCGCAGGGGTTCCACCAGGCCCAGCTTCATGTGCGCGGGCAAGCCGCCGACGTTGTGGTGGCTCTTGATCACGTGCGCCTTGCCGGTCTTGCTGCCGGCCGACTCGATCACGTCGGGGTAGATGGTGCCCTGCGCCAGCCATTTGACGTTGCAGAGCTTTTCCGACTCTTCCTCGAAAATCTACACGAACAGCCGGCCGATGATCTTGCGCTTGGCCTCCGGGTCGGCCACGCCTTCCAGGGCGCTGAAATAGCGCTCGGCGGCGTTCACCCGGATCACCTTGATGCCCAGGCCGCCCTTCTGCGCCTCGGTGGCGAACATGGTCATCACCTGGTCGCCCTCGTGCCAGCGCAGCAGGCCCGTGTCCACGAACACGCAGGTGAGCCGCTCGCCGATGGCCTTGTGCAGCAGGGCCGCTACCACCGAGGAATCCACGCCGCCCGACAGGCCCAAAAGCACGTCGTCTTCGCCCACCAAGGCGCGCACGCGCGCTATCTGGTCCTCGATGATATTGGCCGCCGTCCACAGCGTGCTGCAGCCGCAGATGTCCACCGTGAAGCGCCGCAGCATCTGCTCGCCGGACGTTGTGTGGGTCACTTCGGGGTGGAACTGCACGCCATACCAGCGCCGGACGTCGTCGCCCATGGCGATGATGGCCACCGAATCGGTGCGCGCCGTCACCTGGAAGCCCTCGGGCAGCGCGGTGACGCGGTCGCCGTGGCTCATCCACACGTCCAGCCGCGGCGGGCTGCCGGCGTGGTCCTTCAGGCCGTCGAGCAGCGCGCACTCGGCGGTGACTTCCACCTGGGCATAGCCGAACTCGCGGTGGTGCCCGCCTTCTACCCGGCCACCCAGCTGCATGGCCATGGTCTGCATGCCGTAGCAGATGCCCAGCACCGGCACGCCGGCGTCGAAGACCTGCTGCGGCGCGCGCGGTGAGCCGGCCTCGGTGGTGGATTCCGGGCCGCCAGACAGGATGATGCCCTTGGGGCTGTACCTGGCGATTTCCGCCGGGTCGTGGTCCCAGGCCCAGATCTCGCAGTAAACGCCGAACTCGCGAATGCGCCGGGCAATCAGCTGCGTGTACTGCGCGCCGAAATCGAGAATGAGGATCTTGTCGCCGTGGATGTCGCTCATGCTCAACCCATCCGGTAGTTCGGCGGTTCCTTGGTGATCTGTACGTCGTGCACGTGCGACTCGCGGGTGCCGGCATTGGTAACGCGGACGAACTTGGGGCGGGTGCGCATCTGCTCGATGTCGGCGCAGCCCACGTAGCCCATGGAGGCGCGGATGCCGCCGGCGAGCTGGTGCACGATGCTGCGCAGCAGGCCGCGATACGGCACCCGGCCCTCGATGCCTTCGGGCACCAGCTTGTCGGCGTCCGAAGCGTCCTGGAAATAGCGGTCCTTGCTGCCCAGCTCCATCGCGCCCAGCGAGCCCATGCCGCGATAGCTCTTGTAGCTGCGGCCCTGGAACAGCTCCACGTCGCCCGGCGCCTCTTCGGTGCCGGCGAACAGGCCGCCGATCATGATGGAGCTGGCGCCGGCCACCAGGGCCTTGGCGATGTCCCCCGAATAGCGGATGCCGCCATCGGAGATCAGCGGGATGCGGCCCTTGAGCGCCTCGGCGACCATGCCCACTGCGGTGATCTGCGGAACGCCGACGCCGGCGACGATGCGCGTGGTGCAGATCGAGCCCGGACCGATGCCCACCTTGACCGCGTCGGCACCGGCGTCCATCAGCGCCAGCGCGGCGTCGCCGGTGACGATGTTGCCGCCGATCACCTGCACGTTCGGGAAATTCTTCTTGACCCACGCGACGCGGTCGAGCACGCCCTGCGAATGGCCGTGCGCGGAATCGACCACGACCACGTCGACGCCGGCCGCGACCAGCAGCGACACACGCTCCTCGGTACCGCCGCCGACACCGACCGCGGCACCCACGAGCAACTGTTCCTCGGCATCCTTGGCGGCGAACGGATTGTCACGCGCTTTCTGGATGTCCTTGACGGTGATCAGGCCGCGCAGCGCGAAGCTGTCATCCACCACCAGCACCTTCTCGATGCGGTACTTGTGCATCAGCTGCAGCACTTCGTCGTCGCTGGCGCCCTCGCGCACCGTCACCAGTTTGTCTTTCTTGGTCATGATGTGGCGCACGGGGTCGTCGAGCTTCTTTTCGAAGCGCATGTCCCGGCTCGTTACGATGCCCACCAGCTGGCCGCCGTCCACCACCGGCACGCCGGAGATGTTGCGGGCGCGGGTGAGGCGGATTACCTCGCCGATGGTGGTTTCGGGGCCCACGGTGAGCGGCTCGCGGATCACGCCAGCTTCGAAGTTCTTCACCTGCAGGACCTGCGCGGCCTGCTGCTGGTCGGTCATGTTGCGGTGGATGATGCCGATGCCGCCGAGCTGGGCCATCGCGATCGCGAGGCGAGCCTC
>JANORD010000029.1:0-10906 GCA_031415095.1 Lysobacteraceae bacterium
TTTTCCGCAAAGCGGAAAAGGTACTCTGACCCCTGTTTTGGCTATTCGAGTTCACGGTGGAAGGTGACTACGCCGTCGCGGCCTTGGCCGCGGAAGTGGGCGGCGAGGCGGTCGGCGAGGTACACGGAGCGGTGGCGGCCGCCGGTGCAGCCGAAGGCCACGGTGAGATAGCTGCGCGTTTCGGCCTCGAAGCGCGGCAGCCAGGTGTCCAGGAAGGCCGTGACCTGCTGGGCGAATTCGGCCACCACCGGATCCTGGTCCAAGTGCTCGCGCACGGACTGGTCGCGGCCCGACAGCGGCCGCAGGCGGGCATCCCAGTGCGGGTTGGGCAGGGCGCGCGCGTCGAAGACGAAATCGGCGTCGGCCGGCACGCCGCGCTTGTAGGCGAAGGATTCGAACAGCACCGACATGCCCTGGTGCGCGCCGATGCCCAATTCGGTGATCACCTGCCGGCGCATCTGGTGCACGTTCAACTCGGAGGTGTCCATCACCAAGTCGGCGATGCCCAGCAGCGGCCGCATGCGTTCGCGCTCCAGGCGAATGGCGTCGGCGAGCGGCAAGCCATCGTGGCTCAGGGGGTGCTTGCGACGCGTGTCGGAATAGCGCTTGAGCAGCACTTCATCCCGGGTGTCGAAGTACACCAGCTTGTGGTCGAAGCCCAGCGCGCCCACTTCCGACAGCCAGTCCGGGATGCGCGAAAGATCCGGCGTGCGGTTGCGCACGTCGATGCCCACGGCCAGGCGATGGCCGCGCTGGTCGCCGGCCACGCTGCGCACGAAGCGCGGCAGCAGCTCCGCCGGCAGGTTGTCGGTGCAGAAGAAGTCCAGGTCTTCCAGCGTGTTCAGCGCCACCGACTTGCCCGAGCCCGACATGCCGCTGACCACGATGAGGATGGGGCGAGTGGGCTCGATCATTGCTCTTCACCCTTGAGCAGGAATTCGGTGTGGCGGGCCAGGAACGCCGCCGCCGGATCCATGCCCTTGCTGCGCAGCAGGTGCAGCCTCACCGCGGCCTCGGACAGCACCGCCAGGTTGCGGCCAGCGGCCACCGGCAATTCCACCACGGGCACATCGAGGTCGAGCACGCGGCGGCTGCCGGATTCGCCGGTGATGCGCGCCATGGCTTCTTTCGACGGCTCATGGGCGCGCACCAGGTGCACCACCAGGCGCAAATACTTGTTCTTTTTCACCGCGGTGTCGCCGAACATCTGGCGGATGTTCATCACGCCCAAGCCGCGCACTTCCAGCAGGTCCTGCAGTAGCGCCGGGCAGCTGCCATCGAGCACGTCGGGCGCAATCTGGGTGAACTCGGGCGCGTCATCAGCCACCAGGCGATGGCCGCGGCTGATCAGCTCCAGCGCCAACTCGCTCTTGCCGGCGCCCGAATCGCCGGTGATCAGCACCCCGATGGAGTAAATCTCCATGAACACGCCGTGCAGCGAAACGCGCGGCGCCAGCGCACGCGCCACGTGGTACTGCAGCAGGTTGAGCAGTTCGTAACCGCGTCGCGGCGACGTCCAGAGCGGAGTCTGCGATTCCTCGGCGGCATCGCGCAGGTCGGTGGGGCAGGGCTGGTTCTGGGTGACCACCATCGCCAGAGGCCGCGCATCCATGATTTTCTGCAGCGTTTCCCAGCGCTGGCGCGCATCCAGTCCGTCCAGCCAGGCCAGTTCGGCCGCGCCAATGATCTGTACCTTGTTGGGGTGGATCACGTTGAGGTAGCCAGCCAGCGACGGCCGCCGCGACAGGGCCTCGCCGCGCTCGATCACCCGCTGGCCGCCGCGCTGGCCGCAGAGCCAGCGCAGCGCCAGCTTTTCGCACAGCTCATCGAAGAGCTCGGAAGCGTGCAGCCGGTCGGCCATGTCAGGCCGCCACCGGGTGCTCGGACTGCCATTGCGCCAGCAGGGCGTACAGCGCCGCCGAATCCGGCGCTTGGCGCAGCCGCTGGCGAAAATCCTCTTCGCCAAACATTTGCGCCAGGTGCGAGAGCAGCAGCAGGTGCTGCTGGGCGTAGTGCTCGGGCACCACCAGGGCGAACACCAGGTCCACCGGCTGGCCGTCCGCCGCGCCGAAATCCACCGGCTCGGCCAAGCGGACAAACACGCCCGCCGTGTTAGCCAATCGAGCGCTGCGCCCGTGCGGTATCGCCACGCCGTGGCCCAGGCCGGTGCTGCCCAGCCGCTCCCGGCCGCACAGGCTGTCGTAAATGCCCCGCTCGCTTTCACCGCCGGCGCCATCGGCCAACAGCGCCGATACCTGTTCGAGCAGGCGCTTCTTGCCGCTGGTGATGAAATTGGCTTTGACGCGGGCGGGGGTGAGCAGGTCCAGCAGGTGCATGTGGTTAGCCGAAAGTGTCCGAACGCGCCGCCGACTCACCGCGATGGTGGTCGGTCATTTTTTCCTTCTGCTTCACCACCAGGCGGTCGAGCTTGTCGGCCAGCAGGTCAATGGCGGCGTACATGTCGTGCGCCACGGCTTCAGCGAACAGGGTCTTGCCGGTCGTGGCCAGGGTGCACTCGGCTTTCTGGTCGAGCTTGTTCACCGACAGGATGACGCGGGCGTCCAGATGGTGGTCGAAATGGCGGCCGACACGGGCAAGCTTGTCCTGCACGTACTCGCGCAGTGCCGGGGTAACGTCGATTTGATGGCCGCTGATGTCGATCCGCATGGTCACGATCCTCCTGTGGGTGTCAGGCAAAGCAAATCACGGCCAACGCTAAGGCGCCGTGACCGGTTGTAACGGGGGCGGGTTCAGCGCCTGGGCCAAGGGCCAGGCGGGGGGCAGGCGGGCTCGGTTCAAGCCAGTCGCTGCCGTTCGTTGGACGCGGAAATATTCATCGCTTCCCGATACTTTGCCACGGTTCGCCGGGCCACGGGAATGCCGTCGCCCTTGAGGATTTCGGCCAGGCGCTGGTCGGACAGCGGCGCCCGGGGATTCTCGGCGTCTATGAGCTTGCGCAGCATGGCCTGGATGGCAGTGGCCGAGGCGGAACCGCCATGGTCGGTGGCGATGCCGGAGCTGAAGAAATGCTTGAACTCGTAGGTGCCGCGCGGCGTGCGCAGGAATTTGCGGGTGGTGGCGCGGGAAATGGTGGATTCGTGCAGGCCCAGCTCCTCGGCCACTTCGCGCAGGGTCAGGGGCCGCATGGCTTCGCTGCCGTGGTCCAGGAAGGCGCTTTGCTGCCGGACGATGGCCCGGGCCACCCGCACCAGGGTGTCGGCCCGGGTTTCCAGGCTCTTGATCAGCCAGCGCGCCTCCTGCAGCTGGCCGCGCAGGTAGCTGTCGTCCTCGCGGCTGGCTTTGCCGATCAGGCGCTCGTAATGCCGGTTGATGCCCAGCCGCGGCTGGCTGCCCGCTGCCAGCGCCACTTTCCATACGCCGCCCTGGCGGTAGGCGATGGCGTCGGGGGCGATGTATTCGGCCTCGCCGGCACTCACCTGCGCGCCGGGTTTGGGGTCCAGGCTGCGCAGCAGGCTCACCGCCAGGGTCATCTGCTCCTCCGGCGTGCCCAACTGCGCCGCCAGGCGGACGGGCCCCAGCTTGGCCAAAGCGTCCAAGTGCTTGCGGCAAACGTCCCGGGCCAAGACCAGGCCCGGCGTGTCGGCGCTGAGCAGGCTCAGCTGCACGCACAGGCATTCGGACAGCGTGCGGGCGCCGGCGCCAACCGGGTCGAAGTGCTGGATGATGTGCAGAACGGTCTCTATTTCGCCGGCTTCTGCCGTTATCTCCGGCGAAAGCGCCGCCTGGATGTCTTCCATGGGGCTGGCCAGGTAGCCATCGTCGTTGATCGCCTCCACCAGCGCCTCGCCGATGGCCAGGTCGCGCGCGCTCAGGTGGCTCAGGCGCAGCTGCCAGAGCAGGTGCGCCTGCAGGTCCACCGGGGCGGCGGCCGTGAACTCGTCGCCGCTCTCCTCGCCGTCGCCGCGGCGTTCATAGCCGCCCACCGCCGAGTCGTCCCAGTCCGGGGCTTCGCCGGGGTCGTAGTCGTCGCTGTCGGGGCTGTCGGGCGCCGTGTCGGCGGCGGGGGCTTCGGGCGCTTTGTCGCCCTCGGGTATCGCGGCCAGCTCTTCGGCGTCTTCTTCGCGCTCCAGCAGCGGGTTGGCATCCAGCGCGTCGTTGAGCTCGGCCTCCAGTTCAATCGCCGACAGCTGCAGCAGCCGGATCGCCTGGCGCAGCTGGGGCGTCAGGGAAAGCTGCTGGCCTAGTCGGGTCTGGAGGGTGGGCTTCATGGCGCTCCGCAGGGGCGGCGGCCGCGCGCTACAGGCGGAAGGACTCGCCCAGATACACGCGCCGCACGTCAGGATTGGCCAGTACGGCGTCAGGAGTTCCCTGCGCCAGCACCGTGCCCGCATTGAGAATATACGCCCGGTCGCAGATACCCAAGGTCTCGCGAACATTGTGGTCGGTGATCAGCACGCCGATGCCGCGTTCCTTCAGATGACGGACGATTTTCTGGATTTCGCCCACCGAAATCGGATCCACGCCGGCAAAGGGTTCATCGAGCAGCATGAAGCGCGGGTTCGCCGCCAGGGCGCGGGCGATTTCAACTCGCCGCCGTTCACCGCCCGACAGGCTGGCGCCGGCCTGGCTGGCCACGTGGGAAATCTGCAGCTCCTCAAGCAGGGCCGCCAGCTCGCGCTCACGCGCATTGGCGTCCAGCTCCGGGCGCAGCTCCAGCACGGCAGAGATATTGTCGGCGACGCTGAGGCCGCGGAACACCGAGGCTTCCTGCGGCAGGTAGCCCAAGCCGCGGCGGGCGCGCTCGTGCATGGGCAGCGCGGTGATGTCGTCGCCATCAAGCCGGATCTGGCCGCTGTCGGCCGCCACCAGGCCCACGATCATGTAGAAGCACGTGGTCTTGCCGGCGCCGTTGGGACCGAGCAGGCCCACCACTTCCCCAGGCCGCAGGGCCAGGCCGAAATCGCTGACGACTTGCCGCGATTTGTAGCGTTTGGCGAGCCCCGCAGCGGTAAGCATCAGTTGCTGGGCGCCGGCGCAGCCGCCGCCTTGGGCAGGATGCGCAGCGACACGCGCGCGCCGTCGCCGCCGCCGTCCACCCGGCCGGTGGTGAGGTTGTACTTCAGCGTCTCGCCGCGCAGGGTGCCGCGCGGCTGCTCCACCACCACGTCGCCGGTGAACACCATCAGCTCGCTGGTCATCGAATAGACAATCTGGCGCGCGCTGGCGTTCATCGGCTCGCCCTGGTCGGACATCTGGCGCAGGCGCACCGGAGCGCCGGTGAGCACGATGCGATCGATCTCGCCGGCCGCGCGATGCACCTCCGCCTTGTCGGCGTCCACTTCCAGGCTGCCTTGGCGAATGCGGACATTGCCAACCAGGGTGGACACCGAGTTGTCCTCCAGCAGCGCGTCCATGTTGTCAGCGTTGATGTCCATGGGCTGCTGGCGGTCGCTGCTTTTGGCAAAGGCAGGCGCCGCGAGGACGAGCATCAGTAGGGCGAAACTAAGGGCCGCGGGGCGCATATCGTCCTTTCACATCGGAGAGCAGCTGGAACCGCTTGGTCTGCATGTCGGCACGCAGCCCGGTTCCGCTGAGTATAGAGTCGCCCTGCGTAACGGTCACCCGCAGCTCGGTGGTGGCCTGGTCCAGGTCGGGAAACACCGTGAGCCGCTCGGTTTCAAAGCGGGTGCGGATGCCCGCGGGCGTGGGCGGGCCGGTCATCACCACCCGGTCCAGCAGTGTCACTTGATCGGCATCCGGGCTCACCCAGGCCGACTCCGAGCGCGCGTCCCAGCGGCCGTCCTCGGCGTCGGGAAACGAGAACCGGGGCTGCACCAAGCTGATGCTGCGGCCGCCGACATCACGCTGCAGGTAAGGCCCGCGGACCGTGAACGACTCTTGGCCGGCGTCGCCCAAGGCGGTCATTTCGAAGTCGCGCAGCACGTAGTCCGAGCGCAGCGGCGCAACGGTGGGCGGCACCTGGCGCAGGCGCCACTGCCACACCGCCACGCTCACCAGCACTACCGCCAGCGCCAGCAAGACGGCGTTGAGCGCGGCCCGGCTCATGTGGCGTCGAAACGCGCCAGCACCGCGGCGCGCAGGCCGTGTGCCTCCAGGATCAGGTCGCACAGTTCGCGCGCGGCGCCAGCGCCACCGCGGGACGGGGTTTGCCAGTGCACGCGGGTCGCCACCCAGGGGTGGGCGTTGGCCGGCGCCACTGCCAAGCCAACCTGCACCAGCGCCGGTAGGTCGTGCAGGTCATCGCCCATGTGCGCCGCCTGTTCGGGCGCCAGGCCCAGCGCCGCGCAGATTTCCAGCAGGCAGGCCGCCTTGTCGCGCACCGCGGTGTACACGTGGCTCAGGTGCAGGTCGCGGCCGCGCGCTTTCACCGCGTCGCTTTCGCGCGCGGTGATCAGGGCCACGGTGATGCCGTTGTCTTCGAGCAGGCGCAGGCCCAAGCCATCCTGCACGTTGAAGGTCTTGGATTCGCGGCCGTCGCTGTCGTAGGTGAGGTCGCCGTTGGTCAGCGTACCGTCCACGTCGAAGCAGGCCAGGCGGATGCCGGCGGCGCGGGCGAGCAGGTCGGCGGAGTAGGCGGACATGCGCGATCAGACCACCCGGGCGCGCAACAGGTCATGAATATTCAACGCGCCCACCACCCGGCGGCCGGTGTCCACCACCACCAGCGAGCTGATGTTGAATTCTTCCATCAGGTGCGCGGCCTCCACCGCCAGCGCCTCCGGACCGATGGTCTTGGGCGTGCGGCCCATCAGCTGCGATACGAACGTGGCGTGCAGGTCGGTCTGGCGATCGTCCAGCGCGCGGCGCAGGTCGCCATCGGTGAACACGCCCTGCAGCACGCCATCGGCGTCCACCACGGCGGTCATGCCCAGGCGCTTGCGCGACATTTCCAGCAGCGCGGCGGCGGCGCTGTCGGTGGCGGCCACCGTGGGCACGTCATCGCCGGTATGCATGATGTCGCGGATGTGCAGCAGCAGGCGCCGGCCCAGGGTGCCGGCCGGATGCGAGCGGGCGAAGTCTTCGGCGGTGAAACCGCGCGCATCCAGCAGCGCCACGGCCAGCGCGTCGCCCATAACAAGGGCGGCGGTGGTGCTGGAGGTGGGCGCCAG
Source organism: Lysobacteraceae bacterium (assembly GCA_031415095.1). GTDB lineage: Bacteria > Pseudomonadota > Gammaproteobacteria > Xanthomonadales > Xanthomonadaceae > Arenimonas. The sequence continues at coordinate 7,092 of JANORD010000029.1, forward strand.
GCCCAGCGAGCAGGCTTCGGCCGGCACGCTGGCGTCCAGGTGCAGGTCGGCTAGCCGCGCCAGGGTGGAGCCGGGCCGGCCGGTGAGCGCGATCACCGTATTGCCCTGCCGGCGCAGCGCCGGGAGGATGGTCAGGATTTCATCGGATTCACCGGAATTCGAAAGCGCCAGCACCAGGTCGGCGTCGGTCACCATGCCCAGGTCGCCGTGGCTGGCTTCACCCGGATGCATGAAGAAGGCGGGGGTGCCGGTGGAGGCCAGGGTGGCGGCGATCTTGCGCGCTACGTGCCCGGACTTGCCCATGCCGCTGCACACCACCCGGCCGCGGCAGGCCAGCATCAGCCGGCAGGCGGCGGCGAACTCGGGGCCAATCCGGGCCTGCAGCGCGTCCAGCGCCCGTGCTTCGATGCCGATGACGGTACGACCGCTGGCAATCAGCGCGTCGTCGTGGATATGCGTGGCGGGGGCGGCTGCAGTCATGCGGGAGGCGTTGGGCGTATGATGCGGAGCCTTATTGTAAGGCCTGCGCGACATCCTGCGGCCCGCCCCCATGACCCCCGAAATCATCCGCGAACTGATCGAAACCGGCCTGCCCGGCGCCCGCGCCCAGGTGCTGGGCGACGACGGCGTGCATTTCGAGGCCACCGTGGTCGCCGAGGCCTTCCGCGGCAAGCTGCCGCTGGCCCGGCATCGCCTGGTCTACGCCACCTTGGGTGACCGCATGGGCGGCGAGATCCACGCCCTGGCCCTGCGCACCCTGACGCCCGACGAAGCCTAGGCCCTTTCAAATCCTCCCATAACCGCCACCACCCCTGAACTCCTGTAGGAGGGACTTCAGTCCCGACAAGCTCCAACCCAAAAGCATCGGGACTGAAGTCCCTCCTACACTCCGCGTTTTCAGACCCACTCCACACGAACAGCGACCGACAAGAAGAACATGGCCAAGATTGTCATCACCGGCGGTGAACCGCTGAACGGCGAAGTGCAGATCTCCGGCGCCAAGAACGCCGTGCTGCCCATCCTGGCCGCCACCCTGCTGGCCGACGGCCCGATCTCCATCGGTAACGTCCCTCATTTGCACGACGTCACCACCACCATGGAGCTGCTGGGCGCCATGGGCGTGCAGCTGATGGTGGACGAAAAACTCACCATCACCGCCGACCCGCGCTTCATCACCAGCACCGTGGCGCCCTACGAGCTGGTGAAGACCATGCGCGCCTCGATCCTGGTGCTGGGGCCGCTGCTGGCGCGCTTCGGCCACGCCGAAGTGTCGCTGCCCGGCGGCTGCGCGATTGGTTCGCGCCCGGTGGAGCAGCACATCCGCGGCCTGCAGGCGCTGGGCGCCGAGGTGACGGTTGAAAATGGCTTCATCAAGGCCCGCGCCGAGCGCCTGCGCGGCGGCCGCTATGTGTTCGACATGATCACCGTCACCGGCACCGAGAACGTGCTGATGGCCGCGGCGCTGGCCAAGGGCACCACGGTGCTGGAGAACTGCGCGCAGGAGCCCGAAGTGGTGGACCTGGCCAATTGCCTGATCGCCATGGGCGCGCAGATCGAAGGCGCCGGCACCAACCGCATCGTGGTGCATGGCGTGGACCGCCTGAACGGCATCCACTACGACGTGCTGCCCGACCGCATCGAAGCGGGCACTTTCCTGGTGGCCGGCGCCATGACCGGCGGCCGCGTGATCGCCAAGCGCACGCGCGCCGACACCATGGACGCGATCCTGGTGAAGCTTGAAGAAGCCGGCGCCCACATCAACACCACCGCCGACACCATCGAAGTGGACATGCGCGGCCGCCGCCCGAAGGCCGTGAATCTCATCACCGCGCCGTATCCGGCGTTCCCCACCGACATGCAGGCGCAGTTCGCCGCGCTCAACACCGTGGCCGAAGGCGTGGGCGTGATCACCGAAACCATCTTCGAAAACCGCTTCATGCACCTCAATGAGCTGCAGCGCTTGGGCGCCGACATCCGGGTGGAGGGCAACACCGCCATCATCCGCGGCGTCGAGCGCATGACCGGCGCCCCGATCATGGCCACCGACCTGCGCGCTTCGGCCTCACTGGTGCTGGCGGGCCTGGTGGCCGAGGGCGAAACCGTCGTGGACCGCATCTACCACATCGACCGCGGCTACGAAAACATCGAAGAAAAACTCGGCACCCTGGGCGCCAAGATCCGCCGCCTGCCCTGAGCGTGTCGCGGCGCCTTCATGTAGGAGGGACTTCAGTCCCGATAGCTCTGGGCTGAAAAGCATCGGGACTGAAGTCCCTCCTACAGGATCAGGTAAATCACGGGCATCAGCGGATGCGGGTGATCCGCATATCCACCGATTGGCCGTCTTCCTCGTATTGCTTGATGCGCAGCGGCAGCCAGCCTCTGTCCTTGGCGAACCAAATCTTGGTGCGGCGGCCGCTGCCGTCACCGCGCACGCGCTCTATCCGCAGCGCCGGCTGGGTGCCCAGCGCCGTGCCCAGGCGCACGTTGGCGCCTACGCGATAGCGGTGCTGGTCGGTCTCGCGCCGGTCCGCCACCGCGTATTCCAGCGGCTCGCGAACGCCCGCGGCCAAGTCGGCCATGATCGCCAGCGTCACGCTGTGGCGGTCCACCATGCCCGGCTCGAAGCGCAGCTTGAACACTTCACCGCGATAGGTGCTGACGGCGGTGCGCTTGGCGGCATCCACCACCAGCGACTGGCTGCGGCTGGTCCACGCGGCGCGCATGTCCATCTGGTAGCTCACCACTTCCACCTGGCCGTTGCTCCAACGCAGCACGCTGCGCTCGCTGCGGGTGACGCCGGCGGCGCTGGCCATGCCGCGCGTGGCCTGCGAGGTGGACACCAGCTCCCATTGCCCGTTGGCCAGCGGCTGGAAGCTCACCGTGCCGCGGCCCAGCCGGCGGTTGTTCTGGAACACGTCGTACTCGGCGCTGAAGGCCTGGGGCGGCGGCGCGGCCTGCGCCAGCAGCGGCAGCGCCAGCAGCAGGGCGAGGAGGAATCGAGTCATGGTCAGGCTCCGTGGAGTGAGTTGTCTGCGGTTAGCCGCAGCGGCGCGCGCAGCGGCTGGCCATCAAAAGTGGGAACGGCGCCGATCCGCAGCCGGCCCTGCGCCAACAGCGCGACGGTGGCCACCAGCAGCGCGTGTTCACGCGGCAGCAGGCGGTGCGCCAGCGATTCGGCGCTGTCGCCCGGCTCCACGTCCAGGCGAACCTGGGAAAGCACGGCGCCGGCATCCAGCTCCGGGATCACCGCATGCACGCTGGCGCCATGCTCGCCGTCACCGGCGTCCAGCGCCCGTTGATGGGTGTGCAGGCCGGGATACTTGGGCAGCAGCGATGGGTGCACGTTGATCATCCGGCCCTCGAAGCGACGCAGCGCAGGCGCGCCGATGATGCGCATATATCCCGCACACACGATGAGGTCGGGCTGAACGCCGGCGATTTCGCTGAACAGCGCGTCATCGTGGGCGTCGCGGCTGGGGTAGTCGCGCGGGCTGATCGCGACCGTGTGCAGGTCGCGCGCGCGCGCCATCGCGATCGCGCCGCTGGCGGGCTTGTCGGAGAAAACGCCAACAACGCGCGCCGGCAGCGCGCCGGCCGCGATGGCGTCCAGCAAAGCCTGCAAATTGCTGCCGCGTCCCGAAGCCAGCACCGCAATGGAAAACAAGTTGATCAAAAAACCTCCAACCGCGATGACCCCCCCCCCAGCCTCTATAAACCCCCAACCTCTATAAAACCCCCAACCTCTACAAACCCCCAACCTCTGTAAAACTCATGTAGGAGGGACTTCAGTCCCGATGCTCTTGGCCAGAAGCATC
>JANORD010000030.1:0-1947 GCA_031415095.1 Lysobacteraceae bacterium
GCGACAAGATCGGCCGCAGCCCGGTGACGTTCGACGCCAGCGCGCCGGTGCTGCGCAAGCCCAGTTGGATCCGCGTGCGCATTCCTGCCGGCAACGCGGTGGCCAAGCTCAAGAGCAAGCTGCGCGAGAACCGCCTGGTGACGGTGTGCGAGGAAGCCAGCTGCCCCAACATCCACGAGTGCTTCAGCCACGGCACCGCTACCTTCATGATCCTGGGCGAGGTCTGCACCCGCCGCTGCAGCTTCTGCGACGTCGCCCACGGCCGGCCCAAGCCGCCCGACGCCGCCGAACCGGCCAGCCTGGCGCGCACGGTGGCCGACATGGGCCTGCGCTACGTCGTCATCACTTCGGTGGACCGCGATGACCTGCGCGATGGCGGCGCCCAGCATTTCGTCGACTGCATCCGCGAGGCGCGCGCGCTGTCGCCGCAGCTGAAGATCGAGATCCTCACGCCCGACTTCCGCGGCAAGGGCCGCATGGAGCGCGCGCTGGAGATCCTGGCCACGAATCCGCCGGACGTGTTCAACCACAACCTGGAAACCGTCCGCGAGCTCTACACCAACGTCCGCCCCGGCGCCGACTACGACTGGTCGCTGCAGTTGCTGCAGCGCTTCAAGGCGCAGCATCCGGACGTGCCGACCAAGTCGGGGATCATGCTGGGGCTGGGCGAAGAGTTCGACCAGGTGCTGGGCGCGCTGCGCGACCTGCGTGCCCACGACGTGGATATGGTGACCATCGGCCAGTACCTGCAGCCCACGCCGCACCACCACCCGGTGCTGCGCTACTGGACGCCGGACGAGTTCAAGGCGCTGGAAGTGGCCGGGATGGCAATGGGCTTCACCCACGTCGCCTCCGGGCCGATGGTGCGCTCGTCCTACCATGCCGACCGAATGGCGGCTGAAGCCGGTTTTGTCGCCGAGCCCGCCTGAACGCTTGCCCGCGTACCATCCTTCCCTGCGCGCCGCCCTCACTTACGGCACACGCCCCGCCGCTCCACCGGGCGCAAGCTGACCCCCTACGTTTCCGGATCCCCTCCATGCCCAAGCCCAAGCTGATCGCCCTTTCCGCCGTCCTGCCCCTGGTCCTGGCCATGGGCGCCAGTGCGGTGCCGGCCGCGACCCCCGGTGCGATGGCGCCCGCCGCGGCCAGCTTCCAGCCCACCGATGCGCAGGCCGCGGCCGCGCGCCTGGTCTACGGCATCCTGTCCGACAGCCGCTACGTCTACCGCGCCAAGCCGCTGGACGATGCGCTGTCAGCCGAGATCCATCGGCGCTACCTCGAATCGCTCGATGGCCAGAAGCTGTTCTTCACCCAGGCCGACATCGCCCGCTTCCAGGGCTACGCCGCCGGCCACGACGACGCCATCAAGAACCAGCAGCTTGACCCGGCCTACGACATCTTCACCACCTACGTTAAGCGGGTGGACCAGCGCGTGGCGTTCGCGCGCCAGCTGCTGGCCAAGCCTTTCGACTTCAGCACCGATGAAACCTGGGCCTACGACCGCGAAGATGCGCCCTGGGCCGCCGACGGCGCCGAGCTGGACCGGCAGTGGCGCAAGTACGTAAAGAACGACGTGCTGCGCCTGAAGCTGGCCGGCCGCAGCCAGGAAGAAATCCGCAAGACCCTGGACAAGCGCTACGCCGGCCTGGGCGAGCGCGTCCATGAACTGCGCGACGACGACGTGTTCGAGATGTTCATGAACGCGTACGCCACCTCCATCGATCCGCACACCAGCTACATGTCGCCGCGCAGCGCCGAGAACTTCAACATGCAGATGCGCCTGTCGCTGGAGGGCATCGGCGCGGTGCTGCAGCGCCAGGACGAGTTCGTCGTGATCCGCACCATCGTGCCCGGCGGCCCCGCCGGCATGAGCAACAAGGTCAAGGTCGGCGACCGCATCACCGCGGTGGGCCAGGGCGACAGGGGCCCGATGGTCGACGTGGTCGG
>JANORD010000031.1:0-4365 GCA_031415095.1 Lysobacteraceae bacterium
CATCGGGACTGAAGTCCCTCCCACAACTGAAGTCCCTCCCACAAAAAGGAAATGCTTAGGCGAGATGGGTGGGCATTACAGGCACCAGCTGGTCCAGCTCCATCGTGCGCATCGTGTCCGAGCGCGCGCCAAAACCCACCAGCGCAATCGGCCCTTCGCGCAGCGCCGGAAGATTTAGCGCCGCCTCGATGGCGCGGTCGTTGATGGCGGCGGTGACGAAACAGCCCAGGCCCAATTCGGTGGCCGACAGGTACATCGTCTGCGACAGATGCCCCACGTCCAGATGCACCACGCGCCAGGCCTTGGTATGGCGCCGGTACTTCCAGAAAACGCGGTCGAAGCGCGCGGTCATCACCACCATCGCCGGCGCGTTGTTGAACCAGTCCTGCCCCGCTACGAAGCGATGCGCGAGATCAGCCGCCTGGTCGGCATCAAGCTCCGCCAGCGGCTCCAACGCGTGCTGCATCGAAAGATAGTGGTACAGCCCCGGCGCCAGCCCCTCGACGCGCTGCACCAGCACGTAGGCCTCCACCGCGTGCAGGCCGCCGCCGGCCGGGCTGTTCTTCTTCACCGCCACCGCGCCCGGCGCCAGCTCGCGGGTGCCCACCGCGCCCCAGACGCGCCGCATCATGGTGGCGAACTCGGCCTGCCCCAGCACCGCCGCGCCGTCGAAATTGCGGCAGGTGCGGCGCGCCGCCAGCAGCGCATCGAAATCGCTGGACGTCGGCGCCGGAAGCGGCAGCGTCGCCGCCTCGGGCCGCCGCCGGTACTCGGGCTCGGGCGCAGCGCCAAACGCATCCACCATCTGCTGGCTGCTGAGCATCAGGCCGCGCTCGTTGCGGGCCTGGATGTCCACGTCGCCCCAGCCGCCGCTGGCGTGCGCAATCAGGGCCGGAGGCCACCAGGCGATGTCGCGAGCGGCCTGGTCGCGCTCGCGCCAGTGCGCGTGCGCATCGCCGTCGCTGATCAGCAGGCCAAGGGCCAGCAGGGCGTCCAGCACGTCCGCCTCACCGGCCACCGACGCACGCGGCAACCACTGGTCGCGCGGCGCGGCCTGCAGCGTCGCCATCCAAGCCGTCTCCACCACCACCGGCGCAGTGAGGTGCGGGGCATGCGCCAACCAGCGTGGCGACCGGTCCATGCCATCGCCGCCCGACAGCAGCGTGGCGAAGTCGAAGCGCGGTTCCTCGTCCAGTTCAAGCATGACGTGGCTGCAACGGCGTATCTGCATGGCAAGAACCCGGGATACTGGACAGGTGACAGTGCCAGCCTCACGGTTTATCTTGCAACCGCCCGCGGCCGCACTTGGCCGCCGCATCCAACCAGGGGAATTTCCATGTCGTTCACGCTTTCCGAGGCCACCGTCGACGCGCTGCTGCAGAAACTCTCCAGCGACGACGCGTTCCGCGAACTGTTCCAGAAGGACCCGCGCCAGGCCCTGGCCGCGGTCGGCCATGACGCGTCGAAGGATTCCTCGGTGGCCGAGGGCGCGTGGATGTGCCTGTCGGTGAAGCAGCTGGCCAGCAAGGAAGCCATCAAGGCCAGCCTGGATGCGCTGCGCCAGCAGCTGCTGTCGGCCAAGTCCTCGCACCAGCCCATCTCGCTTGAAGTGAGCCGGGCCTAGTCCAGGCCCGCCGCGCGCCGCTCCACCAGGGCGGCCGCGGCATCTCCCGGCCAGGCCGCGGCGAACGCCGCCCGCTTGGCTTGCGCCAGCGCCGGGTTGCCGGTGCGCTCGGCCAGGCGCGCCGCCGCATCCAGGGCCAGGCCGCTTTCCAGCACGTTGGTGGGCTGCCAGACGCCGTTGGCGTTGTATTCGGCATAGGCCAGCCCGCGGTTTTCCACCAGCCAGGTCGCCTGCGCCAATGCCTCCGTGTCGGCCCCGGTGGCCATCAATGCCCTCAGGTACACCGCGCGGGTGAAATAGATCTCGTGGCCGTTGGCCATCGCATCGCGTAGCCGATCGGCCGCCTGCTGTGGCCGGCCTTCGGCCAGGGCGATTTCCGCCTCCACCACGGCCGCCATCGCCGCGTTGGCCGGGAAAAGTTCGGCCTTGCCCAGGCTCGCGTCCAGGGCGCGCCGGGACAGCGCGATGTCACCGGCGTGGGCCGCCATCCAACCCGCCGCCAGCAGTTCGAAGGTCCATTGGCGGCGGTCCAGGGCATTGGCCGCAGGAAGCCGCGCCAGGCGGTCGTCCAAGAAGCTGGCCAGATCCCGCTTGAATTCCGGGTCCGGCAGGTAGGCGCGCAGGGACAGCGCGATGGCGCGCCAGCGCCCGTCATCGGTGCCGTCCGGGAGCCGGGACGCCGCGTCCGCCAGTTCATCGGCCGCCGCCAGGGCCTCTGACCACTGGCCTTGGTCGAGCGCGAAGCTGACCTCGGCCAGGCGCTGGTCCAGATCCACGTTCTCCTTGCCGGTCGCGGTCTGCAGACCCAGCACCTTGCGCGCGCCGGCGAAGTCGCGCCGGGCGGCGTAGGCCTCGGCGTGGCCACGCTGGAAGCCGCGCACCCCGAGCGACTGCGCCTGCTCGAAGGCGGCCAGCGCCGCGTCGAAATCGTTCAGCGCCACATTGATTTCGCCCAGCAGGTAGTAAGCGTTCATCCGCGCCGGGTTCTGCGACACCAGCGCGGGCGCGAGGAAGTCCCGCGCGTCGCGGTAGCGCTGGGCGTCGCGCACCGCGAAGTAGGCGTAGTTGTAGTACGCGCGGTACTCGTCGGGATACATGGCGGCCCACAGCTTCCAGGCGCGCAGGGCGTCCTCTGGCGCGCCGAACAGGGCCTGGCTTGCGTCGAGCAGCAGCGCCTCGCGCTGACTCAGGTGGCTGCGGTTGGCCTGCGCGCGGTCCAGGTGGGCCTTGGCCAAGTCGTTGTCGCCGTTGATGAAGCTCAGGCTGAACAGGCCCACGTGCGCCATCGCAAACTGCGGGTCCAACTCCACCGCCCGGTTGAGCAGCACCATGGCGTCGTCAAACCGGGATTCGCGCTTGGCCTTGATGTGCAGCGAGAAGGCCCGCAGCGCCTCCAGGTTGCCGGTGGTGGCTTGCTCCAGGGGCATGGAGCTGTCCTGGATGTTCGCCATGGCCTCGCCCAGGCTGCCGCGCACGGCGGTCATGGCATTGTCGAGCGCCGGCAGAATGTCATCCGCACCGCGGCCATCGGCGCTCTGGCTGTACACGGTCACGCCGCTGCCGGGGTCGATCACCTCCAGGCTCACGCGCACCATGCCCCCCACTTCGGCGATGGTGGGCAGGATCACGGCCTTCGCCCCCTCGCGTAGCGCCAGTTCAACGGCCAGCTGGCGATCCAGCGCCTGTCCCTTGCGCTGCATGCGCTCCAGGGTGCGCTCCACCTGCAGCTCGGACACCAGGTTGATGTGCCGGGACTGCTCCAGGCCCACGCGCAGCGCGGTGTCCAGCGAGTCGTCGAATATCGCCTCGCCAGTGCGGTTCTGCAGGTCGGCCACCACCAGCCAGTCGCGCTCGGCGAAAGCAATCGCCGGCGGGCTGCGCAAGGTGCTCCAGAACAACACCGCACCCAGCGTGCCCAGCGCGAGCACCTGCAGCGCAATCACCGGCGGCCGCCGCCACAGCGGAAGTTCGCGCCAGGCCTTGGCGCCCGAGTCGGGCGCGCGCAGCGGCGACAGGCCCGGCTCGCCCACTTCGTGCACCAGCATCGGCGCGGGCACGCCCTTGAAGCTGTAGCGGCCGTGCATCAGCCAGCGCAGGCGCACACCGGCGTCGCCCAATTCGCCAACGGCGCGATGGCACAAGTTCTGCGCCATGCCCGACATCAGGATCTGCCCGGGCAGCGCCAGGTTCATCAGGCGCGCGGCCACCGGCTTGGCCAAGCCCTCCACTTCGAAGGCCTTGGCGCCGGCGAGCACGTGCTTGGGCTCGTTGGCCCAGGTCATCACGTCGCCCACGTGCAGGCCAATGCGGGCCTTGAGATCCACGCCCTCCAGCGTGCCCAGCTCGCGCAGTCCGCGCTGGTAGCGCAGGGCGAAATCCAGGGCCTGGATGGGCCGCTCGAACAGCGCCAGCACGCCGTCGGCCTTGTCTATCAGCTGGCCGTGGCACAGCGTGAGCGCCTGCCGCATCAGCGCATCGTGGCGCTGCATCAGATGCACCGCGCGCACGTCGCCCAGTTGCTCCACCAATGCAGTGGAATTGACGATGTCGCACAGCAGCACGGCGCGCAGCATCGGTGTCACCGGCGCGTGGCTGGAGGCTATGGGAGCGTGGGGGTTCGACGAATCCATTCAGGGGGCTGGGCGGGCAGGTTTGTGAGGTGACCGCGGCGGCCGCGCGGCCGCGGCCACGGGGCTCAGCGGGCCAGGCGCCAGTGGTCGCCGCCGTGGCGCTTGGCGTCG
>JANORD010000032.1:0-2544 GCA_031415095.1 Lysobacteraceae bacterium
GACTACTGGTTTGGTGAAGAGCAGGCGATCCGGGCGCGCATGAACTACCGCCGCCGCATCCTGGGCATGGAGGACAGCAACGTGGCGGGCGTGTACGAGGGCTATTTCTTCCACGGCATGTCCGACAACCTGCCCGAGCCCGACTGGGACTGGGACCCCGTTGCCACGTTCAAGGACACCGAAGTGGTGGCGCGCATGGGCTACGTGATGGTCCGCCGCGGAAAGCTGGTGGACCCGCAGGGCCGCGCCATCAGCATGTATCACACGGTGATGGAATACCTGTACCGCAAGGGCGGTACCGACTACGCGCTTGCCGCCACGCGGCTGGAGGAAGTGGCGCAGGTGGTGCCAGCGCAACTGGGCGCCGCGGTGGAGTTGGGCAACCTCTACCTCAAGCTGGGCAAGGGCGATGCCGCGCGCGCGGCGTATGCCCGGCCGCTGGCGCAGGAGAAAATCCCGGTGGAGCCGCTGGTTCGCAAGCAGCTGCTGGCACAGTTGGCCTTGCTCGACGCCGCCGCGGTGGAAACCATCCCGCCGATGCGCAATCCCTGGGCCGAGTAATTCACATCAGCGTGGTTGTGGGGCCATGGGGCACAGTGCAATAGTCAGGGCAACCGGATCGAAGGACTGACCATGCGGAGCGGAAACCTGGCCCTCGCGGCCGCCCTGTGCCTGCTGGCAGCGCCGGCGACGGCACAGGACAGCGCCGAGAGCCTGCGGGCCGAGATGGAGGCGCTCAAGCTCACTCTCGAGCGCCTGGAGGCGCGCCTGAAACAAGTGGAAGCCCAGGACGGCGCGCCGGCGCCGGCACCCGCGCCTGTCACCGAAGCCGCGCCCGACCGGGTCGCGGTGGCCGAGCCCGAGCCCGAAACTGAAGTGCCCGGCGTAGACAGCACGGTGCTGCCGGATCGCGAAACGGTGTCCGACCCGGGTACCGCCGCCTCGCGCCTGGACAGCGAGGCGCCGCCGGGCAACCCCGAGCTCAAGGGTTTTTTCCTGCTGCCCAACACCGACACCCGGATCCGCTTCGGCGGCTACGCCAAGGTGGACGCCATCCAGGATGCCCACACCGTAGGCGACCGCGAGTCGTTCACCACCTCCACCATCGCCATCAACGGGCCGGGCGACGACTCCCCCAATTTCAACCTGCATGCGCAGCAGACGCGCTTCAGCTTCGAGGCACGCCGGCCCACGTCGCGCGGCAACCTGCGCTTCTATCTCGAGAATGATTTTTACAACAGTGATTATGGCTACCGGCTGCGCCACGCCTATGGCCAGATCGGCAACACCTATGCGGGATTTGGCTATTCGGCCTTCATGGATGCGGATGGCTCGCCCGAGACGCTTGATTTTGCCGGTCCCGGCAGCGTGCCGTCGCTGCGGTTGGCCGCCATCCAGCAAACGTATGGATTGGGCGAAGGCAACACGCTGCGGCTTTCCATCGAGGATTCCGAGACGGAGCTCGATGCCGGCGCCGGTGGCGTCCGCGAAAACGGCGCCCCGGATGTTTCGGTGGCGGGACGGATCGAGCGCAACTGGGGCCATCTTCAGCTCAGCGGCGTGCTGCGCCGGCTGGCCTACCGCGACCTAGTGCTGGGCCGGGATACCACCGTGGCCGGCGGCCTGTCCTTCAGCGGTTCCACGGCCTTGGGTGCCGACGATTCGCTGGTGTTCGGCGCCAACTGGGGCCGCGGCGTAGCGCGCTACCTTTCTGACCTGAGCGGCGGCAACCTGGACGCCGCCGTGGATGCCAACGGCGATATCGAGGCGCTGCAGACCCAGGGCGCGTACGTCGGTTACACCCATCATTGGCGGGCCGAATGGCGCTCCAACCTCGTGTACGGCTACCTGGCCATGGAGCGCGAACAGGCGCTGCTGCAAGCCGACGATTTCCGCCGCAGCCAGTACGCCGCGTTCAACCTGATCTGGAGCCCGGCGCCCACCTGGACCATGGGCATGGAGCTGCTCTACGGCCAGCTGCAGCAGCAGGACAGCCAGCGCGGCGATGCGCTGCGGCTGCAGACCAGCCTGCAGTACAACTTCATCAAGTAGTCCTCAGCGGGACGGCGCTTGCTGCGCGGGCGCCTGGCCACCCGATAGCGGCAGGCCCGCCTGCTGCCAGGCCTCCAGTCCGCCGCGATACCAAAGCACCTGGGTGTAGCCGAGCGCGATCGCGCGCAGCGCGGCGTTGTAGGACATCCAGCACTGCGTGCTCTGGCAATAGAACACCATGGGCCGGTCGCGGTTGCCCTGCGTGGTCTGCTGCAGGAACTGGCCGAACTCGCGCTGGGTCTGGTCCTGGAAATCGCCGCCCTGCGACGCCGGCACCACGGGGATGGCATTGGGCAGGGTCTGCGGCGAACCCAGCACGTCGAACACCAGCGCCTGCGACTGCGGATTGCGCAGCAGGGTCACCAGGTCGGCGGTGGTGATGGTGCGGCCACCGGGAATGCTGGTGGGCGTAGGCCCGTGCAGGCCACCGGACTTGAGTTGGGAACTGGGCGCTATGCCCATGTCCTGCTGCTCAAGCTGGGCCAGGCGCGC
>JANORD010000033.1:0-10295 GCA_031415095.1 Lysobacteraceae bacterium
GTGGGCACGGCGCATGCGGTGCTGGAAGCCGGCCTGGCCTCGGCCATTGACGGCCAACTGGTGCAGGAGTGCGCGGCCGGCCTGCTACCGCTGCGGGTGCAGGGCGAGGGCCACGCGCGGCGCATCGCCGTGCGTGCGCCGCGTGCCCGGCTGCTGCCGACGCAGGCCCAGGATGCCGCCGTGCTGGCGGCCGCCCTGCACGGCCTGGCGCTGGGCGCATTGGCGCCGACCTGCGTGGACAACGGCCCGCGCTGGTGGGTGGTGGAATTGGCGGACGACCAGCAAGTGCGCGCCATGCAGCCGCATCTGGCCGAGATCGCCGCACTCACCGACGCCACGCAGACGGTCGGGCTGGCCGTGTTCGGCCGCACGGCCGCGGGCAGCGACCATGCCTTGGCGGTGCGTGCGTTCTGCCCCGCCGACGGCATTCCCGAAGACCCAGTAACGGGCAGCGCGCAGGCCGCCATTGCCGCGCTGATGTTCGAACGCGGCGCGCTGGGCGCCGCCGGGCGACGCTATGCCGCCAGCCAGGGTCGAGAGATGGGCCGCAACGGGTGGGTCGAAGTGGCCGTGGATGCCGACGGCGAAGTCTGGGTGGGCGGCTGCACCCAGACCGTGGTGCGCGGAACCCTGGACTGGCCCGCGGCCGCCGCGGCGCCGGAGCGTGGCGCATGAGCCGGCGCTTCGTGCAGCTGGATGTGTTCGCAGCCAAGCCCGGCGACGGCAACCCGCTGGCCGTGGTGCTGGATGCCGAAGGCTTGGACGACGCCACCCTGCAGGCCATCGCCCGCTGGACCCGGCTGCCCGAAACCACCTTCCTGCTGCCGCCCAGCAGCGACGCCGCCAGCTACCGCCTGCGTATCTTCAGCCCGCGACGCGAAGTGCCGTTCGCCGGCCATCCCAGCATTGGCAGCGCCCACGCCGCGCTGGACGCGGGCCTGGCAACGCCGCGCGACGGCCTGCTGGTGCAGGAATGCGCGGTGGGGCTGCTGCCGGTGCGCGTCACCGGCACTGGCCGCGATCGGCGCCTGGCCGTGCGCGCGCCGCGCGCCCGCGTGCTGGAAATCGGCAAGCCCGACGACCCCCGCTTGGGCGCGGCGCTGGCCGGCATCACCGCCGGCGCCCTGCCGCCGGTGCTGATGGATGGCGGCCGCCGCTGGTGGCTAGCGGAACTGTGCGATGAAGCTAGCGTGCGCGGCCTCACGCCGCGCTGGGACGCCGTGTCGGCGCTGGCCCGCGACCACGACGCGATGGGCCTGTGCGTATTCGCGCGCTGCCAAGGCCGGGACTACGACCTGGTGGTTCGCGCCTTGGTGGGCCAACCTGCGCAAGTGGAAGACGCCGCCTCCGGCGCCGCCAACGCCACGCTGGCCGCGTGGCTGCACGAACGAAACGCCCTGCCCCACCCCGACGGCCGCTACGTGGTGAGCCAAGGCCGCGAGGTAGGGCACGACGCACGCCTGGAGCTGCACGTGGACGCCGAGGGCCAGGTGTGGTCCGGCGGCCAAGTTCAGACCGTGGTGCGCGGCGAGCTCGACTGGTAGCCGGCGCGCTGCCGGGCCAAGCGCCGGGTTTGGCGACGCATGGCGGGCTCCGGCGACCTATCAGGCAAGCGTTGCGGCCATCGTAATCGGCACGCCGAGCGCCTTGGAGATGACGCAGTTGGCCTTGGCATTGTCGGCGATGGCGGCAAAACCGGCGGCATCGATGCCCGGGATGGTCGCGGTAACGATCAGGTGCACGCCGACCACGTGCGGGCCGGGCGAGGTTTCCATCAGCACTTCGGCGCGGGTATCAATGCGGGTGGCGGTGAAGCCGGCGTTCTGCAGCATGAATCCCAGCGCCATCGAGTAGCAGCCGGCGTGCGCCGCGGCCAGCAACTCTTCCGGATTGGTGCCCTTCTCTTCGCCAAAGCGGGTGTTGAACGAATAACGGGTGCCGTCGAACAGGCCGCTCTGCGGCGTGCTCATGCGGCCCTGGCCGGTCTTGAGGTCGCCCTCCCAATGGGCGGTGGCGTAGCGCTTGAATCCCACGGCGATGCTCCTTCGACGGCCGCGGCGCGGCCCGGGAGTCGCAGTCTACGCCCGCGGCCGCGTGCGCCCGCAACTCTCTCGCGCTGCCGCTTGACCCGGCCGCCCCGGAGTGGAAGGCTAGCCCTCCCCGGCTCCGGCCGGGCTTCCGCCATGACCGACGCGCGGTCGCGCGAAAACGACCTGGCAGCGCCTCTGCGCCGCCGACCATGACGGCCTATCCACCCATCACTTTGGGAGAGACGGCCTCATGTCGTACAGCACAGCAAACATCCGCAACGTGGCGCTGGCAGGCCACTCCGGCGCCGGCAAAACCACCCTGTTCGAAGCCCTGCTGCTGGCCGGCGGCGCAATCCCTGCGGCAGGCAGCCTGGAGCGAGGCAGCACGGTCTCGGACTTCGACCCGATGGAAAAGGCGCGCGGGCATTCGCTCAACACCGCCATCGCCAGCACCGACCACGGCGGCATCCACGTCAACCTGATCGACACGCCGGGATACCCCGATTTCCGCGGCCCCACGCTGTCGGCTTTCTCGGCGGTGGAGACCGTGGCGATCGTGGTGAATGCCGCCGCCGGCATCGAGTACGGCACGCGCCGGATGATGGACTACGCCAAGGCGCGCAACCTGTGCCGGCTGCTGGTGGTGAATCGCATCGATGCCGAGCCCGGCAAGCTGGCAGTGCTGCTGGACGAACTGCGCGAGGCGTTCGGCCCCGAGTGCCTGCCCATCAACCTGCCTGCCGACGGCGGCAAGCGCGTGGTGGACTGCTTTTTCAACCCCACCGGTGACTCCGACCTGGGCCCGGTGGCGCAAGCGCACCAGCGCATCATCGACCAAGTGGTGGAGATCAACGAGCAGGTGATGGAGCGCTACCTGGAGGACGGCGAGACCGGCCTGTCCGGCAGCGCGCTGCACGATGCCTTCGAGCAGTGCCTGCGCGAAGGCCACCTCGTGCCGGTGTGCTTCGTGTCGGCGCGCACCGGCGCCGGCGTGAAGGAACTGCTGGATCTGGCCGAACGGCTGCTGCCCAGCCCCCTGGAGGGCAACCCGCCGCCGTTCGAAAAAAACGGTGAGCCGCTCATCGCTACGCACGCCCCGGACGCGCACGTCATCGCCGATGTATTCAAGATCGTCAACGATCCGTTCGTGGGCAAGCTCAGCGTCTTCCGCGTGTTCCAGGGCACGGTGCGCAAGGACGGCCTGCTGTTCGTGGGTGACGGCAAGAAGCCGTTCAAGGTCGGCCATCTGTTCAAGCTCAAGGGCAAGGAGCATGTGGAAATCGATATCGCCATCCCGGGCGATATCGCCGCGGTGGCCAAGGTGGAGGACATCCACTTCGATGCCGTGCTGCACGACAGCCACGACGAAGACCAGCTGCGCCTGCGGCCGCTGGAGTTTCCGCAGCCCATGTTCGGCCTCGCCATCGAGGCGGCTACCCGCGGCCAGGAGCAGAAGCTGGCCCTGGCCCTGCACCGTTTGGCCGAAGAGGATCCCGGCTTCCACGTGGAGCACCACGTGGAGTTGAATGAAACCGTGATCCGCGGCCTGGGCGAGCTGCACCTGCGGGTGATGCTGGAGCGCATCAAGGAGCGCTATGGCGTGGACGTGAGCAGCCGCCCGCCGCGCATCGCCTACCGCGAAACCATCGGCGCGCCGGCCGAGGGCCACTACCGGCACAAGAAGCAGACCGGCGGCGCCGGCCAGTTCGGCGAGGTGTTCCTCAAGATCGAACCGCTGGCCCGCGGCGGCGGATTCGAGTTCGTGGACGCGGTGAAAGGCGGCACCATTCCCGGCCAATACCTGCCGGCCGTGGAAAAAGGCGTGCGGCAGGTGCTGAACGGCGGCGCCGTGGCCGGCTACCCGCTGCAGGACGTGCGGGTGACGGTGTACGACGGCAAGTACCACGCGGTGGATTCGAAGGAAGTGGCGTTCGTGGCGGCGGGGAAGAAAGCGTTCCTGGACGCCATCACCCGCGCGCGGCCGCAGGTGCTCGAGCCCATCGTGGACCTCACCGTGGCCGCGCCGGAATCGCACATGGGCGACATCACCGGCCAGCTGGCCGCCAAGCGCGCGCGCATCCACGGCACCGATGCCGGGCGCGGTGGGGAAATCGTGGTGAAGGCGCAGGTGCCGCTATCGGAGCTCACCGATTACGCTGCCGAACTCAAGGGTGCCACCGCCGGCCGCGGCCGCTACCAGCTGGAGTTCAGCCACTACGAGCCGGTGCCTGCCCCCGTGCAGAAGCACCTGGTGGACGCCTACCGCCCGCACGCCGACGACGACTAGTGTGGGAGGGGCTTCAGCCCCGATGCTCCAAAACCCCGAGGCCTCAGCCGTACCTGCGGGGCGCCGCCCGCGCGCTCACTCGTAGCTCAACTCCGTGCTGCGTCCCCAAAACACCCGGTAGGTGTACACCGTGTAGATCAAGATCATCGGCAGCGTTATCGCCGCGCCCACCAGCATGATCTTCAGCGAGCCAGTGGCGGCCGCAGCGTCCCACAGCGTGATGCGGTCAATGACGAGATACGGAAACAGGCTGTAGGCCAGCCCCGCAAAAGCCAGCACGAACAGGGTGATCGCGCCTGCAAACGGCAGCCAGTCGCGCTGGCTGTGCCCCTTGCGCAGGCGGCGCAGCGCGCCCTCGGTGCCGGCGAACACCAGCGCGGTGAGCACCGGCACCGGCAGCAGGAACAGCAGCTGCGGCAGCACGAACCATTTCTCGAAGATGCGTGGACTCACCCACGGGGTCGCCACCGACACCGCGGCAATGCCCAGCCCGGTAAGCCAGAGGTTGGCATAGGCCCAGCGCAGCGCGCGCTGCCGCAGCGCACCCTCCGCTTTGAGCACCAGCCAGCTGGCGCCCAGCAGCGCATAGCCCGCGCACAGCGCCAGTCCAATGGCCACCGCGAACGCCACGCCCACCGCATCGTCGCGGAATCCCAGGATGTAGCTGCCCAACATGAAGCCCTGCGAGAACGACGCCAGCAGCGAGCCGAACCAGAACGCGAAGTTCCACAGCGGCTTATGCGCCGCACGCGCCTTCACCCGGAAATCGAAGGCGACTCCGCGCAGGGTCAGGCCGATCAGCATCGCCGCCACCGGCAGGTACAGCGCGGTGAGGATGACGCCATGCGCCAGCGGGAACGCCACCAACAGCAGGCCCACTCCCAGCACCAGCCAGGTTTCGTTGGCGTCCCAGAACGGACCAATGGAGGCGATCATGCTGTCCTTCTCGGCGTCGGGCACGCCGCGCAGCAGGATGCCCACGCCCAAGTCGTAGCCGTCCAACACCACGTAAAGCAGCATGGCCAAGGCCATCAGCGCGGTGAACACCACTGGAAGTGCGGTTTCCATCTCAAGCCTCCTGCAGGCCGGCGCCGGCCGGCACGTGTCCGGGCTTGCCGCGGTGGCGCGCCAGGTACAGCAGCACCGCCACGTACGAGCCCAGCAGGAACACATAAATCATCAGATAAGCGCCCAAGCTGATGCCGATGATGGGCGCGGGCACGTCGGACACCGCATCCACGGTGCGCAGCACGCCGGTGACCAGCCAAGGCTGGCGGCCAATCTCGGTGACGTACCAGCCGGCCAGCGTGGCCACCCAACCCGAGAACATCATCGCCGTCAGCGCCATCGCCTGGCCGCGGCTGGGCTCGGCGTGGCGGCGCAGGCGCCACGCGCACCACCACGACACCAGCAGCATCAGCACGCCGGTGCCCACCATCACCCGGAAGCCCCAGAACACCGGAGCCACCGGCGGATGCGCGCCCGGGAAGGAGTTCAGGCCCTTGATCTCGCCATCCAGGCTATGCGTGAGCACCAGGCTCGCCAAGCGCGGGATGCCGATGGCGTAGTCGTTGCTGCGGGTGGTTTCATTGGGCAGCGCGAACAGCAGCAGCGGTGCGCCCCGCTCGTCCTCCCAGATGGCCTCCATCGCCGCCACCTTGGCCGGCTGGTGCTCCAGCGTGTTCAGGCCATGCAGGTCGCCGACGAACATTTGCACGGGGATCAACAGCGCCGCTACCGTGACGCCGGTGCGCAGCGCCGCCAGCACGTCGGCGCCGCGGTCGCGGCGCAGCCAGCGATACGCCGACAGGCCCGCGACCAGGAACGACGCCGTCAGACCAGACGCAATGAGCATGTGCGTGAGCCGGTAGGGCAGCGAAGGATTGAACAGGATCGCCAGCCAGTCGGTGGGATGGGCCTGGCCGTTGATCATCTCGAAGCCCACCGGCGTGTGCATCCAGGAATTGAGCACCAGGATCCAGAACGCCGACAGCGTGGTGCCGCCCGCCACCAGCACCGTGGCCAGGGTGTGCATTCGCTCGCCCACGCGCTTGCGGCCGAACAGCATGATGCCCAGGAAGCTGGCTTCGAGGAAAAACGCCGTCAGCACTTCGTAGGCCAGCAGCGGCCCGGCGATATTGCCCACGGTTTCCATGAAACCCGGCCAATTGGTGCCGAACTGGAAGCTCATGGTGATGCCGCTCACTACGCCCATCGCGAAGGTGAGCGCGAACACCTTCACCCAGAAGTAGTACGCCTGCAGCCAGTGGTCCTGGCCCGTGCGCACGAAGCGCAGCTTGAAAAACAGCAGGATCCAGCCCAAGGCAATGGTGATGGTGGGAAACAGGATGTGGAAGCTGATGTTGGCGGCAAACTGGATGCGCGCCAGCAGCAGCGGGTCAAGTTCACTCACAGCTGTGGCTCCTCAAAGCGGGAAAGCGGGGGGATTGGCGCGGTCGCCACCTCGCGCGGCGGCGGCGCGCCCATCAGGCGGTCCTTCATTTCCAGCAGCTTGGTCGCCGTGGAACCCAGCGACATCAGCCGTTCCAGCGTCGCGGGCGAGAGCTTGCGCACTTCCGCGAACCAGTCGGTGAGCTGCTCGATCAACCCGTGCATCTCGCGCATGCGCGCCTGGGCGTGTTTTTCCTCCGGCGACACCGGCGTCTCCAGCAGGGCATCGCGCAGCATGGACAAAGTGGGGTCTATCTCGCGACGCTGGCGCTCCTCAGCCAACGTCTTGAAGATGGCCCAGACATCCTCGGGCGCCGAGTAGAAGTCGCGCCGGTCACCGGGCTGGTGGCTCAAGCGCACCAGCCGCCAGGACGACAGCTCCTTCAGCCCCATGCTGACGTTGGAGCGGCTGACGCCCAAGCGGTCGGTGATGTCGTCGGCCGTCAGGGGCTCGGCGGAGATGAACAGAACCGCATAAATCTGGCCGACCGTGCGGTTGATGCCCCAGCGGCTGCCCATCTCGCCGAAATGCAGGACAAAGGACTGGCTGAGCGGTGGAAGGTCCATGGCCGTACCTGTAGTTTCAGAAATTCCTGAAACATTAGACACCCGGGCCATTGACGGCACAACCGGCCCAGCGCGGGCATTCAGCTTCCCATCACGGGCCCACGGCCGGCGATGCCCGGCCCGAGCCCGGGCATCACGCCTTCTTGCGCTTGCGCGGCTGCAGCATGGTGCCCGTGCAGTCCTTCGCGCCGCATTTGCAGGCCCAAAGGCGCTTGAGTTCGGGTGTGTATTTTTCCGCCAGCACGATGCCGTAGTTGTAGGTCAGCTCCTCGCCCGGGGCGATGACGCGCATGGCCTCGATATAGATCCGGTCCTTGCGCTTCTTGCCGCTGTCGTGAGCCAGGTACGCCGCCTCGCAGTTGGGCGCGCAGCTATGGTTGATCCAGCGCGCGTCGTTGCCGTCGATGTTGGCGTCGATCACGTACTTGTCGTTTAGCGTGAACAGGAAGGTGTGGCCGGAGTCGGGTTCCTCGGCATAGGCGCGGTCCACGTCCGCGTGGGTGCGCAGCTGGCCCTTGTAGCGGATCACGCGCTCGCCCTTCTTGATGGGAGCGGTGGCGAAGACGCCGTTGCCGTGGATGGCGGAGCGGCGGGCTTCGGTTTTCTTGGGCATGCGGGGCAAATCCTGGCGGTGTCGGGGCGCTATTGTCACGCATTGGCGCGCGGCGCGCAGCCCGAGGGCCGGCGTATGCTCAGGGTTGAACTGGAGGCCATGCCATGAATGCGCTGAACAGCTGGCACGAGGAGAAGCAGTCGGCCTGGCTCTATAGGGCCCTGGCGAAGGCCGAAAAAGACACCCGCATCGCCGCCCTGTTTGCCTCCCTTGCCGAGACGGCCGAATCACAGGCGAACATTTGGCAGGAAACCGCGGCGCGCGAGGGACAGGTAACGCCCGGCGATTTCCAGCCCTCCCAGCGGGCGCGGGTGGTGGCGCAGCTGGCGCACCGTATCGGCCCGCGCCGGATGCGCCCGGCCCTGGCCGCGCTCAAGATTCGCGGCCTGTCGGCCTACACGGCGGCCCTGTCCGGGCATCTGCTGCCCACGGATCTGGCGCAGATTGGCGTCGGCCACAAGTCCATCGGCGGCGGCAACCTGCGCGCGGCCATTTTCGGCGTGAATGACGGACTGGTCTCCAACGCCAGCCTGATCCTGGGCGTCGTGGGTGCCAACGCCTCCACCTCCACGGTGCTGGCTACCGGCATTGCCGGCCTGCTGGCGGGCGCGCTGTCGATGGCGGCGGGCGAATTCGTGTCGGTGCGTTCGCAGCGCCAGCTGTTCGAGTACCAGATTGGCCTGGAAGCCGATGAGCTGAAAAAGTATCCCGAAGCCGAGGCCGAGGAGCTGGCGCTGATTTACATCGCACGTGGCCTGCCGGCCGACCAGGCCCGCAGCTTCGCGCGCCAGCTGGTGGCCAACCCGGTGCAGGCGCTGGACGTGCTGGCTAGGGAAGAATTGGGCCTCAACCCCGACGACCTGGGCTCGCCCGTCGGCGCGGCTGTGTTTTCGTTCCTGTCGTTCACTGCGGGCGCGCTGGTGCCGCTGGTCCCGTTCTTCCTGGGCAATGCGCTGCCCCAAGCGGCGTATTGGGGCACCGGGCTGGCCGCAGCCGCCCTGTTCGGCACCGGCAGTGCGATGAGCCTGTTCACTGGGCGCAACCCGTGGCTGGGCGGCCTGAACATGCTGGCCATCGGGACCGCGGCCGGGGCGACGGTATTCGCCATCGGCGCCTTGATCGGCGTGCAGCTGGACTGATCGGCAGGTCTTCACGCGCCGTGGATTGAGCCCCCCGGGCACAAACAGTACAATTTCGGTCCTGATTCACTACGCCAGGCCGACGCCATGCTTCGCGTCACCAAGCTCACCGATTACGCCACCGTGGTAATGGCCGCGCTAGCCAGCGCGCCCGAGCGCGTGCACTCCACCGCCGACCTGGCCGAGCGCGCGCGCCTGGAGCCGCCCACGGTGGCCAAAGTGCTCAAGCCCCTGGCCCATGCGGGCTTGGTGGAGGGCTTCCGCGGCGCCAGCGGCGGCTACCGGCTGGCGCGGCCAGCGCGCGAGATCGCGCTCATCGCCATCGTCGAAGCCATCGAAGGCCCGCTGGGCATGACCGAATGCTCGGGCGAGCACTCCAGCTGCGAGCACGAGACCCACTGCGGCGTGCAGACGCACTGGCGCCGCATCAACGACGTCATTGCCGAGACGCTGCGCGGCATCACCCTGGCCGACATGCTGCCGCGCGCCGCACCGCGCCGGCCCATAGCGCTGCAGCTGTCTGCGGCAGGAGGCTGACATGGCCGTCGCAAACCAGGAAATCCAGCAGCACTTGGCCCGGCGCTACGACGCCGGCTTCGTCACCGAAATCGAGACCGACACCCTGGCGCCGGGTCTGAGCGAAGACGTCGTGCGCTTCATCTCGGCCAAGAAGGAAGAGCCCGAGTGGCTCACCGAATGGCGCTTGAAGGCCTACCGCCACTGGCTGACGATGACGCCGCCCGAGTGGGCCAAACTGGAGATCGCCCCGATCGATTTCCAGGCCGTGAGCTATTACGCCGCGCCCAAGGCCAAGTACGCCACGCTGGCCGACGTGCCCAAGGAGCTGCTGGACACCTATGAAAAGCTGGGCGTCCCGCTGCACGAACGCGCGCGGCTGGCGGGCGTGGCCGTGGATGCGGTGTTCGACTCGGTCTCGGTGGGCACCACGTTCAAGAAAGAGCTGGCCGAGAAAGGCGTGATCTTCTGCTCGCTGTCCGAGGCCGTGCACGAGCATCCCGAGCTGGTGAAGCAGTACCTGGGCAGCGTGGTGCCGACCGGCGACAACTATTTCGCGGCGCTGAACTCGGCCGTGTTCTCCGACGGCAGCTTCGTCTTCATCCCCAAGGGCGTGCGCTGCCCGATGGAGCTGAGCACCTACTTCCGCATCAATGCCCGCGACACCGGCCAGTTCGAGCGCACCTTGATCA
>JANORD010000034.1:0-6670 GCA_031415095.1 Lysobacteraceae bacterium
TGATGGTGGCCTCGATGCCGTGGGCGCCGCACCTGGGCGACAAGCCCGTGCGCCTGACGGTGTCGCCGTTCCGCCGCAACCGCGCCGACGCCATGCCGCCGCTCAAGCTCAGCGGCGCCTACGTCAACTCCATCCTGGCCAAGCGCGAGGCCGGCAGCCGCGGTTTCGACGACGCGCTGTTCGTGGACGAGTCGGGCTTCGTGGTGGAGTGCACGGGCGTGAACGTGTTCCTGGTGAAGGACGGCAAGGTGACCGCCGTGGACCACCCCGACGCCCTGCCCGGCATCACCCGCGACACCGTGGTGGAGCTGGCTTCGGCCGACGTGCGCCCGGTGACGCTGGAAGAGCTGCTGGAAGCAGACGAAGTCTTCGTCACCGGCACCTCGGCCGAACTGCTGCCGGTGGCCGCGCTGGACCGCCGCACCTACGGCCCGGCGCCGGTGGCCAACGCGCTGCGCACGCGCTACCTGCACATCGTGCGCGGCGGCTCGCCCGCCCACGCCCACTGGCTGACCACGGTATGAGCGCCGCCTGCGCGACGAACTCCACCTATGGGAGGGACGTTAGCTGTAGGAGGGACTTCAGTCCCGACAAGCCCCGCCAGCAACCCCCGGCCCCCCGGAGGTCCCTTCTTCCCCGCCACCCCGCGTCGAATGACTGAACACGCGCCACCGCCGGAGGACGATGTTGGCGTAGCCGACGTGCTGGCCGCGCACGCGCGCCTGCGCCGCTACCTGCCGGTAACGCCGCTGCACTACGCCGAGCGCTTCGGCACCTGGCTCAAGCTTGAAAACCTGCAGCGCACCGGCTCCTACAAAGTGCGCGGCGCGCTGAATGCGCTGCTGGTGGCGCGCGAGCGCGGCGACCGCCGTCCGGTGATCGCCGCCTCGGCGGGCAACCACGCCCAGGGGCTGGCCTGGGCCGCGCATCGCCTGGGCATGCAGGCCATCACGGTGATGCCGGTGGGTGCGCCGGAAACCAAGGTCGCCGGCGTGGCGCACTGGGGCGCCACCGTGCGCATGCACGGCAGCAGCTTCGATGAAGCCCGTGCGTTCGCGCTCGACCTCGCCGCGCAGCACGGCTACCGCTTCCTGTCCGCCTTCGACGACCGCGACGTGATCGCCGGCCAGGGCACGGTGGGCCTGGAGCTGGCCGCACACGCGCCCGATGTGGTCATCGTGCCCATCGGCGGCGGTGGCCTGGCTGCCGGCGTGGCGCTGGCGCTGAAGTCGCAGGGCGTGCGCATCGTCGGCGCCCAGCCCGAGAACGTGGACGCCATGGCGCGCGTGCTGCGCGGCGACACCAGCGCACCGCTGCCCGGCGCCACCCTGGCCGACGGCGTGCGCGTTCGCCATCCCGGCGAGATGACCCGCCGCGTGCTGGCGCGCCTGCTCGACGACCTGGTGATCGTGCGCGAAGCCGAGCTGCGCGAAACCTTGGTTCGGCTGGCGCTGGAAGAGCACGTCATCGCCGAAGGCGCCGGCGCGCTGGCCCTGGCGGCCGGCCGCCGGGTATCGGGCAAGAACAAATGCGCGGTGGTGTCGGGCGGCAACATCGACGCCACGGTGCTGGCCGGCCTGCTTTCCGACGTGCGCCCGCGCGCGCCGCGCAAGCCGCGCCGGCGCCAGCAATCCAAGCCGCTCCCCTCCCTGCCCTCCCTGCCGCTGCCGGCCTTCCGGCGCGCCATTCCCGATTTTGAACAGGAGTTGACCCCGTGACCGCGGACCACATTCGAATCTTCGACACCACCTTGCGCGACGGCGAGCAGTCGCCCGGCTGCAGCCTGCGTCCCGCGCAGAAGCTGGTGATGGCCCGCGCCCTGGCGGAACTGGGCGTGGACGTGATTGAAACCGGCTTCCCCGCCAGCTCCGTCAGCGACATGGAGGCCACCAGCCTGATCGCCGCCGAGTTGCGCAACACCACGCTGTGCGGACTTTCGCGCTGCCTGCCGGGCGACATCGAGGCCGCCGCGCGCGCGCTGGAGCACGCGCAGAAGCCGCGCATCCACGTGTTCATTTCCACCAGCCCGCTGCACCGCGAGCACAAGCTGGGCATCAGCCGCGACCAGGTGCTGGACCGCGCGGTGGAGGCGGTGCGCCTGGCCCGGACCTTCGTGGACGACGTGGAGTTCTCGGCCGAGGACGCGCTGCGCACCGAAGAGGATTTCCTGGTGGAGATCTTCGGCGCCACCATCGCCGCCGGCGCCACCACCATCAACGTGCCCGACACCGTGGGCTACACCACGCCCGAGGAAATCCGCGGCCTGTTCCAGCGCCTGATCGCCCAGGTGAAAGACGCCGACCGCGCCATTTTCAGCGCGCACTGCCACGACGACCTGGGCCTGGCCGTGGCCAACTCCCTGGCCGCCATCGAGGGCGGCGCGCGCCAGGTGGAATGCACCATCAACGGCATCGGCGAGCGCGCCGGCAACGCCGCGCTGGAGGAGATCGTGATGGCGCTGCGGGTGCGCGGCGGCCTGTACGGTGCCAACACCGGCATCGACAGCCGCGCCCTGCTGCCGGCCTCGCGCCTGCTGTCACGGCTCACCGGCATGGCCGTGCAGCGCAACAAGGCCGTAGTGGGCGCCAATGCCTTCGCGCACGAGGCCGGCATCCACCAGCACGGCATGCTCAAGAACCGCAACACCTACGAGATAATGCGGCCCGAGGACGTGGGCTGGCCGGCGTCGCAGATGGTGCTGGGCCGCCACAGCGGCCGGCACGCGCTCAACGACCGCCTGCGCGCGTTGGGTTTTCCACTGGAGGAATTCGAGTTTGAACAGGTGTTCTCGCGCTTCAAGAAACTGTGCGACCACCAGCGCCTGGTCCGCGATACCGACCTGCAGGTGCTGGTGACCGGCGAAGAAGCCACCGAAGGCCGCGGCTATCGCCTGTCGGCGCTGTCGGTGAGCGACAGCGGCAAGCGGGCGCGCGCGCACGTGGAGCTGTCGGATCCCGCGGGCCGCCTGGTCACCGAAATTGCCGAGGCCGAAGGCCCGGTGGCGGCGCTGTTCGAGGCCATGACCCGCGCCACCGGCGTGCCGCTGCAGCTCGAGAGCTACCAGGTGCACAGCATTGGCATCGGCGCGGATTCGCGCGGCGAGGCCAACCTGAGCGTGCGCTGCGACGGCGTTGAACACACGGGGCTGGGCACCAGCCGCGACATCATCGAGGCCAGTGCGCTGGCCTGGCTGGACGTGGCCAACCGCGTCCTGCGCCAGCGCGAGGCGCCCGCCGCCCGCGCCGCCACCGCCACTGCCTGAGGATCGCCCTGCATGACTGCGCCACGCACCTTGTTCGACAAACTCTGGGACGCCCACGTGGTGGTGCCCGAAACCGCCGAGGCCCCGGCGGTGATCTTTATTGACCTGCACCTGGTGCACGAGGTGACGTCGCCGCAGGCGTTCACCGAGTTGGCCGCGCGCGGCATCGCCCCGCGCCGCCCCGACCTGACCAAGGCCACGCTGGATCACTCCACGCCCACCCTGCCGGCCAATGCCGCGGGCGAGCTGCCTTACCACAAGCCAGAAGCCAAGGCCCAGGTGGAGCGCCTGCGCGAGAACTGCGCCGCCCACGGCGTCGAGATTTTCGACCTGGGCTCGGCCCAGCGCGGCATCGTGCACGTGATCGCGCCGGAGCTGGGCCTGACCCAGCCAGGCATGAGCATCGTCTGCGGCGACAGCCACACCAGCACGCACGGGGCCTTCGGCGCGCTGGCGTTCGGCATCGGCAGCAGCGAGGTGGGTCATGTGCTCGCCACGCAATGCCTGCTGCAGCGCAAGGCCAAATCGCTGGCCATCACGATTGATGGCCCGCTGGGCGCGGGGGTCAGCGCCAAGGACGTGGTGCTGCATGTCATCGGCCAGATCGGCGTCAACGGCGGCACGGGGCACGTCATCGAGTTCCGCGGCAGCACCGTGCGCGCCATGGGCATGGAAGCGCGCATGACCCTGTGCAACATGGCCATCGAAGCCGGCGCGCGCGCCGGCCTGGTGGCGCCCGACGCCGTCACTTTCGAGTGGCTGGCGAACACGCCGCGCGCGCCCAAGGGTGACGCGTTCGATGCCGCGGTAGCGCACTGGCTCACGCTGGCCAGCGACGAAGACGCGACCTTCGACCGCGAAGTCCACGTGGATGCGCGCCAGATCCAGCCCAGCCTCACCTGGGGCACGCATCCGGGCACCGCCATCGGCGTACACCAGAACGTGCCGGCGCCCACCGACGAGGCTGAAGCCAAGGCCCAGGCCTACATGGGCCTGGTGGCGGGCGCGTCGATGCTGGGCACGCCGGTGGACGTGGTGTTCGTGGGTTCGTGCACCAACGGCCGCCTGTCCGACCTGCGCGAAGTGGCCAGCGTACTGGCCGGCCGCCGCGTGCATCCGCGCGTGCGCATGCTGGTGGTACCCGGCTCGGAGCAGGTGAAGCGCGCGGCCGAGGCCGAGGGCATTGATGCCATCGTGCGCGCTGCGGGCGCCGAGTGGCGCGAGCCGGGCTGTTCGATGTGCATCGCCATGAACGGCGACTTGGTGGCCCCCGGCCAGCTGGCCGTCAGCACCAGCAACCGCAATTTCGAAGGCCGCCAGGGTCCAGGCGCACGCACCGTGCTGGCGTCACCGCTCACTGCAGCGGCGTCGGCAGTGATGGGCGCCGTGGCCGATGCGCGCACCCTTGAACCCGCCACCGACACGGAGGCCGCGTGATGGCCGGCATTGAATTCATCCGCTCGCGCAGCGTGGTGCTGCGCCAGGCCAACATCGACACCGACCGGATCATCCCAGCGCGGTTCCTCAGCACCACCGTGCGCAGCGGCCTGGGCCAGCACGCATTTGCCGACTGGCGCCTGCGCGCCGACGGCAGCCCGGACCCCGAGTTCGCGCTCAACCGCTCCGAAAATGCCGGCCGCAGCATCCTGCTGGCGGGCCGCAACTTCGGCTGCGGCAGCTCGCGTGAGCATGCGCCGTGGGCGCTCACCGACGCCGGCTTGCGTGCGGTGGTGAGCAGCCAGGTGGCGGATATCTTCCGTGCCAACGCGCTCAAGAACGGCCTGGTGCCGGTGGTGCTGGACGAGGCCGTGGTGCAGGCGCTGATGCAGCGGCCGGACGACGAGCTGGCCATCGACATCGCCCGCGGCGAACTGCGCACGCCGGCCGGTGAGGTGCACGCCTTCGAACTCGACGCCTTCGCCCGCACCTGCCTGCTGGAGGGCGTGGACGAGCTGGGCTACTTGCTGGCCCGCGACGCCGACATTCGCCGCTACGAACAGCACAAGGAATCCCGCCATGCCCTTTGACATCGTGGTGCTGCCTGGCGACGGCATCGGCCCGGAAGTCACTGCCGCCGGCGTCGCCGCGCTCAAAGCGGTGGGACGACGCCACGGCCACATCTTCAACTTCGATACGCAGCTGATTGGTGGCGCCGCCATTGACGCCACCGGCGAGCCGCTGCCGGCCGCCACGCTGGACGCCTGCCGCCGCGCCGACGCCATTCTGTTGGGTGCCGTGGGCGGCCCGAAGTGGTCGGACCCCTCGGCAAAAGTGCGGCCCGAACAGGGCTTGCTGGCACTGCGCCAGGCCTTGGGCCTGTACGCCAACCTGCGCCCGGTGCGGCCGCACGCAGTGGCGCTGGGCGCGTCGCCGGTGAAGTCGCATCTGCTCACCGGCGTGGACCTGCTGGTGGTGCGCGAGCTCACCGGCGGGCTGTACTTCGGCAAGAAGGAGCGCCACGCCGACCGCGCCAGCGATCTGTGCGAGTACAGCGTTTTGGAGATTGAACGCGTGCTGCGCCGGGCCTTCGCCTTCGCGCGCGCGCGCCGCGGCCGGCTGGTGTCGGTGGACAAGGCGAACGTGTTGGAAACCTCGCGGCTGTGGCGGGAAACCGCCATCCGAATCGGCCGCGACGAGTATCCGGACGTGGCGCTGGACCACCAGCTGGTGGACTCGATGGCCATGCACCTGATCGCCCGGCCGCGCGATTTCGATGTGGTGGTCACCGAGAACCTGTTCGGCGACATCCTCACCGACGAAGCCTCGCTGCTGGCCGGCTCGCTGGGACTGCTGCCCTCGGCCTCGCTGGGCGACGGCCGCCGCGGCCTGTACGAACCCATCCACGGCTCGGCGCCCGACATCGCCGGCCGCGGCATCGCCAACCCCTACGCCACCATCCTCAGCGCGGCGCTGCTGCTGCGGCACTCACTGGGCCTGGAAGCCGAGGCGCTGGAAGTCGAAGCGGCCGTATCCAGCGCGCTGGACGACGGCTTCCTCACCGCCGACCTAGCCCCCGCAGGCAAAGCCATAAGCACCACCGCCGCCACCGCCGCCGTCCTCGACCGCATCGCCCAGCCCACCCAAGTCCCGGAACTCCGCGACTAGCGGGGGGGTTCGTCGCAGCGCCGCCCCGCACACCGTGACGGCATCGCAGCGCCGCCCCACACACAACACCTATCGCTGCCCGTCGTCTTGCTAGCGCCATCCATGGCAGCAAACGCCGGCCGTTCCGGCTTCCTGCCTCCACTTCATCGATAGGTGTTGTGTGTGGACCGTCGCCCCGATCGTCTTGGTTGCACCGGAGCCAAAGCATGCAAGAACGGTGTCAGAGTGAGTTCCGCGAACTCACTCTGACACCGTTCCTGACACCGATCTTGCGACCCATCCACAAGGGTTGGGTGAGGCGGG
>JANORD010000035.1:0-9087 GCA_031415095.1 Lysobacteraceae bacterium
TCGATGAAGATCACCCAGGACGTGCGCGACTACGCCGCCAGCCAGGGCGTCAGCGACGAGGCCGAGGCGCTGGAGCAGGGCATGGCCGAGAAGGCGGCGCAGTTCCGGGCCGAGGGGGCCAGCGTTTACCGGCGCACCTGAGGACCCCCGAGGGGTGATTGAGGGCCACGGGGCGATGCTAGGCTAGGCCTGCCCGCGCCCGGGGATGGGCTTGCGGGCCCTACTTCGAGGCTGGGGAAAGGCAATGCGTGGCGAGCTCCATTTGCGTGCAATTCAGCGGCTGCTGGCCCTGTCCTTCTTCACCGTGCTGGCCACCGGTTGCGGCTCCGAGGATGCCCCCACCGGCCCCCGCGCACTGCCGGTGAAGGCCATGCCGGTGATCCAGCGCGAGGCCGTCACCTACAAGGAATACGTCGGCCAGGTGCAGGGCTCGCGCGAAGTGGAGATACGCGCCCGCGTCAGCGGCATCCTCACGGGCAAGTATTTCCAGGACGGCTCGCTGGTCACCGAGGGCCAGCGGCTCTTCAGCATCGACCCGCGCGAGTACCGGGCGCAGGTGAGCGCCGCGCAGGCGCAGCTGGCGTCGGCGCAGGCCGCGGCCACGCGGGCCAAGCTCGACGTGTCGCGCTACACCCCGCTGGTGGCCGAGAACGCCATCAGCCGCCAGGTGTTCGACAACGCGGTGGCGGCCGCCCAGCAAACCCAGGCCCAAGTGGAAGCGCTTAAGGCCAGCCTGGATGCCGCCAGCCTGGGGCTGGAGTACGCCGAGGTCACCTCGCCGCTCACCGGCCGCATCGGCGCCGCGGACGTGTTCGAAGGCGGGCTGGTCACCGCCGGCCAGACCCTGCTGGCGACCGTGTCTTCGGACAACCCGGTGTGGGTTTATTTCAGCGTCAGCGAGCGCGACCTGCTCGATTTCCAGCGCCGCTACGGCACCCAGGACTTGCCGGCGGATTCGCCGGCGCGCAAGGTGCGCCTCACCCTCACGGACGACAGCGTCTATCCCATCGAAGGCACGATCGATTTCGGCGACCGGGCCCTGGATTCGCGCACCAGCACCTATCGCCTGCGGGCCGATTTCCCCAATCCCGACAACGCGCTCAAGCCCGGCCTGTTCGCCCGCATCCGGGTGACGGGCGAGAGCCTGCCCGACGCCCTGATGGTGCCTGAGCGCGCGGTGATCCAGCAGCTCGGGACCTACTTCGTGATCGTGGTGGATGCCGAGGGCAAGGCCGCGATGCGGCCGATCAAGCCCGGTCCGCGCCTGGGCACGCTCTGGGTGATCGAGAAAGGCCTGGCGCCGGGCGACGTGGTGGTCGTGGAGGGCATCCAGAAAGCCCGCCCCGGCACCCCGCTGCAGGTGACCCCGGTGACCGAGGCCGATCTCTCGCTGGCGCCCGCGCCCGCGGCCGGCGGCTGAGCGGGGCGCGCCATGGCTCGTTTCTTCATCGACCGGCCGGTCTTCGCCATCGTCATCTCGCTGCTGCTGGTGCTGGCCGGCAGCCTGTCCCTGCTGGGCCTGCCCATCTCGCAGTTCCCGGAGATCGCCCTGCCCACGGTCAACATCAAGACCGCGTACCCGGGCGCCAACGCGCCCACGGTGGAGCAGTCGGTTACTTCGGTGCTGGACCAGCAGATCAACGGCGTCACCGACATGAAGTACATCAGCGCCGTGTCGGGCGACGACGGCTCGACGTCCATCAAGGTGGTGTTCGAACTCGAGCGTGACGCCGACCTGGCCTCGGTGGAGGTGCAGAACCGCGTCACCCAGGTCACCTCGCGGCTGCCGCCCGAGGTGCGCGACATCGGCGTCACCGTGGTGAAGAGCTCGCCCGACGTGCTGCTGTACGCGGCGCTGTACTCGCCCAAGCAGACCTACGATTTCCTGTTCATCAACAACTACGGCTACGTGTACGTGGTGGATTCGCTCAAGCGCATCCGCGGCGTGGGCGACGTCACCGTTTACGGTGCGCCGTTTGGCATGCGCGTGTGGCTGCAGCCCGACCGGATGGCCTCGCTGGGCCTCACCGTCTCGGACATCGCCCGCGCGGTGAAGGCGCAGAATGCGCAGGCGCCGGCCGGCCAGGTGGGCGTGCCGCCGGCCAGTTCGGACACCGGCTTCCAGTACACGTTGAGCCTGCAGGGCCGGCTGGTGGAAGTGGAGGAATTCGAGAACATCGTCATCCGCCGCGAGTCCGACGGCAGCTTCGTCCGGCTGCGCGACGTGGCGCGGGTGGAGCTGGGCGCCAAGGACTACGCCACCACCGGCCAGCTCGACGGCGTGGCGGCGGCGGTGTTCGGCATCGCGCTGTCCCCTGGCGCCGACGCCCTGCAAACCTCGGAGCTGGTGAAGCAGGAGCTCGAGCGGCTGCGGCGCAATTTCCCCGAGGACCTGGACTACAAGGTGGTCTACGACACCTCGCTGTTCGTGGAAGCGTCCATCGAGGAGGTTCTCCACACCTTCGTCGAGGCGCTGCTGCTGGTGCTGGTGGTGGTGTTCCTGTTCCTGCAGAGCTGGCGCGCCACCATCATCCCGATGGTCGCGGTGCCGGTGTCGCTGATCGCCACCTTCATCGTGTTCCAGTTCCTGGGCTTCAGCATCAACACGCTGTCGCTGTTTGGCATGGTGCTCGCGATCGGCATCGTGGTGGACGACGCCATCGTGGTGGTGGAGGCGGTGGAGCACAAGATGCACGCGCTGGGCCTGAACGCCAAGGAAGCCACCAAGGCGGCCATGGACGAAGTGTCCGGTCCGGTGGTGGCCATCGCCCTGGTGCTGTCGGCGGTATTCATCCCGATGGCCTTCGTGCCCGGCGTCACCGGGCAGCTCTACAAGCAGTTCGCGCTCACCGTGGCGGTGTCCACGCTGTTCTCGGCGCTGGTGGCGCTCACGCTCACGCCGGCCATGTGCTCGCTGATGCTCAAGCCCAAGGACCACCACGCCAACGGGCCGCTGGACCGCTTCTTCGCCGGCTTCAACCGCCGCTTCGACCGCCTCACCGACCGCTACACGCACCTGGCTGCGTCCGGCGTGCGGCGGCTGTTCCGGGTGGTCATCATCATGGTGGTCTTGATCGCCGGCATCGTGATGCTGTCGCAGGCCACGCCCACCGGCTTCGTGCCCGACGAGGACCAGGGTGCGTTCTTCGTGCACGTGGCCCTGCCCGAGGCGGCCTCCACCCAGCGCACGCAGAAGGTGCTCAACCAGGTGCAGACGATGCTCTCGGCCGAGCCGGGCGTGGACGCGGTGCTCACCATCACCGGCATCGACCTGCTGTCGGGCACGGCCGCGCCCAATGCCGGCATGGTGATCGTGAAGCTCGACGATTGGGACGAGCGCAGCGACCCCTCCCTGCACGCCGCCGCCATCATCCAGCGCCTGGGGCCCAAGCTGATGGCCATTCCCGAAGCCATCGCCTTCGCCTTCAACCCGCCGGCGCTGCCCGGCTTTGGCGCGGTCTCGGGCTTCTCGATGATGCTGCAGTCGCGCGGCGACAACTCGCCCGAGGCGCTGGCCGCCACCACCCAGGCCTTCATCGCCGCGGCCCAGGCCAAGCCGGCCATCGGCCGCATTTCCACCACCTTCCAGGCCGCCACGCCCAACTACCGGCTGGCCGTGGACCGCGACAAGGTGGAGAAGCTGGGCGTGCCGCTGAGCGATGTGTTCGCCTCGCTACAGACCTTCCTGGGCGGCTCGCAGATCAACGAGTTCACCCGCTTCGGGCAGAACTACAAGGTCACCATGCAGGCCGACGCCGACTACCGGCGCGACATCTCCACGCTGTCCAAGCTGTTCGTGCGCAGCGGCGACGGCGAGATGATCCCGCTCGACACCCTGGTCACCTACACCCCCTCGTCCGGGCCGCGCTTCCTGCAGCGCTACAACCTCTACCCCGCGGCCGACGTCAGCGGCTCGCCGGCGCCGGGCTACAGCTCCGGCCAGGCCATCGCGGCGCTGGAAGAGGCCGCCGCCGAGGTGCTTGACGACAGCTACGGCTATGAGTGGTCCGGGCAGACCCGCGAGGAGATCGAATCGGGCAGCGCGGCGGCCCTGGTGATGCTGCTGTCGGTGGTGGTGGTGTTCCTGTTCCTGGCCGCGCTCTACGAGAGCTGGTCGGTGCCGATGGTGGTGATGATGGCGGCGCCGCTGGGTGCGCTGGGCGCCTTCGCCGGCGTGCTGCTGCGCGGCATGGACTTCAACGTCTACGGCCAGTTCGGCATCGTCACTCTGATCGGCCTGGCGGCGAAGAACGCGATCCTGATCGTCGAGTTCGCCAAGCTCAACCGCGAGTCGGGCATGGAGATCGCCGAGGCGGCTATCAATGCGGCCAAGCTGAGCCTGCGGCCGATCCTGATGACGTCCTTCGCCTTCATCCTGGGCGTGGTGCCGCTGTATATCGCCAGCGGCGCCGGCGCGGCCTCCAAGCAGTCCGTCGGCACGGTGGTGCTCGGGGGCATGATCACGGCCACGGTTCTCTCCGTGCTGCTGGTGCCTGCTCTTTACGTGATCGTGCAGCGCTGGTCGGAGCAGATGGCGGGAAAGACACCCGCACCGCCGGCGCCCGCCGCGCAGGAGGCGTCCGCATGAAGCCCCGCATCCTGGCGCTGGCCCTCACGGGCGTACTGGCCACCGGCTGCACCCTGGGGCCGGACTACGCGCGGCCCGACCTGGCGCTGCCCGAGGCCTACCGCGGCACCGTCACCGGCGAGCAGGCGCGCGATTTCGCCGACATCGCCTGGGTGGGGCTGTTCCAGGACCCGGAGATGGAGGCGGTGATCCGCGACGCCGTCGCCCGCAACCTCGACCTGAAGATCGCCCTGCTGCGCATCGAAGCGGCGCAGAGCCAGCTCACCAACACCCGCTCGCGCCTGCTGCCCAACGTCGATGGCTCCCTGAGTTCATCGCCCGTGGCCGGTGCCGGCAGCAACGACACCGCTTACGCGCTGGGCCTGGCGCTGAGTTGGGAGCTGGACCTGTTCGGAAAACTGCGGCGCGCCAACGAAGCGGCCCGCGCCGAACTGCTGGCCAGCGAAGACGTGGCGCGCGCGGTGATGTCCACCGTGGTGGCCACCACCGCCTCGGCCTGGCTCACGCTGCGCGAGCTCGACCAGGAAGTGCTGATCACCCGCGCCAACATCCAGACCCAGGAAGAGTCGCTGGCGCTGGTGCGTTCGCTGATGCAGGGCGGGGTGGTGTCGGGGGCCGAGGAGCAGCAGGCGATTACCCAATTGGCCACCACGCGGGCGCGCCTGCCGCAGCTCGAGCAGGCGGTGATCGCTACCGAGAACAGCTTGAGCTTGCTGCTGGGCCAGGCGCCGGCGGCGATCCCGCGCAGCGCCGAGCCCGCGCTGCTGCAGCCGCCGGCGCTGCCGGAGCTGGGCCTGCCGAGTGAACTGCTGGAACGCCGCCCCGACGTGCGCGCCGCCGAGCAGGCCCTGCATGCGGCCACCGCGCGCGTGGGCGTGGCCATCGCCAATCGCTTCCCGGTGCCCACGCTGGGGCTGGGCGGCTTCCTGGGCCGCACCGGTGTGGACCTGGGCGATGTGTTCGACAACAGCGGCAGCACGGCCGAGGTTGAATCGTGGGGCCCCAACGCCTCGCTGCCGCTGCTGGACTGGGGCCGCGGCGTCTACGGCGTGCGCGGCGCGCGCGCCACGGCCCAGGCCGCTGCGCACGACTATCGCTTCACGGTGCTCAATGCGCTGGCCGAAGTGAGCAATGCCATGGCCAGCACCGAGCTCGGCGGCCAGGTGGTGGCGCAGTCGCAGATCAGCGCGGATGCGGCCACCGAATCGCTGCGCCTGCAGGACATGCGTTTCCGCGCCGGCGCGTCGGGCTACCTGGACGTGCTGGACGCGCAGCGCCAGCAGTACGGCGCCGAGATCGCGCTGGCGCAGGCGCGCCAGCGGCACCTGCTGGCGCACGTGGAGCTTTACCGCGCGCTCGGCGGCGGCTGGTCGGACGAGGCGCTGGCGGCGGTACAGCGCGGCAGCGACGCCGCGCCGGCGGCGCAGGGCTCGCAGCCAAACCGCCGCGACTGATTCCGGCGTTCAGCCCGTCGGTGCGACCGCGAAATACACGCCGCGCGCCGGCAGCTGCACCTGGCGGTCGTCCGCCTGGCCAGCCGGCAGCCCGTGGCCGGTATCGGCGCGCAGGTTTTCCAGGCCGGGCAGCACCACCGTTTGGGGCTGGTCGGAAAGATTGAACACCGCCAGCATGCGCTGCCCGGGGTGCGTGCGCTCGAACGCCAGCACCGGCGCCGGCGCGTCCAGGAAGCGCAGGTCGCCGGCCATCAGCGCCGGCTGCCGGTGGCGCCAGTGCAGGAAGCGGCGGAAGCGCTGCAGCGTGCTGTCGGGGTCGGCTTCCTGCGTGGCCACGCTCAGCGCGCGGTGCGCGTCGGGCACCGGCAGCCAGGGCCTGGCCTCGCTGAAGCCGGCGCCGTTGCCGGGCTGCCAGGGCATCGGCGTGCGGCAGCCGTCGCGGCCCTTGAAGGTTGGCCAGAAGGCGATGCCGTAGGGATCCTGGATGAATTCGAAGGGCACGTCGGCCTCCGGCAGGCCCAGCTCCTCGCCCTGGTAGATGCAGATCGAGCCGCGCAGCGAACAGGCCAGCGCGTTGTACTGGCTGGCCAGGTGCGGGTGGCTGGAGCCCTTGCCCCAGCGCGTCACCACGCGCGCGACGTCGTGGTTGCTTACCGACCAGCAGGGCCAGCCGTCGGTCATGCTGGCCTGCAGCTCCTCCACCGTGCGGCGGATGAAACCGGGTGAACCGTCCTCGGTCAGCAGCTCGAAGCTGTAGCCCATGTGCAGCCGGCCCGGCCGCGTGTAGTCGGTCATGGTGCCGAGCAGGTCCTCGGCGGATATTTCACCCAGCGCGCCAACGTCGGGGTACTGGTCCATCAGTGCGCGCAGGCGCTCCAGGAAGGGCAGGTTCTCGGGCTGGGTGTTGTTGTGGTGGTGGTACTGGAACGCGTACGGGTTGTCGGGCGAGAAGCCGCGGCCGGTGCGCTTCTCCGGCGGCTTGGCCGGGTTGTCGCGCAGCTGGCGGTCGTGGAAGCAGAAGTTGATCGCGTCCAGGCGCAGGCCGTCCACGCCGCGGTCGAGCCAGAACTTCACGTTGTCCAGCGAAGCCTGCTGCACCTGCGGGTTGTGGAAGTTCAGGTCGGGTTGCGCCACCAGGAAGTTGTGCAGGTAGTACTGGCCGCGGCGCGGCTCCCACTGCCAGGCGCCGCCGCCGAAGATCGACAGCCAGTTGTTGGGCGGCGAACCGTCGGGCTTCGCATCGGCCCACACGTACCAGTCGGCCTTGGGGTTGTCGCGGCTGCTGCGGCTTTCCTTGAACCAGGCGTGCTCGTTGGAGCTGTGGCTGAGCACCTGGTCGATCATCACCTTCAGGCCCAGCGAATGGGCCTTCGCCAGCAGCCGGTCGAAGTCGGCCAGGGTGCCGAACAGCGGGTCCACCGCGCAGTAATCGGCGATGTCGTAGCCGAAGTCGGCCATCGGCGACAGGAAGAAGGGCGAGATCCAGATGGCGTCCACGCCCAGGCTGGCCACGTAGTCGAGCTTGTCCTCGATCCCACGCAGGTCGCCCACGCCGTCGCCGTTGACGTCCAGGAAGCTGCGCGGGTAGATCTGGTAGATGACGGCGCCGCGCCACCAGCCTGGTGTTTCCATGTCGCCTGCTCCGTGGCGTAGTCCCTCGCCCGTCGTCGGGAGAGCTTAGCGGGGGGCGTGGGGCGCCGATACCGCTGCAATCGTATTCATAGCCCAGCGCCGCCGTGCGCGACACCAGTGCGTCATAAGGACTACCGTATTCATGCGCCGGCCCGGCACCGGGGCTTGGCCTGGGCGTTATGGTATTGGTCACTTCGGCCTGGGGAGGCTTGGTATGTCGGCGTTTGCAATTCAGTTGATCATTTTCTTCGCGCTCACTGCCGTAGTGGCCCTGGCCACCTGGTGGCGCTGCCGTGGCGCGGTGCGCGACAGCAACGACTCCAAGGATTACTACCTGGCCGGCGGCACCCTGGCCTGGCCTTACATCGCCGGCTCGCTGCTGCTGACCAACATCAGCGCGGAACAGATCGTCGGCATGAACGGCGCCCAGGTGGCGCTGGTGGCGTGGTGGGAGTTTGGCGCCATTGCCGGCCTGCTGATCCTGGCCCACGTGCTGGTGCCGCTGTATTACAAGCACGGCTGCACCACCACGCCCGAGCTGATCGAGCGCCGGCTGGGCGACGCCGGGCTGCGCGCGCTGGTGTCCATCCTGTTCCTGGCCGGCTACCTCTTCATCCTGCTGCCGGTGGTGCTGTACACCGGATCGCTGTTCATGAAATCGATGTTCAGCCCGCAGCTGAGCATCTTCCAGATCGCCAGCTTCTACGCGATCGTTGGCCTGGCCTATGCTTTTTTCGGCGGGCTGCGCGCCATCGCCATCTCCGACACCTTCAACGGCATCGGCCTGCTGGTGTTGGGCGGCACGGTGACGGTGCTGGCGCTGGCGGCGGTGGATTTCGACCTCAGCGGCGTCCCGGCCGAACGGCTCACCATGTGGGGCGGTCCGGAGTCGGACATTCCCTGGACCACCCTGCTCACCGGCATGGTCTTCATCCATTTCTTCTACTGGGGCACCAACATGGTGATCGCCCAGCGCGCGCTGGCGGCGCGCTCGGTGCGCGAGGCGCAGAAGGGCCTGTACGCCGCCGCCGCCTTCAAGCTGGTGATGCCGCTGATCGTGGTGCTGCCGGGCATCATTGCCTTCAAGCTTTACGGCGACGTCGGCGACAGCGCCTATGGTCGCCTGGTGGCTGACGTGCTGCCGCCCTGGCTGTCGGGCGCGTTCGCCGCGGTTATCGCCGGCGCGGTGCTGTCGAGCTACAACTCGTGCCTGAATTCCGCATCGGCGCTGTATTCGTGCGACCTGCACATCCGCTACATCAATCCCAAGGCGGACGTGAAGCGGGTGGGGCAGTGGGTGGCCGTGGTGTTCACCATCGGCTCGCTGATGATCGTGCCGGTCTACGAGAACTCGCGCAGCATCGTTGACACCCTGCAGCGACTCAACGGCCTGTATTCGATGCCGGTGCTGGC
>JANORD010000036.1:0-4194 GCA_031415095.1 Lysobacteraceae bacterium
CTCACGTGGTTGCACACCAGAAGCGCTGGCCCCTCGTCGGGCACGAACTCTTCCACGCCCTGGCTGCGGATCCGGTACATCAGGCGCACGTAGGCCCAGGCCAGGAAGCGCATGAAGAACTCGGGCACGATGCTGAAGATCCACAGCGTCACCACCGCGTTGAGCACCGCCACCGCCAGGAACACCTGCGGGATGCTCCACTCCAGCTTCTGCTGCACCAGCAGGCTCAGCATCGCCGCCGCCACGATGAACACCGCGTTCTGGACGTTGGTGGCGGCAAT
Organism: Lysobacteraceae bacterium; assembly: GCA_031415095.1. Taxonomy (GTDB): domain Bacteria; phylum Pseudomonadota; class Gammaproteobacteria; order Xanthomonadales; family Xanthomonadaceae; genus Arenimonas. The sequence continues at coordinate 282 of JANORD010000036.1, forward strand.
GACTCGGGAAAGTTCATCGCGCGGCGTGCGCGCCTGCACCAGCGCGAACAGCGGCACCACAAAGAAGCCGGCGAACATGCCGATCATGGTCAAGTCGAACATGATGCGAAAACTGCCCGGCTGGGCGATGAACCCCGCGGCATCCAGCCCACCCACCGGCGCCACGCCCGAACGGGCGAAGTACAGGTCGAGCGCGAACGCCGTGATGCCCAGCGCGCCCAGCGGCACCAAGCCGATTTCCACCGTGCGGCCGGAAAGTTTTTCGCACAGAAGCGAGCCGACGCCCGTGCCCACCGAAAACAGCGCCAGGCACAGCAGGTACACCGTGAGGTTGCCGTCGGCCGCGCCCAGGTAAACCTCGGCGTAGTTGGGCAATTGCGCCGACAGCGCCGTGCCCACGAACCAGAACCAAGAAATGCCCAGCACCGCGTTGCGCACCGAGCGCTGCTTGCGCATCAGGCGCATCACGCCCAGCGTCTCTTTCACCGGCACCCAGTTCACTTCCAGGTCGGGCGCGCCGGCCGGGGCGCGCGGGATGGCGCGGCTCACCAGGTGCCCCACCACGGCCAGCGCGATCACTGCGCCCGCGGCCAGCGCGGGGCCCGATTCAGCGTCCATCAGCAGCACGATGCCGGTGATCATCCCCAGCAGGATCGAGATCGAAGTGATCATCTCGATCAGCCCATTGCCACCGGTCAGCTCCTCCGGGCGCAGCACCTGCGGCAGGATCGAATACTTCACCGGCCCGAACAGCGTGGACTGAAGCCCGGTGAGGAACAGCACCACCAGCAGCAGCGCCGGCCAGCCCATCACGAAGCCCACCGCGGCCACCGACATGATGCCGATCTCCATCGCGGTGGTGACGCGGATCAGTGCTGCTTTCTCGTACTTTTCGGCGATTTGCCCGGCGGTGGCCGAGAACAGGAAGTAGGGCAGGATGAACAGCGCCGGCGCCAGGTTGGAATACAGCGCCACCTGCTCGTTGCTCAGGCCCAAGGCGATGATCAGCCCGAGCATGGCGTTGCGGAAGACGTTGTCGTTGAACGCGCCCAGCGCTGCGGTCAGGAAGAAGGGCAGGAAGCGCCGCTGCTTGAGCAGTTCGAACTGGTTGTGCGCCATCTCAGGAACTCACTCTGACACCGTTCTGGGAACTCACTCTGACACCGTTTCGCGGGCGAGGGCGCGCCAGGCGATGTCGTGGCGGTGGAATTCGCCGGGCCAGTCGATGTGGGCGACGGCGAGGTAGGCGCGGTGTTGGGCTTGGGCGATGGTGTTGCCCAGGGCGCAGGCGCACAGGACGCGGCCGCCGGCGGTGCGGACTTCGCCGTCCACCAGTTGGGTGCTGGCGTGGAAGACTTTGGTGTCGGTGCCCGGTGCCGCGTCCAAGCCGGTGATGACGTCGCCGGTGCGCGGCGTGCCGGGGTAGTTTTCCGCAGCCATCACCACGCCCACGCTGGGGCGCGGGTCCCAGTCGGCCTGCACGACATCCAGCCGGCCGTCGATGCCGGCTTCCACCAGGTCCAGCAGGTCGCTGCGCAGGCGCAGCATCACCGGCTGGGTTTCCGGGTCACCGAAGCGCACGTTGTACTCGATCACCCTGGGCGTGCCGTCGGCGCTGATCATCAGCCCGGCGTAAAGAAAACCGGTGAACGGGATGCCGTCGGCGATCATGCCGCGCACCGTCGGCTCCACCACTTCGCGCATCACCCGCGCGTGCACCTCGGGCGTGACCACCGGTGCCGGCGAATACGCACCCATGCCGCCAGTGTTGGGCCCGGTGTCGCCGTCGCCCACCCGCTTGTGGTCCTGCGAGGTGGCCATGGGCAGCGCGGTGCGGCCGTCCACCATCGAGATGAAGCTGGCCTCTTCGCCGTCCAGGAATTCCGCGATCACCACCCGCGCACCGGCCTCGCCGAAGGCCTCGCCTTCGAGCATGTCCACGATCGCGGCTTCCGCTTCCTCCACCGTCATCGCCACCACCACGCCCTTGCCTGAGGCCAGGCCATCGGCCTTGATCACGATCGGCGCGCCGTGGTCGCGCACGTGCTGCAGGGCGAGCGCGGTGTCTTCGAACACGGCGTAGTACCCGGTCGGGATGCGGTGGCGCGCCAGGAAATCCTTGGCGTAGGCCTTGCTGCCCTCGAGCTGTGCGGCGGCGGCGCTGGGTCCGAAGATGCGGCGGCCGGCGGCGCGGAACTGGTCCACCACGCCCTGCACCAGCGGCGCTTCCGGGCCCACCACCGTTACGTCCACGCCTTCCTCGGCGGCTAGGCGCAGCAGGCCGGCGATATCGGTGGCGTTCACCGCCACGTTGCGGCAGCGCGGCTCGGTGGCGGTGCCGGCGTTGCCCGGTGCCACCAGCACTTCGCTCACGCGCGGCGATTGCGCCAGCTTCCAGGCCAGCGCGTGCTCGCGGCCGCCGGAGCCGATGACCAGGACTTTCATGCGCATCACCTCAATGGCGGAAATGCCGGCGGCCGGTGAACACCATCGCCATGCCGTGTTCGTCGGCGGCGGCGATCACTTCGGCGTCGCGCATCGAACCGCCGGGCTGGATCACGGCAGCGATGCCAGCGGCAGCGGCGGCATCAATGCCGTCGCGGAACGGGAAGAAGGCATCCGAGGCCATTACCGAGCCCGGCACCACCAGCCCGGCTTCTTCGGCCTTGATGCCGGCGATCTTGGCGCTCACCACGCGGCTCATCTGGCCGGCGCCGATGCCGATGGTCTGCAGGTCGCGGGCGTAGACGATGGCGTTGGATTTCACGTACATCGCCACTTTCCAGGCGAACAGCAGGTCGCGCAGCTGGGCGGCGCTGGGCGCGACCTTCGAGACGATCTTCAGATCGGCAGCGCCGAGTGCGTCGGTGTCGGCGTCCTGCACCAGCAGGCCGCCGGCGATGCGCTTGTATTCCAGGCCGCTGACGGCGCGCAGCTCGCCGCAGGCCAGCACGCGCACGTTCGCTTTCTTGGCGAAATGCGGCAGCGCGTCGGCGGCAATGGACGGCGCGATCACCACTTCCACGAACTGACGCTTGAGGATTTCCGCCGCCGTGGCGGCATCCAGCTCGCGGTTGAAGGCGATGATGCCGCCGAAGGCCGAGGTGGGGTCCACGGCGTAGGCGCGGTCGTAGGCGGTCATCAGGTCGGCCGCCACGGCCACGCCGCAGGGGTTGGCGTGCTTCACGATCACGCAGGCTGGCGCGTCGAAAGCCTTGACGCATTCCAGCGCAGCATCGGCATCGGCCAGGTTGTTGTAGCTCAGCTCCTTGCCCTGCAGGAAGCGCGCCGTGGCGACGATGCCCTGCGGCGCGTCCTTCTCCACGTACAGCGCGCCGCGCTGGTGCGGGTTCTCGCCGTAGCGCAGCGCCGAGGCCAGGCCCAGCGACACATTGAAGGTGTGCGGCCAGGCCTCCGGCGTCGCCGGATCGGCGGCCCTGGGCGACAGCCACTGCGTGATCTGGCCGTCGTAGTGGCTGGTGTGCGCGTAGGCCTTGGCGGCGTACGTGCGGCGCTGCGCGGCGGTGCTGCCGCCCTGCGCCAGCGATTCAAGCAGTGCGCCGTAATCGGCCGGGTCCACCACTACGCTGACCCGCGCGTGGTTCTTGGCGGCAGCGCGCAGCATCGCCGGGCCGCCGATGTCGATGTTCTCGATGGCGTCGTCGTACGCGCAGTCTGCGCGCGCCACGGTGGCTTCGAACGGATAGAGGTTGACCACCAGCAGGTCGATGGGCGCGATGCCGTGCTGCGCCATCACCGCGTCATCGGTGCCACTGCGGCCCAGCAGGCCGCCGTGGATGGCCGGATGCAGGGTGTTGACCCGGCCATCCATGATTTGCGGGGAGCCCGTGACGTCGCGGACGTCGGTGACCGCGATGCCGGCCTCGCGCAGCGCCATGGCGGTTCCGCCGGT